>NZ_JAMZBC010000130.1 GCF_024158715.1 Halomonas sp. 707D7 | reverse complement strand
GTGACGCCGGTGCTCAACGTGGGCTCGGCCTCGCCCAGCGCGGCCGCCCTGCCGCCGGTGCCGGCTGTACTGGAAGTGGCAGCCGGCGAGGGGAGCCCCTTCGTCTCCCACTGCCCGCTGGAGGAGGAGTGACCCATGGCCACGCCGGATTACTGGGTCGCTCGCTGCCATGTGGTCGCCAACACACCCGAGTTCCGACACTGGAACGAAGAGGCCGATGAGGCCATCGTGACCGTGGCGGTGCTGGCCGAATCGGAAGACGACGTACGCGCGCTGCTTCAAAGCCGACTCTCGGACGATGGCCTGAGCCTTTTAAGGCTGGAATCGGCTCAAACGCTGCTGGAGCGGTTTCGGCGCCAGGGCATGTCGCAAACGCTGGTAGAACTGGCGCATCAAACATCCTCAACGAACCGGGTGGTTTACGGCGAGATGCTGCCGCTCATCGTGGAACCCGAGCCAGTCGAGTCCCTCCCCGTGGAGCCGCCCATCGCGTACAGCGAAACTACCTGGCCGGCGCTGCTGGCAACCAACCAGCCGCCGCTCTGGGCCGTGGTGGACGGCGTCAACTGCCGCGAGATTCAGGCGAGGTTGGGCCAAGCCGACGCGCAGCACACGTGCCTTTACGCCTCTACCAATGCCGAGACCCGGGCCAATGCCCCCTGGTTGGTACGTCTGGAAGCCGATAGCGACCTTCGCGCCTGGCTGGAGAGCCTACCCCAGGACCAGCACTGGGGCGTGCTGTTTCACTCCCATGCCACGCTCAAGCAACTGCGCGCGCACTTTCGCAAGTTCACCATGCTCTGGACCCCGGCCAACGACCAGGCCCCGGTGTACTTCCGCTTTTATGACCCACGCGTGGCGCTGGATATGACCCAGGCGCTGGAGCCCTGGAAGCTGGCCGCCTTCATGGCCCCGCTGGAAACACTCATCACACCGGTCTCACCGCGGATGGCATTTCCCTCGGACCTCACGCTGGAGCCGCCGGTTGCGCTCGATACCCAGGCAAGTGAGATACAGGGGTGCCTGGTACAGGTGTCGCTGAGCAATCAAGCGCGCGATGCCTGCCGCCGGAGCCGCCAATTTGCGATCGACCAGAACGAGTTCGCTCGATTTGGAGCATTGATGCAGCAGCGGGCACACGCAAGACTGGCGCTCGCACTGGGCGAGCAGTATCCCCGGATGCAGATCGATGAGCGAGTATCGGCCGTTCAGACGGCTGCCCAGCTGGGCCAGGGGTACGGGTTGAGTTCGAAAAAGCAGGTACGCACCTTGGCGAAGTGCGTCATCGAGTTCGGACATCACTTCCCAGCGCACTACACCGAGGCACGGCAAATACTCGAAAACCCGAAGCTGGCCGCCTGGCGCAAGCGAGACCATCTGGAGGCCTGGCTGCCCCGTGGGCGTGTTTATCATGCGCTCAGACCGCCCTATTCATCAGACGAGGAAGCGATGCAGCAGGACAATTTTCGACCCATCGTGAGCGAGGGGCAGTCATGAGCTATCAGCCGACCTATGAAGACGCCATGTACTTGATGAAAAACGAGTGGAGAGTCTTCGATAGAGATTACGCATTTGATGAAATCGTCGCCATTGCTCGAAAACGGCATGGCGGTGAGCCGGTCGATGAGGCGAGCGTCACTGAGAGAATCTATCAGGCATATCTCGACGCTGGAGCCGAGCCACTGACGGAAAGCCCCATTCCGCCGGGCACGGTGCTGGCAGAAGACGATGTTTATCGGATGATGATGGATCCTTCCGATATTCCTGCAGCGTACGCCACAAGCTCTACTTCCCATCAGGATGCCTGTGATGAAGGCCCTGACACCGACTTTGGCGTGCCTTGTGTCGAGTGTGAGCAAAGTGCCGGGTGCTGTCTCAAAGCGGGGGCTGTGCAAGACAAGGAAGACAGTAGCCGCAGGGTTGAATGGCCCCCCGTGGATGGCGCCACGACGCTGCTGGTGATCGCCCAGCCTCAAGAGGGAGTGGCCAGGGGCAGGTTGAATGCCGATGTGGAAGTCACTTGGGAGGGGGAATCAACGTGCCAGAGTGGCCGCCCACAAACCCCATGCATCAGTGCCAACGGCATAGAGAACGGGTCCCGGTTGCTTACCTCACAAAGTGAAGAGATCTCGGTTACTTACGACCAGTCTATCCGGCTGGCAGAAAGCCTCAGTCATTTTATTCCCTTTGATGTCACGCTGGGGTTCATAGCGTTTGAAGCGCTGTTTGGGAGGCGTCTCTTCTCAGATCAGGGCGGACAAGCGACATTCGGGACGATTCAGTGCTTCGGGTGCAGCGACACCAGTGCCACCTTGACAGTCATTCCTTACCCTTGCACCGAGTTGAATGGTGATGTCGGCATTGAGGTAGAAACGATCATCATGACGAGTGAGGTTTCCGCCAAGGTGGAGGTCACAGGAACCCTCAACGGACAATACGGGCGGCACAAGATTGAGTGGAGTCGTAGTATCGAAGCTGCTGGGGGCGGACGCAAGGAAATTCCTCGCCAAAACGATGCACCGGGTTTAATCGGGCTGATGGTCGAGACCGTTCAGACGATCACTCACTACGTTTCCATGGGCGGGGGCGCCAGCGGCCCGGTGGAACTTGATAGTGGCCATATAGGTTCCGGCATAACCATCAGCAAGTCACTCTCCTTCAAACCACAAGGATTTGTGTTACAGCCGGTGAGTGGCAGCCCCGATCTCGAGCTTCAAATAGGTAATCTGGAATCAGCGTTGAGTCTTGGCGTCACCGGCAGGATCGATCTGATCGAAATCATCGCGACCATCATGTTGTCACCTGCCGGTGCCGATCGAGTTCAGAAAGCGCGCGCTCGCATTGAGGCAGGAGAGAGAGTTAGCGGAACGATACAAGGCTATCTTGAATTAAGCGCTACCGGCACGCTGCAGCATACACTGACCTCAGGCGCGGCGATGCGTATCCCGGCGTCAGGCGAGAGCGAAGAATCAGATGATAATGATGTAAGCGGTGATTTTACCGGGACGCTGCAGATTCTCGGGCGTGCCGAAATAAAGCTTCACGTCGAAGGCAGTGTGTTCATGGTCCGAGCGCAGGCAGGCGTACGTGGCTCTATCCACACTTCCTGGACATGGGAAGCGCGGAAGAACTCTGAGGGCAAGCGAGAGAAGCGGTATATCTTCGAAGGTGTAAAGCTCAGTGGGGAGGCTTATGCTGAGATTGGTTACAAAAAACAAGATGATGATGAACTTATTGGTGGTAGAGCCGATGGAGAAGCTGACTTGTTAGAAGGTAGAGAAAACACTGAGGAGATGGGTGATGTTGAAGTACAAGAAGAAGGTGAAGAGGAAGGTGGTAAAACAATATGGCCAAGGGAAGAAGGGGAGTGGACTTCCTTTTAACAAATTAGTGAGCTGGGGAATATTATTTTTTTTATTTTTTAAGGGTGTAGCCATGGCGGAATCTATTGAACGCGAGTACTGGGTCAATATACATACCGAAGGCTCAGTGTGGGTCTTGCGTATTAATGATCTAAATGTACAGTCTCATAGCACGACAGAGCAATACTCTATTTCATATCCTATTAGCACTAGTCTTAAAGAGGGCCAAAATACTGTGTCGTTTATTTTTGCGCCCCTTGTTGAAGATGAGGCAGGGCGTTTGGTAACAGATGATGATACAGGTGGATATATACAGGCCCCAAAAGAAAGCTTTTGGGTTGATATATCGATTGAAGCCATTAATAAACGCACTCAAGATAAGGAGCGTCTCAATACTCTCCAACTTCGCTACGACATGGAGAGCGGAGAGTTTGTAGAGGCCCGCCAAAACCCAGCCAATGTTAATGGTGGGGTGGTGCATCAAACCGAACATCTCAGCACGCGTGGGGAGTTCGTAGTAAGCTCACCTGAAAGGTTAGTCGTAGGTAGTGGCCAGAGTCTTGAGGCTGAGCGTGTTGATATGAGCTTACGTGTTCTTGACTCTATTCCCAATTTTCATTGGGTCGAGGATGCTACACCACTTGAAGATACACCGCGATTACGTCACGAATTGCGTCAAGCTTATCAGCGCCTACACAATTTGTTCGATGCAGGTGATACCGAGGCTCTTCTTAATGAGGGAAGGCCTGTATGGAATCGTGCCGGACTGCTGATGGGAGATGGCAAGAATGCTAGAGAATATATTGCCTCACTTCCATTTGCTTCGCAAACCATAGGCATGGTCGAAGAAAATGGTGGCCCTCAGCTACAACCGTTAAGAATTGCGAACGACCCTGCGGACGATAGTTTAGAATTCATGGGTGATGGGCGCTTGGTGCGCATCCTGCCTAGCCCGCTCATATGGTCATATCCTGATGACCCGAATCAGAAAAGTGATGTAGTTCCTGTTGTTTTTTACCGCACAGCATCCGGCGAGTGGCGTCTCGCAACGGTAGCCTCATGAAACCCGTAGCTCGCAAAGGCGACCTTCACCGTTGCCCCATTCACGGCGTCACTGAAATCATCTCCGGTTCGCCCTCTCACGTAGAGGGCCAGCCCGTGGCGCGGGTGGGGGATAAAACCGGCTGCGGCGCCACCATCGTCGAAGGCTCCCGCCACTCGAGTCATGATGGCCGCCCCACAGCGTACCTGGGCTGCAAGACGGATCACGGCGGAGAGATCATCACCGCCTCGAGTAGTGCCAACGTAGAGCCTTAATACTAAGAGCACTTGATACGTTCGCCAACGCCACCCATGACCCCTTTGCACGGCTTGAATGATGCTTCGCCGTGTCGTTATCTAACCCAATCATAGGGATAGTGAACCATGAAACAGTGGATGATGACTGCATTTCTTCTGACCGCCGTGATGGAAAAGGCCTTGGCCGATCCTGTTGAAATGCCCGAATCAGGTATCTATGCCGTGGGCTCGGTAGAGGCGGTAGAAGCGAACCCTATGTTCGATTCCATGCTACCCGACATTGAAGCGAGCATGGAGCGCGTCTGGATCAGTTTTGATCGCGAGAGCCAGCGCGCCGAAATCTACATGGAAGCGCAGGCCGAGCCGCTACGTTACGACTTCGATTTCGAGAATCAGCAGGCGACGAGTCCGGATAACCCTTCCGCTAGAATTCAGTTTGAAACGCCCGAGCAGTTCGTGTTGATCCATGGTGAACCGTTTGAAGTGGCGTTTACCTTTTATCAGATCGATGAAGATGACACCGAATTTGCCGCGTTGCAATCGGCCAGAGATGAGTGGCTGGGGAATAAAAATGCGGCGTTGGACGAACGTGGAGCGCACCTCGCCGAACTGTTCGAGGTCGAGCCTCTTGCATTGGATACGTCTGACGAGGTGGCCTGGGACCTACCTTATGTATTCGACATGCCGAATGACTGGGATGTTAGAGTCGCGTCCCTTGACATATCTGATTTATTAAAGCCTGAAGCTCTCGTTTTCTCGACTGATTTTGGGGTGCCAACTCTATTAGTAGGAAAACTGGCAACTGACTCTGACACCTTTCGTCAAAGCGTTATCTCGCCAAACGATATACAGGAAACAATTGAACTAGAGGGACCTGACCGCTCACTAACGGTTTTCATGAATCAAGAGGGTAATCTCGGCCTGGTCGGTACTATAGATAATGATCAGGATGCCACAAGTTTCTGGCTCATGGAGCCCAATGACTTTGGTGTTACTAGAGATATTCAACAACTTATTGCAATGTTTTATACCATACGTGTGATGAGCTCTCCTGAAGAACATATCTCATTCACTGATCCTGATACTTGGCCACACTATCGTTTAACCGAAGAGAGTGAGCGAATATTAAATGATCGCCTTCGCGTAACGCTCTCTTTGGAAGAAATGTTAGGCTTGATGGGTGGCCAAGTTAGGGCCACCACGTTCGATGAAGACCGTAGGCGCTCATATCCCGACTTGAACATCACCCTTGTGGATGCAGAACCGCAGCCGATATCATCCATGCCTCCTTTGATCACCTTAGGTAGCCCTGATGAAGGAGAAATAATACTTTGGGAGGACGGTAATCATATAATGTGTCAAGCATCGCTGTCTTTACCTATTCTCTCTAATGAACTTGAAGAAATAGCTTATATTCGAATTTCCGAACACGTAAACCATTATAGTGATGACGGTCCGGATTTTTCCCGATTTGAATATTGCATTTCTGCTTGGCGTGCACTTCAGAACTTCAATGGAACATTTGAAAACGATTTTATAACAGATACCCCTATGCTCGCTCGCGCACTTGGCGAGGCTACGACGGCTACTTCAAGGGATGATTATATATTTGTAACAAAAAAATTCGACAATGAAAATTTACAAGGCCTAATCTCAGACAAAGGAGAAACTATCCTTCCTATTGCTTACAAACGCATTAACATTCAACCTAATTTTATTATAGCTCAAGATTCTCAAGGAAAACGTATCCTTTCCAAAGACGGTGAAGAAATTTTGCCATGGCCGCTCATAGCTTTTGATCCTTTAAAAGGATGCGAGGGATATTACATTTTCGTTCATTCCAATGATCAGGGTGAATGGCGCAAAGGTATTTTTGATATAAACAATCAAAAAATCATACTTCCGCCAGAGTTTCGCTCTATCTATTACGAAGAGGATAGAGATCTTTTATTGGTTGAATATGCTGATCGAAGTAAAGCGCTGTTATCAGTACAAGGAGAGCTATTTAGCGAACGTTATGCATCTCTTCACCCTTTAAGAAACACTCCTAACTATTTAGTTGAAAGCGATGAGGAAGAGATATGGTACATTGTAAATGATCAGCTTGAAACAACATCAGAAATGTATTCTTATGCGAGAATAAACCGATTCGCTCAATTGATTTACGTAAAATTTCCTGAAGATTCTTCTAGTGAGTCTAGCCTTATAGATGCGTATATTGACTATCACGGTAATCGTATTCTCTCAGATGAAATGACTCAGGAATATGCTCCTTCTGATGACGGCTATATAACAGCCTGGGTCGAAAGAAAGCCTTTTTTCGGTATTCTGGGAAATCCAGAACAGCGTTGGGGCCTGGTTGACCGTACGGGTGAAACAGTCATTCCTTTTGAATATGAGAAAATTCATCAGGCGCGCGAAGGAGTTGTACCTGTCCGGCGTAATGAAAAATTTGCAGTTTTTTCTGTCAATGGCTCTCAATTAACCGATTTCGAATGGGGTAACTTAACACCCAGTTTCTCAGGTGGACTCATGGCGCAATTATATTCACAGGATACCTGGCAACTCATTGACCATGAAGGAAATTTAAGAAACCAACTTATCTTTGACGAACGCCCTACTCATACCGTTCTTGAGCATCATGATACTGGTATGCAGATAGATGCGTTCATTACACGACATGAACAACGATATGGCCTTATCTCAGCTGCGGGTGAAATTTTGGTTCCCTTTGACTACACGTCAATAGGCTCAAATATATTTGATCCTATATTCTTCGGTCTAAATGGTACCGAGAAGCGTTATCCTGATGACTTCAGATAACGACAACGCATTCGGTAAAGGCGCCTGTATCACTGGCCATTTACGGTGTCACTGAACGAATCTCTGGTTCGTCGTCTTTTATCAAGGGCCACACGGTTGCGTATGGTGAGCAATAAAACCGTTTTGGCATATCGTTAGTGTAATTTGCCGAGAATACAGCATCTGTCCCGTTGGGGCAGATGCTGTATTCGGCATCCACACTTGCGCGGAATTTAAAGATCCCGTTGGAACGAGCTTTACATGGTTTACTGTATTACACCTGCCCGTAACGCCCGGCGGCTTCGCCAAGCCAGCGGCGTACCAGCACGGCGGTGGCGGCCTTGTCCGCCTGCAGCGACTGGGCGAGTGCGGTGACGCGCTCCAGCAGGTCGCCGTCGCGCTCGAGATCGGCGATCTTCATCTGGGCAAGGCCGGTCTGGCGGGTGCCGAGCACCTCACCGGGGCCGCGGATTTCCAGGTCCTTCTCGGCGATGCGAAAGCCGTCGGTGGTTTCGCGCATCACGCCCAAACGCTCCTTCGAGCTTTTCGACAGCGGCGGGTGGTAGAGCAGCACGCAGAAGCTCTCTGTACTGCCCCGCCCGACTCGCCCGCGAAGCTGATGAAGCTGGGAAAGTCCGAGGCGCTCCGGGTTCTCGATGATCATGAGACTCGCGTTGGGTACATCCACGCCGACCTCGATCACCGTGGTGGCCACCAGCAGGTCGAGCTCGCCGGCCTTGAACGCCGCCATCACCTCGGCCTTTTCCGCCGCCTTCATGCGCCCGTGAACGAGGCCGACGGCGAGCTCCGGCAGTGCCTCGGTCAACTCCTCCCGGGTGACCTCGGCAGCCTGGCACTGCAGCACCTCGGACTCCTCGATCAAGGTGCACACCCAGTAGGCCTGGCGGCCGTCGCTGCAGGCGCGGCGAATGCGCTCGACCACTTCCGGGCGGCGCTCATCAGACACCACCACGGTCTTGACCGGCGTGCGCCCGGGCGGCAGCTCGTCGATGACCGAGACGTCGAGATCCGCGTAGGCGCTCATGGCCAGCGTCCGGGGAATCGGCGTGGCGGTCATGATCAGTTGG
>NZ_JAMZBC010000129.1 GCF_024158715.1 Halomonas sp. 707D7 | reverse complement strand
TTCTGGGCGTGCAGGTCGAGCACCGCCAGCGGCGTGCGAAGCTCGTGGGCGGCATCGGCGATGAAGCGTTTCTCGCGCACGCGCATGGCGTTGAGCCTTGCCAGCAGCCGGTCGAGGGCGCCGGCGATGGTGCCGAGCTCAGCAGGCAGTGGCGCCAGCGACAGCGGCTTGAGGTTGTGCGGGTCGCGGTTTCTGATCTGCTCGGCCATGCGCGACAGCGGTGCCAGCCCCCAGCCGATCGACCACCATAAAAGCGCCGTGAGAAGCGGCAGGCCGAACAGGTCCGGCAGCAGCGTGCGCAGCGCCACGCGGGTGATCAGCTCGTCGCGCACGTCCTCGCGCTCGCCGACCACCACCTGGCGGGGGGTGCCGGCCACGTCGAGCACGTAGATCCGCCACTCGTGCTCGCCGATCATGACCGACGAGTAGCCCGGCGGGTAGGCGGCGAGTGGCGCATCCGGGGCACTCGCCGAGCGCAGCAGCAGCGCGTCGTCTTCCCAGAGCTGGAAGGCGAGCTTGCTCTCGTAGCGATGGCCGGTGGCGCGCTGTGGTCCGAGCTCGGCCTCGCGCAGCGCGCTTTCCAGGCTGTCGATCAGCACCGCGCGGTCGGCGTCGGGCAAGGGCGCCTGCAGCAGGCCCTCGAGCAGTCGGGCGTTCTGGGACAGGCTGGCGTCGTAGAGCTCCTCGATCTCCTGGGCGGCGTAGCGGTAGCTGATGAAGCCGATCACCAGCATGCTGAGGCCGAAGACCAGCAGCGCAAGCCCGAGCGTTCGACGGCGGATCGAATTCATGGCGGCGTGTCCTGGGGCTTGTCCATCACGTAGCCGATGCCGCGCACGGTGCGAATCACGTCGCTGAAGAGTTTCTTGCGCAGGTGGTGGACGTGCACCTCGATGGCGTTGCTCTCGACATCCTCCTCCCAGCCATACACCAGCTGGGCCAGGGTATCGCGGGTGAACACCCGCCCGGGGTGGCTCATGAACTCCTGCAACAGCGCAAGCTCCCGACGCGACAGCGCCACCTCCCGCGACTGGCAGGTGACGCTCAGGGTATGCGGGTCGAGGGTGATGCCGCGACAGCACAAGAGCCTGGTGGTCTGGCCCTGACTGCGGCGCAGAAGCGCGCGCAGGCGCGCTTTCAGCTCGTCCACCTCGAAGGGCTTGGTGAGATAGTCGTCGGCGCCGGCGTCGAGCCCGGCGATACGGCTGTCGACGTCGTCGCGGGCGGTGAGCACCAGAATGGGGACCCGGTTGCCCTGGCGGCGGACCGTCTCGAGAACCTCCATGCCGTCCACCCTGGGCAGACCAAGGTCCAGGATCACCGCGTCGAATGGCTCGTTCTTCAACGCGTTCAAGGCCTCCACACCGCTGGTAAGATGATCCACGGTATAGTGCTCGGGCTTCAAGGCCAGGCGAATGCCCGAGGCCAGGCTGGGATCGTCTTCGACCAGCAGAATACGCATAGGGGCGGATGACTCCTTCCAGTGAGAACAAGCTGCTCGAGCGCGGCTTGAAAACGCTTTTCAAACGCTCGCCAAGCGCCGGAAACCTAACATGCCACGCCACAAGCCTTTAGACCACTCTTGTATCGCGCCCTGCCCGGCACCTCGGCGGCGCGAGGCGCTGCTGCAGCTGGAGGCGGTTCACGACCCGGCCAGCCAACCCGCGCTCAACGCCGCCTTGCAGCGCGCCAAGGCCACGGGCGAGGCCGCCTGGGAGGGCCTGTGGGTTGCAAGCAGAGGCGAGCACATCGTCTCGGCGCTCTGGGTGGAGCCGCTGACGACGAAGACCGCCCGGCTGTGGCTGCCCGAGGTTATCGACGCCGCCGCACAGGCGCTGCTCGACGGCGTACGCCCGTGGCTGGCGGCCTCGGCGGTGACGCTTTGCCACCTCGCGCTCGACCCAGGCCAGCACGAGCGCGCCTCTCTTCTTGCGGCGAGCGGGCTCGAGCCTATCGCCACCCTCAGGCACCTGCGCGCGACCCTGTCGCCGCCCGCACCGCCCTCGGCGCTCGCGCTCGCGCCGTTCGGCGCCCTGGCCCCGGCGCGCCAGGAGGCGCTCGTGAGCGCGCTCGCCGAGGGCTCGCTCGACTGCCCGGTGATTCTCGACACACTGCCGATCGAGGCGCTGCTGGCGGGGTTCTACGCCCAGGCGCCAGAGGCGCCGCGCCACTGGTACCAGGTGCTGCACGAGGGCGAGACGGTCGGGGCGCTGCTGCTGGCCCCGCGCTCAAACGCCGAGTGGGAGCTTCAGTTGATGGGCCTCGTTCCCGCCTGGCGCGGGCGGGGATTGGGACGCGCCCTGGTGGACGAGGCGCGACGCCTGGCGCTGGAGGGGCGAGCCACGACGCTTGCGCTCACCGTCGATGCCGCCAACGCCCCGGCGTGTCGCGTCTACGCAAGGGCCGGTTTCGAGGTCGAGCGCGAGCAGCAGCTTTGGGCCTGGTGCCTGCCGCGCGCGCAAGATCGCCAAGGCGCGGATTTTTAACCTATACTGGGGACAATTCACAAGGGAATGTCATTCCACTCATCATGGAGCAAGCGCAATGAAAATCATCCTCGGTATCATCGTGTTCATCTTTCTCGTCGGCCTGCTGACGCTCACCGGCGTCTTCAAGCTGATCTTCTAGCACTGCCTGGCCGTCGGCGAAGATCGAGTCGTTTCGACGCGCAGGCGAGGCCATACGTTCATGTCGACAAGCGCTGGCGCAGGGCCCTCTGATCGAGGGCTTCGCGCCAGCGTTCGACGTTGGAAAGGCGCGCAGCGCCATGGCGGGGCGTTTTCAAGGAGCATCGAGTGAATTTCAAATACGTGACGGGTCTCGTCCTGGGCGGATTCACCACCTTGGCGCTGGCCGGCGACGATACCGGTTCGGTCGACGGCGAAGCGGTCTATGATCGCCTGTGCATGGCGTGCCACCAGACCGGCGTTGCCGGTGCCCCGATGCGCGGCGACGACGAGGCCTGGGCGCCACGCCTGGAGCAGGGCATGGAAACCCTGGTGGTTCATGCCATCGACGGCATCAACGCCATGCCACCCAGAGGCGGCAATCCCAACCTGAGCGACGACGAGGTGCGCGCCGCCACGCACTACCTGCTGGCGCCTCTGATCGATGCCGCCCTCGACCCGGTCGAGGCGTCGCCGGGCGAACCCGTCGCTGACGAGCCGGTGGCCGATGCGCCCGGTGACACCGCCAGCGCGCTGGATGGCGAGGCGCTCTACGCCCGCGCGCGCTGCGCGACCTGCCACGCCACCGGCATCGCCGGATCACCGGCGCTTGGTGATATCGACGCCTGGCGCGAGCGGCTGGAGAAGGGGCGTGAAGCGCTCTATCAGAGCGTGATCCTGGGCAAGGGCGTGATGCCGCCGCGCGGGGCGAGCACGGCGGACGACGACGAGCTCGAGGCGATGGTGGACTACATGATCGAGCGCGCGCAGTAGGAAAACGTCTTGTCCACAGCCGGCTTTCGGCAAGCGGCTGTGGACAAGTCGGCGTCGTCAGCCCAGCAGCGAGCGCAGCCCGGCGATGGCGTCCTTGCCGCGCGCCTGCTTCTTGTCCGGGTCCTCCCTGTCGGCCCGGCCCTCCCATTCCAGATCCTCGGCCGGCAGCTCGTCGAGAAAGCGGCTCGGCTGGCAATCCATCAGCTCGCCGTAGGCCTTGCGCTGGCGGGCCAGCGTCATGGTCAGCGTGCGCCTGGCGCGGGTGATGCCCACGTAGGCAAGGCGGCGTTCCTCCTCCACCGTACCGACCTCGATGGCATTTCTGTGCGGCAGCAAATCCTCCTCGAGCCCCATCAGATAGACGTGCGGGAACTCCAGGCCCTTGGAGGCGTGCATGGTGAGTAGCTGCACGCGGTCGGAGTCGTCCTCTTCGGCCTGCTGCTCGAGGATGTCGCGCAGCACCAGCCGCGAGATCGCGGCTTCGACCCCGTCGGTTTCCGTCGCCGTGGAGTCGGTGTCCTCTTCCGGGTCGCGATTCAAGGATTTCTCGAGCTGGTCGATCAGTATCCAGACGTTGGCCATGCGCCGTTCGGCGATGGTCGGGGCGCTGGCGTTCTGGTAGAGCCACGCCTCGTAATCCATGTCGCGCAGCATGTCGCGGATCGCGGCGATGGCGTCGCCCTGATCCATGCGCTGTCGCACGCCGTCGATGAAGTGGGTGAAGCGGGCGAGGCGCTCCGTGGCCCGGGTCGGCAGCACCTGCTCGAGGCCAAGCTCATGGCAGGCGGCGAACAGCGAGATCGAGCGCTCGGTGGCGTAGTTGGCGAGCTTCTCGACGGTGCCTGGCCCCACTTCGCGGCGCGGCACGTTGACGATGCGCAGAAAGGCGTTGTCGTCCGCCGGGTTGATCAGAAGGCGCAGGTAGGCCATGGCGTCCTTGATCTCGTTGCGCGAGAAGAACGACGTACCGCCAGAAAGCTTGTAGGGAATCTGGTAGTGCTGGAGCTTGAGCTCCAAAAGCCTTGCCTGGAAGTTGCCGCGGTAGAGCACGGCGAAGTCGCGCCACTCGGCACCCTCCTTGATGCGCCGGGTGAGCATGTCGCTGGCCACCCGCTCGGACTCCGCCTCTTCGTGGCGGGTCACCACCACGCGGATCGGCGCGCCATCGCCCATTTCCGACCACAGGGTCTTCTCGTAGACGTGGGGATTGTTGGCAATCAGAGTGTTGGCAGCGCGCAGGATGGTGCCGGTGGAGCGGTAGTTCTGCTCGAGCTTGATCACCTTGAGCCGGGGGAAATCCTCGCCCAGGGTGACCAGGTTTTCCGGACGCGCGCCGCGCCAGGCGTAGATCGACTGGTCGTCGTCGCCGACCACGGTGAAGGTGGCGCGCTCGTCCATCAGAAGTTTCACCAGCAGGTACTGCGAGACGTTGGTGTCCTGATACTCGTCCACCAGCATGTAGTGGATCTTGCGCCGCCAGCGCGCCAGTGCATCAAAGTCGTTTTGAAGCAGTACCACCGGCAAGAGGATCAGGTCGTCGAAATCTACCGCGTTGTAGGCCTTCAAGTGACGGTTGTAGGCTTCATACACCCGGGCGGCGAACTGCGCGTCCTCGTCCTCGGCGTGGGAAAGCGCGACACCCGGCAGCACCAGGTCGTTCTTCCAGGTGGAGATCTTGGCCTGCACCGCATTGATCTGCTCGGCGTCGACCTGGGCGTCCTTGTTCATCAGATCGCGCAAGAGCGCCTTGGCGTCCTCCGGGTCGAACAGCGAAAAGCCCGGCTTGTAGCCAAGCGTTTTCAGCTCGCCGCGGATGATGTTGAGCCCCAGGGTGTGGAAGGTGGAAACCGTCAGCCCGTGGCCCTCGCGGCCCTTGAGCATCTGGCCCACGCGCTCCTTCATCTCGCGGGCGGCCTTGTTGGTGAAGGTGACCGCGGCGATGCGCCGGGCGCTCATACCGCACTCCTTCACCAGGTAGGCTATCTTGGTGGTAATGACGCTGGTCTTACCGGAGCCTGCGCCGGCGAGCACCAGGCAAGGGCCGTCGATGTACTTGACCGCCTCGCGCTGGCGCGGATTGAGGCCGTTCAGGCGCGTGAGAATGCTGGACATGAAAACCACCTGGCAGGAAAGCGGTACGCTTTGGCCGTATCATACAGCTCGGTGCGACGAAGACGAAACCGATCGACGAATGCGGTCGACAGCATCGAAAAATCTTTTCTAGCATTAGACCAAAGTTCTATAAGAGTTTGTATAATACGCCACCATTCAAGAGCATCATCCCCGCTTCAAGTCGCCTCCGGCCCGTTCGGGTCGTCGATCGGCCCCTCAACGCAGCACGCAAAGGAAGAGTCATGTTCGAGGTAGCGCTTTTCGAGCCGCGCATGGCGCCCAACACCGGCAACATCATGCGTCTGGTGGCCAACAACGGCTGCCTGCTGCACCTGATCGAGCCACTGGGCTTCGATCTCGAGGAGAAGAAGCTGCGCCGTGCGGGGCTCGATTATCGGGATCTGGCCAACGTGACGCGTCATCGCGACTTTGCCACGTTTCAGGCGGCGATGGCCGGGCGACGCATCTGGGCGATCACCACGCGGGGCACGCGTGGTTACAGCGAGGTCTCCTTCGCGCCCGGCGACGTTCTGCTGTTCGGCTCGGAAACCGCCGGGCTCAGCGGCGAGGCGCACGCGGCGGTGCCCGAGGCGCAGAAACTGCGTATTCCGATGCAGCCGAACAACCGCAGCCTCAATCTCTCCAACGCCGTGGCGGTGGTGAGTTTCGAGGCCTGGCGCCAGCAGGGCTTCGCCGGCGCCGTGGAGGATCAGGCGACGCCGTAGCGGTCGCGGTAGGCGCGTACCGCCTCGGCGTAGGCGAGCATCTCGCCACCGGCGTGCTCCTCGAGGTACTCGAGCACCTGGGCCAGGGTGACGATGCTCACCACCGGCATGGCGTACTCGGCGGCGACCTCCTGAATGGCGCTCTTTTCGCCCTGGCCGCGCTCCTGGCGATCCAGCGCCACGATCACGCCGCCGGCCCGTGCGCCTTCGGCCTCGATCAGTGTCATCACCTCGCGAATGGCGGTGCCGGCGGTGATCACGTCGTCGATGATCAGGATGTCGCCGGCAAGCGCCGCGCCGACGATGTTGCCGCCTTCGCCGTGGGCCTTGGCTTCCTTGCGGTTGAAGGCGTAGGGCAGGTCGCGGTCATGATGGTCGGCAAGGGCCGCGGCGGTGACGGCGGCCAGCGGAATGCCCTTGTAGGCCGGGCCGAACAGCACGTCGGCACGAAGTTCGCTTTGCTCGATGGCCTGGGCGTAGAAGCGCCCGAGCCTGGCAAGTGCCCGTCCGGTCTGGAACAGACCGGCATTGAAGAAATAGGGGCTGACACGCCCGGACTTGAGCGTGAATTCGCCGAATTTGAGAACGCCCTGCTCGATAGCGAAGGCAATGAAGTCGCGCTGGTAGGGTTGAAGGGTCGAAGCCACGGCGGTGTTCTCTCGAGAGTGGGTGGGTGAGCGTAACGATATCGAACGGGCAGGCAGGCCGATTGAGCCTGCCTATTTACCCAAACGTCTAAACGTCGGGTATCATACCGCAGCGACGCAAAAGGGACGATTTATGAAAATTGCCAGCATTAATGTCAACGGTATCCGTGATGCCGTCGACCGCGGCTTCCTGGACTGGCTGGCTCAGCAGGACGCCGACGTGGTCTGCGTGCAGAACCTGAAGGCCAAGAGCTTCGAACTGGGCGACCATATCCTCTATCCGGAAGGCTACGAAGGCTATTTCCTGGATGCCGAGGAGGATGGCTTCTCCGGTGTGGGACTCTATTGCCGCAAGATTCCCAAGGCGATCATGTACGGGCTGGGCTTTCCCCAGTGCGACCACGAAGGGCGTTTTCTGCAGGCGGACTACGACCGCTTCAGCATCGCGACCTTCCTGATGCCGGACGGCTCGGACCAGAAGGCCAAGCACGCCTTCATGGAGCAGTACCAGGAGTACCTGACCAAGATGTCGCGCAAGCGCCGCGAGTACATCATCTGCGGTACCTGGCACGTCGCCCACAAGACCGTGGACCTGGCCAACTGGTCCGACAATCAGCTCACCTCCGGCTTTCGCCCGGAAGAGCGCGCCTGGATGGATCAGGTGCTCGGCCCGACCGGCTTCATCGACACCTTCCGCGAGATCAACCGCGACGCCGGCGAGTACACCTGGTGGCCGAAGCTCGACCAGGACGTGCCGCGCAGCCGTCAGGAAGGCTGGCGCATCGACTACCAGCTGGTCGGCCCCAACTTCCGCCGCCACGTGGTCGACGCCTGGATCGACTACGACGCCACCTTCTCCGAGTACGCCCCGCTGATCGTCGAGTACGATCTGGCGCTGTAGATACCGGTTTCCCGCGTCGTCGCCAATGAAAAGGCCAGCTCAGCGCTGGCCTTTTCGTTTCTGCAAGGGGGCGACTCTGGAAGGGCGGAGGGCACTAGTCGCGAATCCCCAGCGCCTCGCGCTGGTGGCCGCGAAGGGCCTCTCCCGCCTGCTCGGCGAGATCGAGCATGGCGTTGAGCTCGGCGCGGCTGAAGGCGCCCGCCTCGGCGGTGCCCTGTACCTCGATCAGCTCACCGCTTTCGGTCATCACCACGTTGAGGTCGGTGTCCGCCTTGCTGTCCTCGGGGTAGTCGAGATCCAGCACCGGCACGCCCTTGTAGATGCCCACCGAAATGGCGCTGACCAGCTGCTTGAACGGGTCGCTCTTGATCAGCCTCTCGCGCTGGAGGTAGCGAAGCGCATCCACCAGCGCCACGCAGCCGCCGGTGATCGCCGCGGTGCGGGTGCCGCCGTCGGCCTGGATGACGTCGCAATCCACGGTGATGGTGAACTCGCCGAGTTTCTTGAGATTCACCGCCGCGCGCAGGCTGCGCCCGATCAGCCGCTGGATCTCGAGCGTTCTGCCCCCCTGCTTGCCCCGGCTGGCTTCACGCCCGCCCCGGGTGTGGGTGGCTCGGGGCAGCATGCCGTACTCGGCGGTCACCCAGCCCTGGTGCTTGCCGCGCAGCCAGCGCGGCACGCCGGCCTCGACACTGGCGTTGCACAGCACCTTGGTATCGCCGAACTCGACCAGCACCGACCCTTCGG
>NZ_JAMZBC010000128.1 GCF_024158715.1 Halomonas sp. 707D7 | reverse complement strand
CCCCCGCACCCTGCCGCTCGCCTGCGCCTCGATTCTGCTCGGCAGCGGCCTGGCCGCCTACATGGGCAGCTTCAACGGCGGCATATTGCTGCTCACCCTGCTGACGGCGATCTCGCTGCAGGTGCTTTCCAACCTGGCCAACGACTACGGCGATGCGGTCTCCGGCGCCGACGACGCGGCCCGCATCGGCCCCACGCGGGCCGTGGCCTCTGGCCTTCTGAGCCCGAAAGCGATGCGCCGGGGCATGGGCGTGACCGCCGGCGCTGCCGCCCTCTTCGGGCTGTGGCTGCTGCTGGCCGCCTTCGGCTTGCAGTGGGGGCCGCTGCTGATTTTCGTGCTGCTGGGCGCGGCCTCGCTGCTCGCCGCCATCACCTACACCGTGGGGCTCGGCACTACGCCCTACGGCTACCGGGGCTTGGGCGACGTGGCGGTGTTCGTGTTCTTCGGCCTGCTGGGCGTACTCGGCACCTACTACCTGCACACCCAGGCGCTGAGCGGGCTGGCGCTGCTGCCCGCCGCCGTCTGCGGGCTGTTGTGCACGGCGGTGCTCAACGTCAACAACGTGCGCGACATCGAAAGCGACGCCCGCAACGGCAAGATCACCCTGGCGGTGAAGCTGGGCCGGCGCCGCGCCATTGCCTACCACTGGACGCTGCTGGCCGCCGCCCTGGCGCTCACGCTGGGGTATCTGCTGGCCGCCGCCGCCCCGCTCCCCAGCTGGAGCTGCCTGCTGGTCGCGAAGCCGCTCGCCGACGCCGCCCGCACCCTGAGCACCACCACCGACGGCGAAACGCTCACCAACATGCTGAAGAAGACCGCGCTCTCGACGCTGGGGTATAGCGTGCTGCTGGGCAGTGGATTGGCGTTTTTTTGAGCAGTGAAAGGCCGCGCTGAGCGCCACCACCGGCCCGACACGAAAACGGCTTGCCTTCGATGAGAGGGCAAGCCGTTTTACGTCATGAGGGTACTGGCAGCACCTAATCCAGATCCTCCAGCGTGACCACGATATCCCGCTGCGAGACATCCACATCCCAGAAGGTGTAGCTGTCCTTCTCTTCATCCACCAAGCGAATATCGAAGATCGGACTTTTGTAGTTGGTCAGCGTCACGCGCTGGGTATCGCCGTCTCTCAACACGTCGCTGCCCAACACGTCCTCCTCCCAGCTCGCCGCGTCCGCCGGGCTGATGTACATGTAGAGGATGGTGTAGCCCGTATTGTTGGTGATATCGACGTAGTAATCCGCCGCACTCGCTCAGGACGAGCAGCCCAGCAGCAAAAGACCCATGAGCAAGGTTTTTGCGAGTTTCATGACTGTTTCCTTCTTGTTTCGGGGGTTGGTATTCAAACGATCCATGGCGGGATGAATCGTGCCACAAGCGGCTACCGTGGTCGGGGTAATATATCGTGCCTGGTGGATCAAGAGTATGTGGCAGCTTATTTGGGCTGGACCGTCCCCAAATCATGGATACTTATAAACTTTTAGTAATGTTAATCAACCGTACTATTTACGCTAAAGAATTTATAAAAGCGAACCTTTAAAAGCTGACAATAGTTGTGAAAGTATAATTTTGTTTTGAATAAAAGATTATAACATCTATTTAAATTATAAATTAAAATTAATATCCATTCCTAACCAAAGAATTAAACTCACAAATATCAATAATCGTAATACTTTTCCTTTTATTAGCAAACCGCCAACAATACATTTTCTCAAAAAAAGATTTACAATTTTCGGAAAACAGATAACCCAGACTAGCCTAGCTTATCTTAATTTAAAAAAAGAAAAGTTAATGATAATATAAGAATTTATATTGCATTTACTTAAATTCAATTTAATCTTAAACCTAAAAACCTTCAACTGGCTTTATAAAACACCTTTAATGAGCATAACTTAAAACAACTAAAACATATTCGCATCAAATTCGACCACGGAAATAACAACCGCTTTATTTCACAACAACTAACCAAACACACTTAGCAAAGCATTCACTCACAGTTATCTTAAACCATTTAAAGAACAACTCAAAGGCTACTAGAGAAAAGAAAGATCCAGACTCTAGTAACGTTCGTAATACATTTGGTTTCCTAACCGAATATTTCGCTTTCAATTTGTCGATACACTTGCGTCTCTTCAGTAACTAGCGGGGCCATCGTATCTCTTAGAAACGCACACTTATTGTTGCCGCACTGAGTTAATTTTAAAATTCTTTTAATCTCTATAAATATTTTACTACTTGCAGACTTAACATCATCATTAGGGTTTCCTCTTTGAATGCTCTCTTGAATAGCAGAGGCCTTTGCTATTAAACACTCTTCAAAAAAATCTTCTTTCCCAAACGAAGCACACAATTTTCGAATAATCTCATCATCGAGCAGATAGCATTCAATATGTCGCCTACTAGATGTTCTTATACCTTTATCTAATAGTTCTACTACTTCGCCATCACTTTTATCATCTCTATCGACGAATTTTATTATCTCAGAAGACTTCAAAAATACTGGCAACAATCTTAATAGATTGATTTTCTAAGTTTTCTATCTCCGAACAAGACCCTACTGAAACAAACGTAACCCCATGATATTTTTTCCCTAAAATTATTCCGTATATCAAAGAGTCAAAATCTTTATATTTTCTACCTTGACTAGTTCCTTCGCAAAAAACAATTTTTTTAGGAGATATAAGCTTAGCGAAGTCAGCAAAAGCCAGGTCAAAGAAGCGGTCCCAGATTGCTTTGCTAATTTTAGTTGGCTGAATTGTCTCTGCTAGATCAAAATCTCTATTATCAAAATCTAAAAATATAACAGTGCCTGGATTTTCTTCTTCAATTTCTTCCGCTTCTTTGAGCATGCCAATAGAATGGGTAGACACCCAAAGCTGTGAATTCTCTGGAGTCAAATTATAAAGTTCTCTGAGCACTTTTGATTGAAGTCTTGTGTGCATGTGAGCCTCTGGCTCATCGATACAGAAAACTGCATCCGAATAAAAACTCGCTTTTATTATCATATCTAAAATTAAATCAAAAACTGATTTCTCGCCCGCTGATAAATTTCTATAATGAAAATCTTTTGCTGAACCTTTTTCAAAGTAAAAACTACCATTTGAGAGCGGATCTCCAATCGAGCTCAAACTTAGGTCTTCGAAAACTTTAGATAAGGAGGTTTTTATCTTGCCAATAAGTTCATCCCTAAGCTGCTCGACAGTTTTTTTGTTATTGTCTGTGTCATAAACGCCTGCCAAGGTTTGAGCTACTAAGCGCTGATAGTTTTCGGATACGGTTTGGTCATTCTGCATCAAATTTTGAAGCTTTATTTTTTCTGCAGGATTTCCTTGCCTATTAAGGTTAAGAACAGTGAAATCAGGTTCATTTCTGTATGCAGTACGGAAATAAAACTTGCCTTTTATTTGCTCTTGGTTTAACTGCTGATCCTTATGAAAGGAAATTTCAACTTTATCTTGAGATAATTTGCCACCAAGCATCTGGGCTGGATAATTTCCTATCATTTTTTTCTAAATAAGCTTGCACTCCGCTATCATTAAATCCTCTGAATTTATACCAATGGTTTAATGCTTCAAAAAGAGATGTTTTTCCGCTTCCGTTAGGTCCGACCATCACTATAAGTTTTGCAGTTTCAGGAATGCCTGTTAGCAAAAGACTTGTGAACCGCTTAAACCTATTTAACTTTACTTCTTTTATTTTCATAGTTAGTCCTCGCATTAGAAGCTTATTCAGATTATTTATACTTATAGAATACTAATGGCATGTATAAAATACAGATATTTAAAAAGTATCGATGCTATACGTGCGATTATACTTTTGATTTAGCTTTTTGAATCAAAGCAGCCAACTCAGGCTCAATTGGCATTTTCTTAAACGGACTAATATTAGCACCACCGGTATTGCCTTGAGGCACTAATCCAAACGCTGTTTTTGTCGCAGCCCCAATAATCCGAAATGCCTGGCCTAGCAATTCACGAAAAGAACGATTATGGGCAGCCCATACCAGCATTAGAACATGCACCTTAACGTGCCAATAAGTTGATTCCTGTCCAAGAACGTGAGCCCGTTCCAAATAAAAAAATTCTTGCTTAGCATTACCTTCTGACCTTGCCCGTATGGCATTTTCCAACTCAGCCTCAACGAAGGGTGCTACTTTCTTTGAAAAATTCAAACTCATAACGATTCTCTTGTAGAGGTAAAACAGTAATTGCATGCTCAACCATATAACATTAATAATGCGCCTGTACATTTATTAGTGCTACATCACTTATACTCGATTAGTAAAGTACTGATGTATTTAAAGTCGATCTGTTTACAAGCAGCGCTTTCTTTCTTCGCGTGCCCACTTGTTTCGACCGATTCAATTACACCCTAACCACAAACTTACCTTCGGTCACGCGCAAATTCGATGACAGCCGTCAACCATAGGTCGCAGACCTACACTCGCCAGCATGTAACCCAAGCCGAACATAAAGCTGCCGCTCGAAAGCGGCAGCATCAAACATCTGATTTCAAAGGGCAATGCCTTAAAGCACCACCTCATACCCCTCAAACTTCGGCGGCCCCAGATAAATCCCTTCCGGCGACTTGGCATTGGCATGCGCCTTGCGAAATGCCTCGGACTGCGTCCAGGCGCGGAAGGCGTCCTGGCTTTCCCAGACGCTGTGGGAGATGAACACGGTGTGGTCCTCCTGCTTGTCGCCCTGGAGCATCTTGAATGCCTTGAAGCCGGGCACCTCGTCCAGGTGGGAGTCGCGGTTGCGCCATACCTCGAGGAAATCCTCTTCCCGGCCCGGGGCGATACGAAAACGATTCATGGCGATGTACATGGGCTTGCTCCTTGGGGGATTGTGGCCAACGCTTGATGGTAACGCTACGACCCGGGCACGGATAGCCCAAGGAGCCCCATGGCCACTGCCGGTATTCACGTGGTGTGGTTCAAGCGCGATCTGCGCGTTCACGACCACGCGCCGCTGACCCTGGCCGCCGAGGCGGGGCCGGTGCTGCCGGTGTTCGCCATCGAGCCTGGCCAGTGGCGCGCACCCGATAGCGCCCTGCGCCACTGGCAGTTCGCCGCCGAGTCACTGGTCGATCTTGCGGCAGCGCTGCGCGAGCGGGGGCTGCCGCTGTGTATCTGGCAGGGCGATATGCTCGCGCTGCTCGCCGCGCTGAAGGCGCACTATGGGGCGATCACGCTCTACTCCCATGAGGAGACCGGCAACGCCTGGAGCTACGCGCGGGATGTAGCGGTGCACAAGTGGTGCCACGCTGAAGGCGTAACCTGGCACGAGCACCGCCAGGTGGGTGCGGTACGCGGGCTCAAGAGCCGTGTTGATCAGAGTGCCTGGGAAGAGCAGTGGGAGGCGCTGATGCAGGCCGCGCCCTGCAAGGCGCCCGTCAACGCCCGCCCCACGCCGGAGTGGGAAGCGTTTCATCACGTGGAAGTGGAGGAGCTGGCGAGGCTTGCGCTTGGCTTCGATACCACGCCCTGCCCGGCGCGCCAGCCCGGTGGTCGGCGGGCCGGGCGGGCGCTGTGGTACGGCTTCATTACCCGGCGCGGCGAGCGCTACCGGGGCTCGATCTCGAAGCCCTTATTGGCCGAGGTGCACGGCTCGCGGCTGTCGCCGCACCTGGCCTGGGGCACGCTTTCGATGCGTGAGGTGGTGCGCTCGCTGCGCCACCAGCGCGAGAAGCACGCCGAGAAGACCCGATGGGCGCATTCGCTTCGCTCACTCGCCTCGCGGCTGCACTGGCACTGCCACTTCATCCAGAAGCTCGAAAGCGAGCCGAGCATCGAGGCACACACGCTGCACCCGGCGCTCAAGGGGCTGCGCGAGCGCGACCCGGCGCACCCACGGCTGCTGGCCTGGAAGCGCGGCCACACCGGGGTGCCGCTGGTGGATGCCTGCATGCGCTGCTTGATCCACACCGGCTGGATCAACTTTCGCATGCGCGCGATGCTGATCTCGTTTGCGACCTTCGGCCTTGGCCTTCACTGGCGGGAGCCCGGGCTTCACTTGGCCAGGCTCTTCACCGATTTCGAGCCCGGCATCCACTACCCGCAGATCCAGATGCAGTCCGGCGCCACCGGCTTCAATACGCTGCGCATCTACAACCCGATCAAGCAGGCCGAGGACAACGACCCGAGCGGTGAGTTCGTCGCCCGCTGGGTGCCGGAGCTCACCGTGCTGCCCGTCGAGTGGCGGGCCAAACCCTGGGCGCTGCCCCAGAGCCTGCAGGCGCGCTACGCCTTCACCCCCGGCGAGCACTACCCGCTGCCCCACGATTTCGAAGCCGAAGCGCAGGTATGGAAAACGCGCATCTTCGAGATGAGCCACACGCCACAGGCGAAGGAGATCAGCCAGGCGTTGATGGCCCGGCTTGCCAGCCACCGCCGCCCCAGTGCCCGGCGCGGGCGGGTCAAACCCGTGGATCATCGCCAGCTTGCGCTGTTCGAGGGCTCAGAACCTAGAAGTGATAGTTGATGAACGCCCCGGTACGCCACTGCACGTCGCTGCCCACATCATCGACGATCGGGCTGTCGCTGGCGTCGCCGGTGAGCTTCGACACGCCCAGCAGGCCAGTGACGGACCACTGCTCGGTCAGGTAGTAGCTCAGCGATGCGTTGGCGCCCAGCGTGAAGGCGCCGTCGTCGGCCTCGAACGCCGCGATGCCGGAGCGCGCGCTGTCGGCCGGTGACACGCTGAACAGGGCATCGGTCCATTTGTCGCTGGTATAGGCCAGTTCCGGGCCGAAGGTCATCACGGTGCGCTCGCCCAGGCGGGAGACGTGCTGGGCCCTGATGGCGAGGCGATAACCGTCGATGTCGCCGGTGAACGGCGTTTCTGCCGACCCGGTGTAGTGCCAGCTCGCGTCGCGGTAGCTTACGCGAAGCCCTGCCGTCGCCCCGCCATCGACCTTGTCGAAGCGGCTCAAATCTCCGGTGTTGTCGCGGCCGAAGGTGTAGCCGATGAAGGGCGCCACCTTGACGTTATTCTGGTTGATGACGTTCCAGCCGATGCCGTTGCGAACGCTCACGAACACCGTGTCATCAAAGGTCGCTTCCACCGCCGGGAAGGCATTCCATTCGTAGTCGTCACTGCCCAGGTAGTCCGGGGTATAGATCGCCCCGGCGCCCAGCGTGCCCTCCCACTGCGCCCATGCCGTTGAGCACAGCGACGCGCTTGCGATGGCAAGCGACAGCATCAGCGGGCGGCGATAGTTTCTTGAATGCGGCATGTTCCAGATCCTGAGCGGCTCGAAGTAAGAACGAACTCTAGGCTCAAATCCATGATCGAGCAATCGTTTAACTACCAAACGGTCGTTAAGGTATACTCGCCTTCTTTATGCTGCTCATTGTGGGGTTCGACCCATGACACACTCCGCCAAGACGCCGCTGGCATCGCCGCGCAAGCGCACGCGCCTGCCCCCCGACGTTCGTCGCCAGTACCTTCTGGATGCCGCGCTCGACGAGTTCGCCCGCCTGGGCTTCGAAGGGGCCAGGGTCGAGGCCATCGCGCTCGCCGCAGGGCTCTCCAAGGCGGGGTTTTATGCCCACTTCGACAGCAAGGAGGCGCTGTTCGAAGCGCTGCTGGAGACGATCATGCTGCCCGTCGATGCCGAGCAGGCGTGGCCGGCAAGCCCCGGCGACAGCCTCGAAGCCGCCGTCGACGGTTTTCTGGGCATGCTCTACGGCGATGGTTCGTCGACGCGCCGGCTCTCGATCATGCGGCTGTTGATCATCGAAAGCGGGCGCGACCCGCAGCGTATCCGCCAGTGGTACGAGCAGCGCTACCGCCCCTATATCGACAAGCGCCAGCGTGCCCTGGAGTGCTATCTGCGCCGCTACACGGATCACGCCGGGCTGACGTCCGGCCAGATCGCGCTGGCGTTTTCGCCGGCGGTGCAGGCCATGTTCTGGCAAATGATCATCGGTGGCGAACACGCGGCCAGCGAAATCGCCGCGATCAAGGAAAGCCACCGCGACATCATGCTGCGACTACTTTCAACGGACTGAAAACATGCCGACGCCCTTATCGCGATTACCTCGATTCGCCTGCCTGCTCGTCTCGAGCCTGCTGCTCACCGCCTGTGCGACGACGCCCTCTCCCGAGCCTCCGCCGCTGCCGACCGACCTGCCCGAGGCGTTCGTGGCGGCTTCCGGCGAGCAGCTCTTCGTGGCCCAGAGATGGTGGCAGGATTTTCAGGACCCCGAGCTCGACGCATTCATAAGGCTTGCCCTCGACGACAACCCGGGGCTTGCCCAGGCCATCGCCCAGGCGCGCATCGCCGAGGCGCAGTCGCGCGGCGACCGGGCGGATCTCTTTCCGCAGATCGGCGCCGGGCTCAACAGCTCCCGCCAGCGCCGTCCGGGCGGCGACCAGGGCCTGGGCGACAGCATCACCAACACCCACAACGCCACGCTCGACGTGAGTTGGGAGGTCGACCTGTGGGGGCGGCTGTCGTCGCTCTCCGCCGCCGGGCAGGCGGATTACCTCGGCGCCACCGAGCAGCTGCGCGCCATGCACCAGTCGCTGGCGGCGGATGTCGTGTCGGGGTATCTCGGCGTGGTCCAGGCCCGCGCCCAGGTCGAGCTTTCCGAGGATACCGTCGAGGCGCTGC
>NZ_JAMZBC010000127.1 GCF_024158715.1 Halomonas sp. 707D7 | reverse complement strand
GTCGTGCAGGCGGTGGTCGTCGTCGACCATGCGAAGCGATAGCCGCTGGCGGCGGGCGTGCTCGATGACCGGCTCGCAGGCCACCACGTCGTCGCGCCAGCCGTGAATGATATGCGTATGCCGGGCTCTGATCGTGACCGTCGTTTCCGGGTAGTCCGGCATGCCCAGCGCCGGAGCGAGCAGGAAACAGCCCCGGACCGGGTGGCGCTGGCTCAGCGCCGCGCTCAAGAAACCGCCCAGACTCGACCCTGCCATGACGCAGCGGTCGGGGTCGTCGCCGCGCGCCTTTAGAGTCGCCACCAGATGCTCGAAGCGCGCCTGGTGGCTCGGCTGGTCGCGGTAGTCCATCACCACCGCCTCGCAATCGTCGCACTTCTCCACCACACCCTTGAGCGCCTGTACCTTGAGCGCCTGGGGGCCGCTTTCGAGGCCGTGGGAGAGATAGACGTGGGTCAGCATCAGTCCTCTGCCGCGTCCTGAACGACTCTGCCTCCCTGCTCGATATCGCGTCCCATTCCCTGGAACGTATTGCAGCCGCTTAGCATGAGAAGAGTCATCAACAGCGCAAAACCCAAAGCGATCGAGCGTTTCATTGGCGAGTACCTGTAGTGAGCGTCAAGCGAGAGAAGTCGCGCGGCACGGTGGAAGGACGCCGGCTGCCCTGTCCTTACTTTAGCCAGCAATGTGCGCTTTGGTAAGAGGAATTTATCGCCGCCCGCACGCAAAAAGGCGCCGGCATTGCCGGCGCCTCGTGTGCGTCTGCAGGAGGGTTGGTTGCTGCCGGAAGGCGCTTACGCCTCCTGGGACGGGATGAAGCGGGTCTTGGTGGCGCCCTCACGGTAGGTCATCTCGGAAGGTAGTTGAAGCATCTCCACCAGGGTGCCCCAGGGGGTGTGGAAGAACCACAGCTTGTTGCCCGGGCCGCTTTCGGCGTCGAAGCAGTCCTGGGGGCCATCGAACATCGTGGCGCCGGCGGCCTTCGCCGCGCGCCCCGCCGCCTCGATATCGTCGACGACGATGGAGAAGTGGGTCAAGCCCAGCGAGCAGATTCGCGCGGGCTCGCCGGTCGGCCTGGAGACCTCGAAAAGCTCCAGGTTGGCGCCACCGCCCATGCGCAGCATCGAAATGGCGCGCTGGGCGTTGTCCTCGGGCATGCCGTTGATGGCGCCCACTTCCTCGCCGGACTGGTCGTCGGCGGACTTGGGCAGCACCCGGTAGAGGACCTCGGCGTCGAACGCATTCATGAAGAACGCTTCCGCCTCTTCCATGTTGGGCACCGTCATGCCGACGTGCTCGACTCCGCGAACGTTGGCCATGTCAAAACTCCTCGAACGCGGCCACGGCGACTTCCGCCAGTTCCTGCTCCAGCGCCTCGTAGGCGCCGGAAACCGCGACCGCCCCCACGCTATGGCCGTCGACCTTCAGAGGCTCGGCGCCGCCCAGCGGGATCAGTCCCGGCATGTTGCCGATGTAGTCCTGCTCTTTCGCGGCCATCCTGGAGAACTTGGTCAGCGGCTCCTCGAACTTGGCCGCCGAGATCGCCTTCTCGATGGCACCGTTCACGCCGCCCGCCACGGCGCCATCCATGCGGTGGAACTCCACCAGCCATCCGCCGCGATCTACCACCGCGATCGAAACGGGAAAATCGCGCTGTCTGGCTGCTGCCACGGTCGTCTCGATGATTCGATGTGCCCCTCGGGTCGAAATGCTCGACCACGTGTGAGTCTTCTCGCTCATGATGAAATCCCTTTATCCGTTGCAGAGTGGTGTACGGCACACTGAGTGATTGCGACGTTGCTAAATTAATGCCGCCTCAACAAGGTAGCGGTGTGAAGCGAACTTTGCCAATGGCTGAGTCAAGTTGGCAGGGCGGGCGAGAGCTAATGTCGCATGTGCCATTTCTATACAGTCGAGCGCCCTTGCAGGCTTGTAAATAGCGCGCCCTTCAGGTTTTTCTGGTTTCTTCATGCATATGATAATTAATGTTTTTTTCTTTTATGGGGAGTTTTGGCCCGCCCCCTGCATCATCAAGTTCAAGAGCCACCGCAGCAAGTCAGTGACTTCATCACCGGTTTGAGCAGGCTAGCGATATACACGGATGGCAGGACGCCAACGGGAAACGGATTTCAAAGGACATTGGCCTGCTCACTCTCAACGGCGCAAGGCGGCGTCGACATCATGGCTAGGGAGCGGCGGCGATGCAAACGGGTCATCTCGGGAAACCGAGGTGGCTTTTTTGCGTTTCTATTGGCGCCATAAGTTTTTGATATTTATACAAAATTTGTATATGTGGGGCGCGAGAGGATTATCTGTGCAGAACTTTATACAGATGGCACCTGGGTTTTAGTCTATCCTCTGGGATACACCACATTCAGCGGCTATAAAACGTCAACGAGAAGCCGCCCACTCAGGGACCAACGTCATGGCAATGGTATTAATGTTCGTCATGTTTATCTTGTTTTTAGGTTTTTCAGGTGTGGGCGTCTACATGATGTTCAAGACATCCTTCACGACGCCGGAAGACCTCGACGATATCCCGCCCGATTTGAAGTAACGTCTCGATCATGCGTTCTGCGAAAAGCGAGCGCAACCCCCGCAGCCCTTTCTCATCAACGATTTTTCAAACGCCCGCCGTCGCGGGCGTTTATCGTTTCGGGGCAGCGTCATTGACTACCCTGCCAGCGTCCCTTGCCCCGCCTTGGCACCATGCGCCCAAAGTACAGAAGTCCGAAAGCGAGCCAGCCAAATGTCAAAAGCGCCGTGAAGATCAAAACGGCCAGTGCGCCGAACTCGGCGATCAAGGGCAGCGCCGCCGCGGTGAACAGCCCCCCGCCGACCACGGGCTCGAACATCAGCTGCTTGTAGCCGAAGCTTTCCAGCGCCCCGGACTCGTTCTTGGGGTCGGCCATGCGCATCAGCAGAAGCCCGGTGACCGTCACCCCCATGGATTGGCCGAAGTCGCCGATGCCACGCTCGAACCAGTGGTGCGGAATCACGCGCGGGGCGATGACGATCAGCACGAACAGCCCCCAGGCGATGCCTGCCACGGAGAGCAGCAGAAAGGGCAGGAAGTAGTCGCTCAGCGTGGTCAGCGACAGCGTCGCCAGTGCCGCGACGATGGTGAAATCGAGCGCCGTTCCCGCGATGCGCGACATGGTGCGCGTCGAGACGTGGTGCTCGAGGCCGAAGCGCATGATGACCAGTTGCACGATCACCCCGCCGATCATGGCGATGGGAAACAGCGGCACGTGGGCGAGGATCTCGAGCCCGCCGTCGCTGGCCCAGGTGACCTGCTCGATCCACTGCAGCCCGGAAAGAAGCAGCCAGCCGATGACGATGGCGATGCCCACCAGGCCGATGTGCAGGCTCAAGGGGTCGGTGGTGCCGGCCTCCTGGGTCAGGTCCTTCTTGAACTCGCTGAACTCCTCGGTGGAGGGGCGCTCGTCGTCGCGCAGGGTGTCGTCCGGCACCTCTTCCTCCTTGCTCAGCGTGACGACGCCACGCCGGGCGGCGATGTTGATCATGATCGTGCCGATCAGCACGCCGGAGACGATGCCCACCGTGGCCAGGCCCAGCGCCAAATCGGCGCCTTCGGCAAAGCCCAGGTCGGCGAAGGTGTCCGCCATGCCCGCGGCGGTGCCGTGGCCGCCCTCGAAGCCGATCTCGATCAGCGCCCCCGCCATCGGGTTCATGCCGAACACCGGCGCCAGTACCAGTAGCGCAAGCGTCAGCCCCACCACGTACTGTCCCCAGGCCATGGTCTGGCCGACCACCACTTGGGGGCCTGCGCGCAGCCAGATGGTCCTGATACCGGGAATGGCCTTGCCGATGAACAGTGCCGCGAACACCACGTTGATCAGAAGCCCCGGCAGCGCCGACCAGCTCTCCTGCACATAGGCCGGAAAGAGCCCGGGGCTCTCCTCGAAAAGCGTTGGGGTGAAGCGCCCGATCACCTCGGGACCCAGCAGCAGGAGCAGAAGTCCGGCGATGACGGAGCTGGGTAGAAACAGTCGGCGCAGCCAGGGCAGAAGCAGGCGAATCGCGTTGCTGAGCAGAAGCGCCAGGGCGATCAGCACCAGCGCGACGAAGAGTTCACCCACGGTCATGGTCATGTCATCACTCCTTGATGAGCAGCGGTTGCGGGACGGCACCAGACGCCAAGTGCCCCTCGGAGTGAATTAACCGTAGCGGTTTTTGTTTGAAAGCGCTATGGATCAGCCGCCCAGCATCGGCGCCATCACGTAGAGGCCCAGAAGCGCAAAGCCATAGCCCATCGCCGCACCGGCCAGCACGTCGCTTGCGTAGTGCAGGCCAAGGCCCACCCGTGAGATGGCGATCAGGGCGCTCAGCGGCAGGATCACCACCAGCAGCCAGGGCGTATGCGCCGCCACCAGTACGCTGAACATCACCGCGTGCATGGTATGGCCGCTGGGAAAACTGTAGCGATCGCGAGCCGGTTCGCCGCAATGCACGCCGCCTAGATACGTGATGAACGGGCGCTCGCGGCACAGCCGCGTCTTGACCAGCCGATAGGCCGTCAGCGCCACCAGTGCAATGGCGCCGTACTGGAGCACGCGCCGCTCGCCACCTGGGCCGAGCCAGGGCTGGGCGGCGATCAGCAGCACCCACACCGGCCAGTCGCCCAGGCGGCTGGCGATTTGCAAGGTGATGCGCCAGGCGGGAAACAGCGATAGACGAGTGACGCGCTGGCAAAAGCGCCACTCCCAGGTATCAAGGCGATCGAATACGACAAGCGGGCGAGAGCGCATGGTGAGCCTCCAGGGCGTTGTTCAGGTGGCGCTTGAACTGCTCGGCGATACCGACCCAGCTGCGCTCGAGCACGGTCAGCCGCGCCAGGCGCCCCAGGCGGGCGTAGTCGGCGGGGTGCTGGCACAGCTCGGCGGCGGCCTGCTGGAAGCCGGTGGCGTCGCCGGGGTCGAGGTTGATGCCGTTGTCGCCACTGTTGATCAGCTCGGCGCTCGCGGCATGACGAAACGCCACCACCGCCAGGCCGCTGGCCATGGCTTCGGTGATGACGTTGCCCCAGGTCTCGGAGAGCGAGGGAAACACGAACAGGTCGGCGCTGGCGTAGTGGCGGGCCAGGCTCGGCTGGTCCAGAAAACCGGTGAAGTGCGCCTCGGGCAGCGCCTTTTGCAGCTGCTCGCGCGCCGGACCGTCGCCGACGATGACCTGGGCCATGTCCGGGCGCACGTCGCGCATCGCCTGGAAGGTCTCGATCAGCAGCGCCAGGTTCTTCTCCGCCGCCAGGCGGCCGGCGTACAGCGCGACCGGCTGGTGCTCGCCGACCTGCCAGCGAGCGCGCAAGGCGCCATCGCGGTGGTGCGGCGAGAAGAGCTCGCCGTCGATCCCGCGCGAGAGCACGTCGACGTCACGAATGCCCTGGGCACGCAGGGCGCTCGCCTGGGCGTGGGTAGGGACCAGGGTCAGGGCGCAGCCGTTGTGGAAGTGGCGCAGGTAGCGTCGGGTGGCCCCGCTAAGCCAGGCCACGCCGTAATCCTGGCAGTAGTGGTCGAAGTTGGTGTGCCAGCCGGCCACGCAGACGATGCCCAGGCGCCTGGCCGCCTGCCGGGCAGCAAGGCCGAGCGGCCCCTGGGTCGCCAGGTACACGACGTCCGGCGGATGGCGCTGCCAGAAGCGGCGCAGCCGCCCGGGGCTCGCCAGGCCCACCTGGACCTCGGCATAGCCTGGCAGCGGCAGCCTGCGTACCTGAAGCTCCTCGCCGGAAAGCGTGGCGCGCTGGCGACCGCGCGGGGCGGGACGCACGACATCGACCGTCACGCCCAGGCCGGCGAGTTCCTGCGCCAGACGGTTGAGCGTATGGGCGACGCCATTGACGTCCGGTGACCATGTTTCGCTCACTATGCAAAGTCGCATCGGCGCCATCCCATGCCCGAAATGTCGTTCAAGCGTGGCGCGTGGCGATGACAGTGGCGGGACAGTCGGGTGAAGAACTCGTGACAGAAGGAGGGCCAGAGAACAGGCCGAATTCTTGTATACAGGATAAATATTTATTTTTTATTACTTTTTAATTAAATTAGGAGAATTTCATGTTTAAACAGTGTTAACACGAAACCTTAAGATAACTGACATGAAACTCGCCTAAGGTTCCCTGCGCTGAAGGATTAGCCATAGAACAGATGCATCGAACGGATGCATCGAACGAATGGCCGGCTTGGGACCGCGCCATGCTGACTTTCAAGAACATCGAGCGGCTGCGGCTGCTATTGACTGCAACGGGAACATTCATGTTGAAGAAATCACTACTGGCACTGGCGGTAAGCGGTTCACTGGCGGCCTCCGGCGCCCAGGCGGCCAAGGTATACGACGAGGACGGCACGGCGGTGGACCTGTACGGGCGCATCGCCATCGGCTTCGAAGGTGGCGGGCGTGACGACGGCGTCGACAACAGCGAAGAGTTTCGCAACTTCGGCTCGCGGCTCGGCTTCAAGCTGAGCCAGCAGATCAGCAGTGATCTTCGCGCCTTCGCCCGCGTGGAGTGGCGCTTTCGCGGCGACGAACGCAGCAGCCCCGGCTTCGACGAGGTGCGCAACAGCTTCCTGGGGATCGAGAGCGCACAGTTCGGTACCTTCATGGCCGGCAACTACAACAGCTTCTACAACGACTACGTCATGAAGCCCTTCGACGTCTACGTGGAGCGCGGCTACGAATTCGCTGGGGGCGGCCTGCAGGCGCGCGGTGACTCGATCGGCTACCTGTCGCCGGAGCTCAACGGCTTCCAGGCGGTGATCACCGCCAAGCACTTCTCCGAGCGCGGGTTGACCGAGGCCGAGCAGACCGACGAAGGCAGCGTCGTCGCGACCCAGGGCGGCGTGGTCTATTCGACCGGCCCGGTGCGTCTTGCCCTGGGCTACGTGGATGACAAGGTGCGCGGCGGCGGCAACGGCAAGGTGCGCTACGGCGCCACGGCGGCCTACGACATGAACGCCGACTTCCAGGTGCGCCTGGGCTACGAAACCCGCAGCGACAGCGACACCTACGGCGGCGGATTCGACAAGGTCGGCCTCGGTGCCACCTACGCCGTCGGCCCCCTTGCCCTCTACGGCGACTACTACCATATCGATCTGGATGGCCAGGACGGCAACCGCGACGCCTGGGCCTTGGGCACCCTGTACAAGGTCTCCAGCGCCTTCGACGTCTTCGCCGAGCTCAACGATGCCGACCTGGATGCGCTCGACAACGTCGGCCAGGACGACCTCTACTACGCCTTCGGCGCCCGTTACCACTTCTGACAACGACAAGGGCGCCCATAGGGCGCCCTCCTTGCGAGTTTGATGTTATCGATCCTTGCCGGCGCGGCTCTCCCGCGCCGGCTTTTTGACGCCGGTCTTTTCAGCGCTCGTCGCTTCGCTTCTCGATGGTCTTGCGGTACTGCTCGATGAACGGCCGCTCGGCCTCGTCGATACGGTCCATGCCGGCGACCACGCGGTGCCAGTAGGGGTACTGGGGTGCCGGGCGGGTGGCGGCTTCGATGCGCGCGATCTCCTCCGGCGTCAGGGTCATCTCGGCGGCGGCCAGGTCGTCGGCAAGGTGCTCCTCGCTTCGCGCGCCGACGATCAAGGAGGTCACCCCCGGGCGATCCTTTAGCCAGGCCAGGCACGTGCGCGGAATCGAGGCGCCGTGGGCTTCGCCGATCTCGGCCAGAAGCTCGATGATGTCATAGGCGCGCTCCATGTCGTGCACGTAGGGCTCCGGCCAGCCGTTGCCCTGGCGGGTGCCTTCCGGCGCCTTCTGGCCGCGGCGTACCTTGCCGTTGAACAGCCCCTCGCCCAGCGGCCCCCACACCAGTGTGCCGACGTTCTGGTCGATCGCCAGCGGCATCAGCTCGTACTCCGCCTCGCGGGATTCCGGCGTGTAGTAGATCTGCTGGCTGATCGGCCCTGCCAGGTTGTGGAGTTCGGCCTTGCCCAGAGTCTTCATCATCTGCCAGCCGGTGAAGTTGGAGGTGCCGTGGTAGCGGATCTTGCCGCTCTGCACCAGGTGATCCAGCGCGTAGAGCATCTCCTCGACCGGCGTCACGCCGTCCCAGTTGTGCATCTGATAAAGATCGATATGGTCGGTGCCCAGCCGCTTCAGGCTCGCCTCGCAGGCATTGATCAGGTGATAGCGCGAAAAGCCGCTGTGGTTGGGGTTGTCGCCCAGAGGGCTTCGAGCCTTGGAAGCGAGAATGATGTCCTGGCGCTTCTCGCCCAGGGCCTTGCCGACGATCTCCTCGGCCTCGCCCATGGAGTAGAGGTCGGCGGTGTCGATCAGGTTCACGCCGGCGTCCAGGGCCAGGTCGATCTGGCGACGCGCGCCGTTCACGTCCACGCTTGCCGCCTTTTCGAAGCCACCGCTGCCACCGAAAGGCACGGTGCCGAGCACGATTTCCGAGACCATCAGGCCGGAATTTCCCAGCGGGCGGTATTTCATGTCGTCAGCCTCCTTGTCGAAGAGAGAATCGATCGTCGCCATGAATATTAGCGATACCTAAGGCTAGAACCCCGGCCGTGTTTGTCAACGTGGGCCGGGGCGGCACTGGGTCCCTCGGTGGGCTTGCCGGTGAAGTCGGTCACCGGCTTGTCCACGGGCCGGTCCAGGCGCTGCGAGAAGGCGCGAAGCCCGGCGGCCAGGGGCTTGATGGCGTGCCAGAGCTCCTCGTCGTTGAGCAGGCGGTAAAGGCCGGTGATGCCCGGGGCCGCGTCACGTTTGGAC
>NZ_JAMZBC010000126.1 GCF_024158715.1 Halomonas sp. 707D7 | reverse complement strand
GGGTAGCGGCAGCGCGCCGTGATCGATGCGCGCCTGCAAGATGGTACGAAAACGCTCCGGGTCGTGGGGCGTCAGATCATGGGCCGGCGGGTCGACGTAAACGACCAGTAGCCTTGAAAGCCAGTAGCGAAGCGCCGTCATGCGCAGCATTACCGGCCACAGCGCGCGCTCGGCCTGGGTAAACGGGCGCCGCGCCAGATACGCGCCGAGCACCGCGTCATGGCGCTCGGCGTTGAGCCTTCCATCCTCATCCGTGGCCCAGTCGTTGATCACGATGGCCACGTCGAACAATAGATCCCCGGTGCAGCCGTTGTAGAGATCGATGATGCCGCCCAGGGTATCGCCTTCGAACAGCGTGTTGTCGCGAAACAGGTCGCCGTGCAGCGCCCCTGAAGGCAGTTCCCCTGCCTCGGCGAAGGCGGCCTCGAACTCGTCGACCTGGTTTTTCATCAGCGTCTGGTCATCCGGGCTCAGGTAGCCCAGCACCTTGTGATGGACCGCCTGCAGCCAGTGAAGATCCCGCGGGTTGGGGCGCTGCCCGGGAAAGTGTTGGGAAACGAGGTGAAGCCGCCCCAGCGCGTCGCCCAGCGCCCGGCACTGTGCAAGGCTTGGGCTTTCCGGGTGGCTGCCCGGCATGCGCGGGAACAGAAGCGCCGGCTTGCCCGCCAGGCTCTGCAGCGCCGTGCCTTCCCGGTCGTGCACTGGGCCGGGCACCGGGATGCGGTGCTCGTCCAGGTAATCCATCAATTCGACGAAAAACGGCAGCTCCTCGTGCTCGCCCTGCTCGAACAGGGTCAGCACCAGCTCGCGCTGGTCGGTGGTGACGAAAAACGTCGAGTTTTCCGTGCCGCCGGCCACGCCCTTGAGCGCCTTGAGCGCACCCACGTCGAACCGTTCCAGAAAGGTGGCGACCTGCGCGTCGCCAAGCGGGGTGAATACTGCCATCGTTTTCTCGCCCGGATTTTTGAGCGCCCATTGTAGCGGCTTGTTTTACCACTTGGCAGCGTTAAGGCGATTTCCTCGCCCCAGGATTCGGCACTTGGGGCCGGGTGCGCGTATCATGAGGCGATACGCTCACGCGCTCTTGCGCCCAGTCACATCAGGAAACATGGTTATGGCCCGCGCTCCCATCGTGCTCGTCGACGGCTCGTCGTACCTGTACCGCGCCTTTCACGCGCTGCCCCCGCTCAACGCCTCCAACGGCCAGCCCACCGGCGCCGTGAAGGGCGTACTGAACATGCTCAAACGCCTGATCAAGGACTATCCGAAAAGTCCCATGGCGGTGGTGTTCGATGCCCCGGGAAAGACCTTTCGCGACGAGATGTACAGCGAGTACAAGTCCCACCGCCCGCCGATGCCGGACGACCTGAGAAGCCAGGTGCAGCCGCTGCACGACTGCGTGCGTGCCCTGGGCCTGCCACTTCTGTGCATCGAAGGCGTCGAGGCGGATGACGTCATCGGCACGCTCGCCTTTCACGCCACGAACGCCGGGCGCGACGCGGTGATCTCCACCGGCGACAAGGACATGGCCCAGCTGGTCAACGCCCACATCACGCTGGTCAACACCATGAAGGACGAAACCCTGGATGAAGCCGGGGTGGAGGCGAAGTTCGGCTTGCCGCCGTCCTTGATCATCGACTATCTGGCGCTGATGGGCGACAAGGTCGACAACATCCCGGGCGTGCCCGGGGTGGGGGAGAAGACTGCCATTGGCCTTTTGCAGGGCATGGAAGGCGGGCTCGACACCATCTATGGTGATCTGGAAAAAGTGAAGACCTTGAGCTTTCGCGGCGCCAAGACGCTGCCGAAAAAGCTCGAGGAGCACCGCGAGCAGGCGTATCTGTCCTACCAGCTCGCCACCATCAAGACCGACTGCGAGCTGCCGGTGGGCCTCGATGATCTCGAGATCGCCCACCCGGATCGGGAAAAGCTCACCGAGCTCTACCAGGCGCTCGAGTTCAAGCAGTGGCTTTCCGAGCTGCTCGAAGGCCGCGACGAAGGCGTCGATGACGTGGCCGGCGGCGAGCCGGTGGCGGAGGACGCAGCGGAGCCCGCCACAAGTGCTGCGCGGGAAGATCACGTCATCACCGACCAGAAGACACTGGACGCGTGGCTTTCGCGCCTGAAAAAGGCCGAGCGCTTCTGCTTCGATCTGGAAACCACCAGCCTCAACTACATGGAGGCGGAGATCGTCGGTGTCGGGCTTTGCCTTAGAGCGGGGGAGGCGGCCTACATTCCGCTGGCCCACGACTACCTCGACGCGCCGGCCCAGCTCGACCGTGGCGAGGTACTCAAAGCCCTCAAGCCGATTCTGGAGGACACGAAAGCGGTCAAGATTGGCCAGAACTTGAAGTACGACATTTCCGTGCTGGCGAACTACGACATCACGGTGGCCGGTCCGCTTGCCGACACCATGCTGGCGTCCTATGTGCTCAACTCCACCGCCACCCGCCACGACATGGACTCGTTGGCGCTGAAGTACCTGGGCGAGAAGACCATCTCCTTCGAGGAGATCGCCGGCAAGGGGGCCAAGCAGCTCACCTTCAACCAGATCGCCCTGGAAGAGGCCGCGCCCTACGCCTGCGAGGACGTCGACATCACCCTGCGCCTGCACGACACCCTGCGCCCGCTGGTCGAAAAAGAAGGGCGCTTGGCTGAGGTGCTCGATCACCTGGAGCTGCCGCTGATCAAGGTGATCTCGCGCATCGAGCGCAACGGCGTGGCGATCGACGACGAGCGCCTGCACCGGCAGAGCCAGCAGTTGGAGGCGCGCATCCGCGAGCTCGAAAGCGAAGCGTTCGAGCTTGCCGGGCGCGAGTTCAACCTCGGCTCGCCCAAGCAGCTCGGCGAGATTCTGTTCAACGAGCTGAAGATCCCGGTGCTCAAGAAGACCCCCAAGGGGGCGCCTTCCACCGCCGAGGCGGTGCTCGAGGAGCTGGCGCTGGATTACCCGCTGCCCAAGGTCATCATGCAGCATCGCGGGCTCTCGAAGCTCAAGTCGACCTACACCGACAAGCTGCCGCGCCTGATCGACAAGGCGAGCAAGCGGGTTCACACCAGCTACCACCAGGCGGTCACCGCCACCGGGCGGCTCTCGTCATCTGACCCGAACCTGCAGAACATCCCCATCCGTACCGAGGAGGGACGCAAGATTCGCCAGGCGTTCGTGGCTCGGCCCGGCTACAGGATCGTCGCCGCCGACTACTCGCAGATCGAGCTGCGCATCATGGCGCATCTCTCCGAGGACAAGGGGCTTCTGGAAGCCTTCGCCGAGAACCGCGATATCCACACCGCCACCGCCGCCGAGGTGTTCGGTACCGCGCTCGACAAAGTGACCAGCGACCAGCGCAGAAGCGCCAAGGCGATCAACTTCGGGCTGATCTACGGCATGAGCGCCTGGGGGCTGTCGCGCCAGCTGCACATCGAGCGCGGCCAGGCGCAAACCTACATCGACCGCTACTTCGACCGCTACCCGGGGGTCGCGCGCTACATGGAGCGCATCCGCACCCAGGCCGCCGAGGATGGGTACGTGGAAACCGTGCTCGGCCGGCGCCTCTACCTGCCGGAGATCCACTCCCAGAACCGCGCCCGACGCCAGGGCGCCGAGCGCACCGCGATCAACGCGCCGATGCAGGGCACCGCCGCCGACATCATCAAGCAGGCGATGATCGACGTCGACGCCTGGCTCGCCGAGGGCGAGTTCGACGCGCTGATGGTCATGCAGGTGCACGACGAACTGGTGTTCGAAGTGAAGGAGGAGCAGGTCGAGGCCTTCATCGACGAGGTAAGAGCGCGCATGCAGGGCGCGGCGGAATTGAAAGTGCCGCTGATCGTCGAGGCGGAGACCGGCGATAACTGGGACGAGGCGCACTAGCGCACCCCCGCCAACGAAACGGCCCGCCGAATGGCGGGCCGTTCTGGTTCTGGCGAAAGCTTAGCGCCAGCCCACGCGGTCGAAGATGCGCACCGCTTCCGGGTTGTTCTCGCCCAGCAGGCTCATGTTGATGTCATCGCGCTTGAAGTCGCCCCAGGAGTCGAGCAGCGGGTCCTTGGCCACGCCCTCGACCACCGGGAACTCGTAGTTGCGCTCGGCGAGAATCTCTTGGGCCTCGTTTGATGCGAGGAACTCCAGGAAGCGAATGCCGTTTTCCGGGTTCTGGGCATTGGCCACCAGGCCCGCGCCGCCCACGTTGATGTGGGTGCCGCGATCGTCCTGGTTGGGGAACAGGATCTCCACGCGCTCGGCGGCTTCGCGCTCGGCGTCGTTGTCCGAGTTCAGAAGGCGCGCGTAGTAGTAGTGATTGGCCACCGCCACGTCGCACTCGCCGCTGGCCACGCCCAGAATCTGGTCGGTGTCGCCGCCTTCCGGGTCGCGGGCCATGTTGTCCACCACGCCCTGGGCCCAGGCCTCGGCGTTCTCGGCGCCGTCGTGCTCGATCAGTGAGGCGAGCAGCGACTGGTTGTAGATGTTGTTCGACGAGCGGATGCACACGCGGCCTTCCAGCGCCGGCTCGGCCAGCGACTCAAAAGTGTCGATCTCGCTCGGGTCGACGGTCTCCGGGTTGTAGAAGATCACCCGCGCGCGCTGGCTGAAGCCGAACCACATGCCGTCGGGGTGGCGCATCGCCTCGGGCAGGCGCTCGTTCAATACTTCGGAATCCACGCTCTGGAACAGGCCATCTTCCTCGGCGCGCCACAGCCGGCCCGCGTCCACGGTCAGCATCACGTCGGCGGGGCTGGCGATGCCCTCACGCTGCATGCGCTGGATCAACTGGTCGGAATCGCCCTCCAGCACGTTGACCTCGATGCCGGTCTCGTCGGTGAAGGCCTTGTAGAGAATCTCGTCGGAGTCGTAGTGGCGCGCCGAGTAGATGTTGACCTGATCGGCCAGAGCGCTGGCGCTGAACAGGGCGGCGGAAATGGCCAGGGCGACGGGGGCTTGTTTCATGAGCGGTTTCCTTGGGAGTATTGATTAGTCTGCTATATTCTTGATAATGGTTTTCATTCGCCTTGGTATTTAACGAATTGATGCTACGTGCGTCAAGGTGAACGATAATCGAAATCACGCGCAATCGTTAATGGATGAAAGTGGCGGCGATAGAAAATACACTGTGGCCTTTCTTAGGCGGCCTGCCGCTTCATCGATTCAAAGAGTGATCCATGACGTCTACCACGCCCGTGACCCCGCAGAGCGCGCAGGCCTTGTCGCTTAAAGGCATCGAGCATCGTTTCGGCGCGAATCGCGTCGTCAAGGGTATCGATCTCGAGATCGCCCCGGGCGAGGTGATGTGCCTTCTGGGACCTTCCGGCTGCGGCAAGACCACGCTGTTACGCATCGCCGCCGGGCTCGAGCCGGTGCAGCAGGGGCGGGTGGCGCTCGATGGCCAGGAGATCGCCGGCCCTGGTCGGGCGCACCTGCCGCCGGAAAAGCGCAGCGTCGGCCTGGCGTTTCAGGAGTCGGCGCTGTTTCCGCACCTGAGCGTGCTGGAGAACGTCACCTTCGGGCTCAAGCACCTGGCGCGCCGCGAGCGCACGCCTCGGGCGATGGAGCTTTTGACCCAACTGGGCATGGCCGACTACGCCGAGCGCTACCCGCACATGCTCTCCGGCGGGCAGCAGCAGCGCGTGGCACTCGCCCGGGCGCTGGCGCCGTCACCCCGGCTGATGCTGCTCGACGAGCCGTTCTCGAGCCTGGACGCACGGCTTCGCGATCGCATTCGCGACGATACGCTGCACGTGCTAAAGACCTTGGGCACGGCGACGCTGCTGGTCACCCACGACCCGGAAGAGGCGATGTTCATGGCCGATCGCATCGCGCTGATGCGCGATGGCCGTATCCTGCAGGTCGGCACCCCGTTCGAACTCTACTGCCTGCCGGCGGACCCGTTCGTGGTGACCTTCTTTGGCGAGGTGAACGAGCTTTCCGGCGTGGTGAAGGGCGGTGAGGTGGCAACACCCATGGGCACGGTCAAGGCCGACTGGCTGGAAGACGAGACGCCGGTGCGGGTGATGATCCGCCCGGAGGCGCTGAGCGTGCGCCAGCGCGCGCGCGCCGGTGGGGAGCCGCATCGCCATAGCCACGTCATCATGGCGAAGCTTCTCGGCCGCTCGAGCCTTCTGCACCTGTGCGCCCACGGCAGCAACGGTGAGGAGGCGCACCTTCACGCCCGCGTGCCTGGCGTCTACCTGCCGGCGCCGGGCGAGGAGGTCGACATCGCCCTGGATCACTCCCAGGTGTTCATCTTTGCGCGTCGCGACTAGGCTTGGCCCGGCGCATCGCCAGGCTCAACAGAATCACCGGCACGATCCCCACCAGCACGATGGCAAGCGAAGCGGTCGAGGCCTCGGCCAGGCGTTCGTCCGAGGCCAGGCTGTGGGCGCGCACCGCTAACGTGTCGAAGTTGAACGGGCGCAGGATCATCGTCGCCGGCAGCTCCTTCATCACGTCGACGAACACCAGGATGCCCGCTGCCAGCAGGCTCGAGCGCATCAGGGGCGTGTGGACACGCTTGAGCGTACTGCCTGCGCTGTGGCCGAGGGTGCGTGAAGCGGCGTCCATGCTCGGCGTCACCTTGCCAAGGCTCGCCTCCACCGCGTTGAACGACACCGCCAGAAAGCGCACCACGTAGGCGTAGACCAGAATGAAGGCGGTGCCGCTGAACACGAGCCCCACGATCACCCCGTAACGGGCGTGCAGCCAGGTGTTCAAGGTGCTGTCGAGCCAGGCGAAGGGGATCAGGATGCCCACCGCCACCACCGAGCCCGGAATCGCGTAGCCCATCGCCGCCACGCGGGTGAAGAGCCGCGCGGCGGGGGTATCGTTCAAGCGCACGCTGTAGCTCAGCACCACGGCGAGCGCCACGGCGATCAGCGCCGCAATGCTGGCAAGCCCCAGGCTATTGAGCGCGAAGCGCAGAAACCGCGTGCCTAGCAGCGCATCGCCCTGGCGAAGCGCCAGCTCGAGCAGGATGCCGCTGGGCAACAGAAAGCCGACGAACACCGGAACGAAGCAGGCAAGCGTCGCCGCGCCGGCGCGGGGGCCGCTCAGGAGATACTCCGGCAGCGCTTGGTAGCGGCTGCTGGCGTGGAAATAGCGCCGCTTGCCGCGCGAGAACTGCTCGAGCAGCACCAGCACGATCACGAAGCTCAGAAGGCACGCCGCCAGCTGCGCGGCGGCCACCGGCTCGCCAAGGCCGAACCAGGTGCGATAGATCCCCGTGGTGAAGGTATCCACGCCGAAGAACTGCACCGCGCCGAACTCGTTCAGCGTCTCCATCAGGGCGAGCGCCACCCCGCCGACCAGCGCCGGGCGCGAAAGCGGCAGCGCCACGCTGAAAAAGAGCCGCCAGGGGCCGCGCCCCAGAGTGCGCCCCACGTCCAGCATGCCCACGGACTGCTCCAGAAACGACGCCCGCGCCAGGAGATACACGTAGGGGTAGAGCACGAAGGTGATCAGGGTGGCCGCCCCACCCAGCGAGCGGATGTTGGGAAAGTAGTAGTCGCCGTACTGCCAGTCGAACCACGCCCGCAGCGCGCTCTGAAACGGCCCCGCGACCTGGAAGAAATCCGTGTAGGCGTAGGCGATCACGTAGGTCGGCACCGCCAGCGGAAGCAGAAGCGCCCATTCGAACACGCGCTTGCCGGGAAAGCGGCACATCACCACCAGCCACGCGCAGCCGGCGCCCAGCACCAGGGTGCCGAGCCCCACGCCCAAGGTCAGCCACAGCGTATTGACGAGATAGCGCGGCAGCACCGTGCTCGCCAGGTGCTCCCAGATACCTTGTGTCGGCACGACGACATGCCCCAGCACGATCAGGATCGGCAGGGCCACCGCCAGCGCCACGCCGAAAAGCGCTATCGACCAGAACGAAGGACGGAGCTTGGACGAAGCGTTGGCCGGCAGTGAGCGGTGGGGGGGATTCGACACGTCGTGGGCTCCTTGGCGAATCGCATGACCGGCGGTGTTTCCGCCGATGAGAAAGCAATGCGGCCAAGAATGTTATCACCGCGGCGGCGCCCGGGCGAGGCGCCGCCACTGGGTCAGTACCCCACCATCACCCCGGGAAGCCCGGTCACCAGCACCGGGAAGAAGGCCATTAGCACGCAGGCGAGCAGGATCAGCGCGCAGAAGGGGATGACCGCGCGGTACAGGTCGATGGTTTCCACCCCGGGCGGGGCCACGCCTTTCAGGTAGAACAGCGCGTAGCCAAACGGCGGGGTGAGAAACGACGTCTGCAGCACCACGGCGACCATCACCACGAACCACAGCGGGTCGACCCCCATCTGCTGGATGATCGGCAGCATGATGGGAAAGCTCAACAGCACGATGCCGGTCCAGTCGAGGAACATCCCGAGCACGAACACTAGGAGGAACATCATGATTAGCGCGCCCGTGGTGCCGCCGGGCATGGCCAGCAACAGATCCTGGATCACCTGCATGCCGCCGCCCCGGGAAAACACGCCGGTGAAGGCGGTCGCGCCGACCAGCACCAGCATCACCATGGTGGTGGTCTTGCCGGCGTCGATCAGCGTGCGGTAGCAGGTCGAGAGCTTGCGATCACCGAAGATCAGAAACAGGATGAAGGCGATCAAAACGCCGATCGCCGAAGCCTCGGTGGCCGTGGCGATCCCGGCGAACAGCGCGCCCAGCACGCCGAGAATCAGCGCCATCGGCGGCAGCACGTACTTGCCGAGCATCTTCAAGAGCTCGCCGGTACTGACCCGCGCGCGCTCCTCCTTCGGCACCGGGGGGCCGAATTCCGGCTTGAAATGGCACACGATCAGCACGTAGAGCGCGTACATCACCCCGAGCATGACGCCGG
>NZ_JAMZBC010000125.1 GCF_024158715.1 Halomonas sp. 707D7 | reverse complement strand
CAGTTCCAGCAGCAGCTGAACCGGCTGGTGGCCAACGTGTTGATGCATTCAGGTCAAGGCAACACGCCGGAGTGATCACGCGTCGCGGTGCTTTTCTGCCTCGAGCTTGGCGCGGATGAAGTCGCCGTGGCCGACGTACAGAAGATCCGCCAGGCGGCGAATGCGGTGCTCCTCGAGCGGGTCGACAGTGCCATCCGCCCAGGCGAGCCGCCACATCAGGGCCACCAGCTCGCAGCGCTTCGCGTAGTCGTAGTGATCGTTGATCAGGCGCACGAACTGGTAGTGGTCCACCGCCTGCTCGACCTCGGCTTCGGCCAGTGCCATCAGCTCGGCCACCTGCGCGCCATCCAGCCGGTAGCGCGTCATCAGCATCTGCTCGAGCGCCGATCGTTCGGCCTCGGTCTGTTCGTAGTCGGCGCGCATCACTTCGCACAAGAGTGCGGCGGTCGCCAGCTCCAGGGTCAGGTGATGACGCTCACGCCGCTCCGGCTCGGCCAGCACCTCGTGGAAAAAATCTCGAATCGCCTCCAGCATGCGCTCTCCTCGCTACACAGGTTCATCCCGACAACCAACGATTCACCACTCACGATTCACGATTATTCACCCGCATCACCCCTTGCGCTTGGCGAGCTGCTCCTTGAGCTGCTTGGGCACCTGCTTGATGATCAGCCGGTCCTGGCCCTCGTCGTACTCGATGCTCGAGCCCAGAAGGTGCGAGTCGAAGCTGATCGAGACGCCGCCAGCGCGGCCGGTGAAGCGGCGAAACTGGCTCAGGGTCTTCTTGTCCGGCGGAATCTCCGGCGAGAGGCCGTAGTCGGCGTTGCGGATGTGATCATAGAACGCCTTGGGTGCGCGTTCGTCGACCAGCTCCGAGAGCTCGTCCAACGTCATCGGCTCGCCGCGGCGCATCTGCTCGCTGGCGTACTCCACCAGCGTATCGGTCTTCTCGCGACTGGTGTCTTCGTCGAAGTCCTCCTTTTCGACGTAGTCGCTGAACGCCTTGAGCAGCGTGCGGGTCTGCTCCGGAGCGTCGACTCCCTCCTCCACGCCGAGCACCGCCGCGACGCCGTCGCCAAGCTTCTTCGCGCCGCGATCCTTGAGAAACGACACGTACTGCTGGCTGCCCTCATCCTGCCGCCACTGGGTGATATTGACCCGCGCGGCAAGCGTCAACTGCTGGGCGTTGAGCTGGGCGGCAGGCACGGCCTGGTGGGCGTCATCGATGCCGATGCCTTCGCGCTGGTGCACCAGGGCGAAGAACAGCGTTTCGGTGTCGCCCTGGCGCTGGTGGGCGACGACCAGGTAGCCGCTCACCGAGAGCGCCTCCTTGAGCTCCGAGGCCAGGCGCTCGGTGAGCGCCGTGGTGAAGGCCAGGAAATCCTGCTCGCCGGCGAGGTAGGCCTTAAGCCAGGCCACCAGCGGCCCGGCCTGGTCGCCCTCGCTTGCGAAACGCCCCCAACCCTTGGCCTTGGTGTTGTAGGCATCCCCGAGCTTGCCGACGAGGCTCGCCATGTGCGCATCCTCCGGCGCACTGGCAGCGGGCGCGGGGGTCACGGTCAGGCGCTCCCCGTCGAGGGTGGGGTCCAGGCGATGCACGATGCTTTGCAGAAGCGGCATAAAAAGAGAAGCCTTTTAAACGAGGAAGCGGTCGACGGGAAGCGTTCGAGGAGAAACGCTCTCAGGGTTTCAGCCGATAGCCGGTGCGAAAGATCCAGCCCACGGTGGCCAGGCTTGCCGCCAGAAAGAGCGTGATCATGCCGACACTCGCCCAGAGGCTAACGTCGCTGATGCCGTAGAAGCTCCAGCGAAAGCCGCTGACCAAGTACACCACCGGGTTGGCGAGCGTCACGCTCTGCCAGAACGGCGGCAGCATGTCGATGGAGTAGAAGCTGCCGCCCAGAAAGGTCAGCGGGGTGATGATCAACAGCGGCACGATCTGCAGCTTGTCGAAGCCGTCGGCCCAGATGCCGATGATGAAGCCCAGGAGGCTGAAGGTGACGGCGGTGAGCACCAGAAAGGTCAGCATCCAGAACGGGTGGGCGATCTCGAGCGGCACGAAGAAGCTCGAGGTGCCCAGGATGATCAATCCAAGCAGCATCGACTTCGACGCCGCCGCCCCCACGTAGCCCACCACCACCTCGAGATACGAGATGGGCGCGGAGAGAATCTCGTAGATGCTGCCGGAGAACTTGGGAAAGAAGATGCCGAAGGAGGCGTTCGAGACGCTCTGGGTCAAAAGCATCAGCATGATCAGCCCGGGCACGATGAAGGCGCCGTAGCTCACGCCATCGATCTCGCTGATGCGCGAGCCGATCGCCGCGCCGAACACCACGAAGTAGAGCGAGGTGGAGATCACCGGCGAGACGATGCTCTGCAGAAGCGTACGTCGGGTACGCGCCATTTCCGCCATGTAGATCGAACGGACGGGGTAGAGGTTCATGAGCGCTCCTTGACCAGGTCGACGAAAATATCCTCCAGCGAGCTCTGCCGGGTGTGCACGTCCTTCACCAGAATCTCCTCTTCGTTGAGCACGCTCAAGAGCGCCGAGACGCCGCGCCCCTGCTCTTCCTGGTGGCCGTCGTAGGTGTACACCAGCGAGCGGCCGTCGTCGCTCAGGGTGAGCGTATCGACCTGAAGCCGCGCCGGCAGCATGAGCAGCGGCGTGTGAAGCTCGAGGGTGAGCTGCTTGCTGCCGAGCTTTTTCATCAGCGCCGTCTTCTCCTCCACCAGCACCACTTCGCCGCCGTTGATCACGCCGATGCGATCGGCCATCTCCTCGGCTTCCTCGATGTAGTGGGTGGTGAGAATGATGGTGACACCGTCGTCGCGAAGTCGGCGCACCACCTCCCACATGTCGCGGCGCAGCGCCACGTCGACGCCGGCGGTGGGCTCGTCGAGAAACAGGATGCGCGGCTCGTGGGAGAGCGCCTTGGCGATCAGCACGCGCCGCTTCATGCCGCCGGAGAGCGTGATCAACCGGTTGTCGCGCTTGTCCCACAGCGCCAGCGATTTGAGCACCTTCTCGATGTGGGCAGGATTCGGGGGCTTGCCGAACAGGCCGCGGCTGAAGCTCACCGTGTTCCACACCGTCTCGAACGCTTCGTTGGTCAGCTCCTGGGGCACCAGGCCGATGCGCTCGCGCGCTTGCCGGTACTGCTTGACGTTGTCGAAGCCGTCGACGGTGATGTGGCCGGCGGTGGGGTTGACCAGCCCGCACACCAGGCTGATCAGCGTGGTCTTGCCTGCGCCGTTGGGGCCGAGCAGGGCGAAGATTTCGCCACGCTGGATGGAGAGATCCACGTGCTTGAGCGCCTGAAAACCACCCTCGTAGGTTTTGTTCAGGCCTTGGATGGAAATGATCGGGTCGTTCAAGGCGTACTCCTCACACCGCGCCCGGCGCGCGGTGCCTGACAACCAGGGGCGCCGGCACGACCGCCGGCGCCGAGCGGCGAATTAGCTGCGGCGGGTGATCTCGAGCAGGTGATAGCCGAACTGGGTCTTGACCGGACCGTGGACCTTGTTGAGCTCACCACTGAACACGACCTTGTCGAATTCCGGCACCATCTGGCCCGGACCGAAGCTGCCGAGGTCGCCGCCCTGGCGGCCGGACGGGCAGCTCGAGTGCTGCTTGGCCACGTCCGCGAAATCGCGGCCGTTCTCGATCTCCTGCTTGAGGGCGAGGCACTGCTCTTCACTGCTTACCAGAATATGACGGGCGTTGGCACTGGCCATGGAAACTCTCCTGAGGTTGGATTCCTGAAGGGGAATGCGAAGGGGCGCTAGTTTATCACGGCTCGTCGCTCGTGGTGTGGCCCAGCGCCCCGGTGACCACCAGCGCTTCGCCGACCCGGGCCAGCGCCTGCTCGTGGGGGGCGAGCGCCACCGGCCCGCGCGTGCAGGCGACGACCACCCAAGGCCCCGCGCTCGATGCGGCGACACTCGATGAGGCGACACTCGATGAGGCGAACGCAAGCCCCGCATCGCAGCTTCGCCGGTGCTGGGTGCCGGTCTTGTGGGCAAAGCGAAACTCCTCGCCCAGCCCGCGCTTGAGCCGCGCCTCGCCGGAGCGGGTGCGCAGCATCATCTCGACCAACGCCTGGCGCTCGGCGGCGTCGAGATCCGCAAGCCCTCCGGTGTGGAGCGTGGCCAGCAGGTCACCGTAGACCGCGAGGGGAGCAGTGTTCTCGCCGCCCTGCTCGTAGGCCTCGAACGCGGTGTCGTAATCCGCCGCCGCGAGGCTCTGCCGAGCCACGCCCAGGCGGCTGGCCAGCGCCGCCGGGCGCTCGGCCAGGCGATGCTGGCGCAGTGCCATGAAGTCGGTGCCCGCGAGTTCGCGCGCGTGCGGGTGCATCTGGCCATACACGCCCTGGCGCACGCCGACCAGCGTGGTGATCGGCCCAAGCTTGCCCGGGTCGCCGCCGGCGGCGGCGATCATGGCCCGGGCGCGGGCGTTCACCGCGTCGAGCCCGGCGCGCTCGATCAGCATGTCCGAGGCGGTATTGTCGCTGACGGTGATCATCTGCTCGAGCAGGTAGCCGATGGAAATCGGCGTGCCCGGGTCATGCCAGTTCACGGGCCCGGCGCCGTCGACGAAGTGGCGCGGGGTCAGCGTGAGGCGCTCGTCGAGGGTGAGCTCGCCGGCTTGACGCCTGGCGAGAATCTCGGCGGCCACCGGCACCTTGACCAGCGAGGCGAGATACCAGGGCGCTTCGGCCTTCCAGGAGAACGCCTCCCCGCTTGCGAGATCCTGCACGTAGACGCCCACCTCGCCGTTGAACGCCTCCTCGATGGCAGCGATGCGGGTACTCAGGCTCGCCTGCCAATGACTTTGCTTGTCGACCTCGAAATACCAGTCGGCCTGAACGGGCAGCGCTACCAAAAGCGCTGCGCCGAGCAGCCAGCGTTTGAAACGTCGCAATTCGTTACCTCTTCGTTCAGCGGCGCGCCGCGATCCACCGGGTGAGCCAGATCCACAACGCCGCGCCCAGGATCAACAGGACTCCCACGCCTAGCGTCTCTGCATAGGTGTAGACGCCGTTGCGCTCCAGCAGAAAGCGCAGCACCAGAAAGATCATCACGATATGAAAGATGAACGCCTTGAGCGCATCGCTTCCGACCAGGGTGAGCGGCAAAAGTGCCTTGGCCGCCGTGGCCCCGCCGGCCAGCGCCAGGCCCAGGAGCACGAAGGCACCACCCACGCTGAACAGCATGAAGGCGAGCCCCGGCGGGTGCTTGCCGACGTTGTTGGCGATCGCCAGCATGGCGGCGTGGACGTCACCGTCGACGGCGGCCAGGACGAAGAAGGCACCGACCATCGCCGCGCCGAGCGCCAGGAGCGTCAGCACCAGCCGGCGCCGGTCGGCACGCTCGCCGGCACAGCGCAGCGCCGTCTCGCCGATCAAGAGCCCGATCAACACCAGCGGCGCCCGGCTCAGTTGCCCCCAGGTGTAGTAGTCCTCGTGATCGACCAGCAGCGCCTTGAGAATGGCGTTGCCGCCGAAATCGAACCCCTGGAGCCAGACCGAAAGTGCCGCGAGCAGTGCGATGGTCGCCAGGCGCGACCACAGCGGCGCCCGGGCCCAAAGCGGCAACACCAGCGGCACCCACAAGAGCGCAATGGCGTAGAAGCCGAGGATCTCCACCCAGATGGCGAAGTTGCCGTAGAGCAGCGTGGTGACGATGTCCGCCGGCGCGTTGAAGGGCAACATCTCGACGATGGTCAGCGCCTTGTACCAGAACCACACTTCCAGAGCGCGCAGCCAGAGCTTCAGCCGCCGGCGGGGCCACTCCTCGTCTTGAGTACGGGGCAGAAACGCCACCGCCAGCGCCACCCCGAACACCAGGATGAACAGCGACGACGAGAACTTGGTGATCAGGTGTACCGGCACCATGCCCCACTCCGGCACGTTGGGGATGCCGACCAGGCCGCTCACGGTGTGGCTCAGGATCATCAGCGCGATGGCGATACCGCGGGCGAGATCGATGGCTTCGATGCGGCGCTCGAGCCGAGGCAGAACGGGGACTTCCTTGAAATTCGGCACGTGACCCACTTCCTTGTATGAAGCGCTTGGAAAGGCGCTCGGGCGATGACAGGCATGCCTACCACTTTAGCCTATCCCCCGTCCCGCGACGCCGGGGGCTTTAAACGCAAAATGCCCCGCAGTCGGCGGGGCATTTCGTGGCTCGTCCATGAGCCGGTGAAGCGGTCATTCCTTTCGCAATGGGTCGATTACCACTCCGAGTCGCTATCGGTGTCGGAGTCGGTATCCCACTCTTGCTCCTCTTCCTCTTCTTCGTAAGTGAATTCCTGCTCTTCCTCTTCCTCTTCGTAGGTAAACTCTTGCTCTTCCTCTTCGTACTCGGTGGTCGCACCCGGCTGCTGATCCGTTTCGTAGCTCTGATAGGTGCCTTGATCATCTTGCATGGTGTCTTCGTGCGGCGTCGGCTCCTGCGGCGCGGTGCCCTCTTCCATGCCGGCAAACGCCAGCGGGCTCGCCATCAGACCGAAAGATACACCCAGAATACCCAGCTTTTTGAGAGCGTCCTTATTCATGATCATGCCTCCTGTTGGCTTTGCTTTCCTGCTTCGTCCAGGGCCGGTAAGGCAGCCCCATCTGAAATGGTACGTTGAGTTTTCCTTCAAGAGCGCCGCCTTCCGGCCAATTCGCTCTTGCCAATCCTTTTGCAGCGGGCGTACCAACTTTTTGGCATTGGCTCAAAAAACGCCTCTAGACAGCAAGTTACAAACAGACAATCCATGCCAACCTTTTGTTTTCGATAACAATAATCAATGTTTCGTTGTTTACCAGTGACACATGGGACGCTCAGCATCATGTCAAACGAGGTTAGCCGTCGATAAAAGGCTCGACCGTCTGGCGATGACCGTAAAGAAAGGCATCCGCCGTATGGCGCAGCGGAGAAACGTCGACATCGCTTTGTCCGCTTCTCACCAGAGCGGCGAAGTGAGCATAGAGCTCGGCGTACTCTCGCTCCTCGGTATCGACGAGCGTCTCCCCGTCGACCGTCAGGCAGGCACCACCTCGCGTCAGGGCGAGGCGTCCCGCATCGGTCTCCACATGGATATCCCATGTCTGCGGCCCCGTCTGGCGAAAGTCGAATTGCGCCTTGATCGTGGCGTCACGCGTATCGACGAAGAAAAGCTCGGCGGCAATGGGGGTCTGGCAGTTGCTCGGCACCTGCAGCGTGGCTTCGCGTAGAAAGAACGCGTCGGGCAGTATGCGGGTGGCGATCGACAGCGCGTTGATGCCTGGATCGAAGACCCCCATACCGCCGGGTTGCCAGATCCACGTCTGCCCGGGATGCCACACCCGGACATCCTCCTTCCAGACGATCTCGACGTGCTTTACGGTGCGCTTGGCAAGCCACTCGGCGGCCGCCGCGACGCCGGGTGCGAACCGCGAATGCCAGGCGGTAAACAGCGTGACGCCTTGCTTTCGAGCCAGCGCGATCAGCTCCTCGACTTCGCTTAGGGTTGCCCCCGGCGGTTTTTCGAGCAGCACGTGCCTGCCGCGAGCAATGGCCAGGCGCGCCGTGGCAAAGCGCAAGCGGGTAGGCGTGCAGATCGCCACCGCCTGGATCTCGGGTCGGTGATCGAGCATCGCCTCGAGGGACTCGAACGCGGGCACGCCGGGTAGCGAGGCGTGCGGGTCCGCCGTTGCCGCAAGCTGGCAGTCAGGTGCGGCGGAGAGCGCCGGTAGATGTTGGGCGCGGGCAATCTTGCCGACGCCGACGAGCCCGAGGGAGAGTGTCGACATATGTCCTTCTTGTACTGGAAAGTATCATTGAAAAAACACAGCGTACTTACCGCGAAGGCGGTTAGCCAATCTTGGTATTAGCCCCTTGCCGCACACATGCTGCTATTGCTGCCAGACAAAACGAAAACGCCCCGTGGGTCTCCCCACGGGGCGTCGCTACTCGATACCCTCTCTCGGCACTCTATCTCGATAAATTATCTCAATACCCCATCAGATCCGGAAGCCAGGTCGCGAGCTCCGGAATGGCGATCAGCAGCAGGATGGCGAGCATCACCGGGATTAGAAACGGCAGTACCGCCTTGACCACCTGCCCGTAGCGAAGCCTGGTGATGCCGACCATCATGAACAGCACCGTGCCGAAGGGCGGCGTGATGACGCCGATCGACAGCGTGATCACCATCACGATGCCGAAGTGTACCGGGTCGAGCCCGGCGGTGAGCGCGGCGGGCACCACAATCGGGGTGAAGATCAGGATGCTCTCGATCACCGACATGAAGCAGCCGATCAGCAGGAAGAACAGCGCGAAGCAGACCAGCAGCAGGATGGTCGGCATCTCGACGGTCGCCACCTGTCCGGCCAGCGCCTGTGGGATCCCCATGCGCACCAGGATCCAGCCGTAGAAGCTCGATACCGCGATGATCAGCAGGATCACCGCGCTGAACATCAGCGTGCGGCGAAAGGCGTCATACAGGTTTTTCAGACTCAGGTCGCGATAGATCAGCCCGCCAAGCACGATGGCGTAGAGCGAGGCGATGGCGCCGGCTTCGGTGGGGGTGAAGAAACCGCCCCAGATCCCGCCGACGATGATCGCCGGCATCACCAGTGGCAGCACCGCCCGCTTGCCGGTACGCAGCACTTCACGGCCATCGAAGGGCGTGGGTTCGGGCATCTGCACCTTGCCGGACGCGCCGAGGTAGACCGTCATGCCCATGAGCAGCAGCGCCATCAGGAGGCCGGGGATGATCCCGGCCATGAACAGCCCGCCGATGCTGACGTTGGCCAGCCACCCGTACACCACCAGCGCGATGCTGGGCGGCAGAATCGGCCCGACGACGCTCGAGGCGGCGGTGATTCCGGTGCTGTTCATGATGGTCGGCATCACCAGGCTTCGCTACGGGCAGGTGGTCAAGGCGGTACTGCCGTTTCTAATCCCGGTGATGCTCGCC
>NZ_JAMZBC010000124.1 GCF_024158715.1 Halomonas sp. 707D7 | reverse complement strand
CCATTGCCTTCTACGTGGATCTGCTCGGCAATTACGGCCCGCCGGGGGGCAGCTCCAACGGTTTCAACGAGAACCTGGCGCTGTTCGCCCGCGGCAACTGCGCCATGTGGGTCGATGCCACCTCCGCCGCCGGCAAGCTGTTCGATCCGGACGAGTCGAGCGTCGCCGAGAGCCTCGGTTTCGCCCGGGCACCGGTCGCCGAGACGCCCAAGGGCTCGCACTGGCTGTGGACCTGGGCGCTGGCGATTCCCGCCTCCTCGGAGCAGAAGGAGGCCGCCCAGACCTTCATCACCTGGGCCACCTCCAAGGAGTACATCGAACTCGTGGGCGAAACCCACGGCTGGACCAGTGTCCCTCCCGGCACGCGCGAATCGACCTACGCCAACGAGCAGTACCAGCAGGCCGCGCCCTTCGCCGGCTTCGTGCTCGAGGCCATCGAGAACGCCGACCCCACCGACTCGACCCTCGAGCCCAACCCCTATACCGGCGTGCAGATCGTCAACATTCCGGAGTTCCAGGCCATCGGCACCCAGGTCGGCCAGAGCATCGCCGCCGCCCTCACCGGTGACACCAGCGTGGAGCAGGCCCTCGACAGCGCCCAGCGCGCCACCGAGCGCACCATGCAGCGCGCCGGCTACAACGACTGATGCAGCGCTCGCCCGCCACCACGGGCGAGCGTTCTCGATGCTTTTCTCAGCACGACTGCTTTCGTGGACATTGCCATGACTAGAACACGCGCGTCGGGTCGCCAAGTGGGGGGATTGAGGGCGCTGTCGCTGCAGGCCCCCGCCGTGACCCTGCTGCTTTTATGGATGCTGATACCGCTGGGGATGACCCTGTGGTTCTCCCTGCAGCGCTACAACCTGCTGATGCCGGGCATGACCGGCTTCGCCGGATTCGAGAACTACGAGTACCTGCTCACCGACCCCGCCCTGTGGGTCGCCATGGGCAATACGCTGCTGCTGGTCGGCTGGGTGCTGGCCATCACCGTGGTGGGCGGCACGCTCCTGGCGGTGCTGTTCCAGCAGGAGTTTCCGGGCCGGGGCATTGCCCGGGTGCTGGCGATCTCGCCGTTCTTCGTCATGCCCACGGTCAGCGCCCTGGTGTGGAAGAACATGATGATGCACCCGGGAAGCGGGGTGCTGGCCTGGCTCTTTCAGTCGCTCGGCCTGCCCGCCGTCGACTGGTTCTCCCACTTCCCGCTGACCTCGATCGTGATCATCGTCTCCTGGCAGTGGCTGCCCTTTGCGCTTCTGATCCTGCTCACCGCGCTTCAGTCGCTGGACGAGGATCAGGTGGAGGCGGCGCGCATGGATGGCGCGGGGCCGCTGGCGATCTTCTTTTTCATCACGCTGCCGCACCTCAAGCGGGCGATCAGCGTGGTGATCATGATCGAGATGATCTTTTTGCTGACGATCTTCGCCGAGATCTTCGTCACCACCTCCGGCGGGCCGGGGCTTGCCACCACCAACCTGGCGTATCTCATCTACATTCGCGCGCTGCTCGATTTCGATGTCGGCGTGGCCTCTGCCGGCGGCGTCGTGGCCATCATCCTGGCCAACATCGTGGCGATCTTTCTGGTCCGCATGGTCGCCCGGAATCTGGAAGAGTAGGGCGTTCGAGGAGCACACCCATGTCAATGTCGCGCCAACCCATGGCACCCAGGCACGCCTTGCCGATCAAGCAGCTGCTGCTGACGCTGCTGGCCTGGTCCGTCGCCTTCGTCATCTTCTTTCCCATCCTGTGGATGGTGCTCACCGGCTTCAAGACCGAGACCGCGGCCATCGCCGACCCGAGCTTCATCTTCTCGCCCACGCTCGAAAGCTATCAGGCGGTACAGGCGCGCTCGGGCTACGCGCGCTTCGCGCTCAACAGCGTCGCGGTGGCCTTCGGTTCCACCCTGCTGGCGCTTCTGATCGCCATCCCCTCGGCCTACGCCATGGCGTTTCTGCCCACCAAGCGCACCAAGGGGACGCTCTTGTGGATGCTCTCGACCAAGATGCTGCCGCCGGTCGGCGTGCTGGTGCCGATCTACCTGATCTTTCGCGACGTCGGGCTTCTCGATACCCGCACCGGGCTGATCCTCGTCTACACCCTGATGAACCTGCCCATCGTGGTCTGGATGCTCTACACCTTCTTCAAGGACATGCCCAGGGACATCCTCGAAGCGGGGCGGATGGACGGTGCCTCGACGTTTCAGGAAGTGTGGTATCTGCTTTTGCCGCTGACCCTACCCGGCATCGCCTCTACCGGGCTTCTGTCGGTCATCCTGAGCTGGAACGAGGCGTTCTGGAGCCTCAACCTGACCTCGTCGAAAGCGGCGCCCTTGACCGCCTACATCGCCTCGTTCTCGAGTCCCGAAGGGCTTTTCTGGGCCAAGCTCTCGGCGGCCTCGACCATGGCGATCGCGCCCATCCTGATCCTCGGCTGGATGACCCAAAAACAGATGGTTCGCGGGCTGACCTTCGGCGCCGTCAAGTAAGGAGTGTTCAATGGCAACTTTGCAGCTTCACGACCTCGTCAAGCGCTTTGGCGACACCGAGGTGATCAAGGGGATCGATCTCGACGTCGAGGATCGCGAGTTCGTGGTGTTCGTCGGCCCCTCCGGCTGCGGCAAGTCCACCTTGATGCGCATGATCGCGGGGCTCGAGAGCGCAAGCGAGGGCGACATCCTGATCGACGGTCAGCGCATGAACGACGTCGGCCCCGCCGACCGCGGCCTGGCGATGGTGTTCCAGAGCTACGCGCTCTACCCGCACATGAGCGTGGCGGACAACATGGGCTTCTCGATGCGCCTGGCAGGCGTGCCCAAGGCCGAGCGCCGCGCCAAGGTGCTGGAGGCGGCCAGGATCCTCCAGCTCGAGCCACTGCTCGAGCGCAAGCCCAAGGCGCTCTCCGGCGGCCAGCGCCAGCGGGTGGCCATCGGCCGCGCCATCGTGCGCAACCCTGGCATCTTCCTGTTCGACGAGCCGCTCTCCAACCTGGACGCCGCGCTCAGAGTGCAGATGCGCATCGAACTCGCCAGGCTCCACGAGGAGCTCGACGCCACCATGATCTACGTCACCCACGACCAGATCGAGGCGATGACCATGGCGGACAAGATCGTCGTGCTCCACGACGGCGTGGTCGAGCAGGTGGGCTCGCCCATGGCGCTCTACCACCACCCGCGCAACCGCTTCGTGGCAGGCTTCATCGGCTCGCCGACGATGAACTTCCTCGCCGTGGAGGTCGCCGGTCTGGAGGCCGAAGGCGTGCGCGTGACGCTGCCCAGTGGTGGCCAGTGCGTGGTGCCGGTGGACGGCGCGCGCGTGCAGCAGGCCGCCACCCTCGAGCTCGGCATTCGCCCGGAGCACCTGCGCCTGGACGACGCCGGGCCGCTTGGCGGCACCATCCAGGTGCTCGAGCGCCTCGGCGGGCAGACATCGCTCTACATCGAGACCGACGGCGGGCTCGTCACGCTGATGGCCGACGGCGACGTCGCCTACCGCGTGCACGACCCGGTGCGCTTTGGTTTCGATGCAAGACGGGCACATCTCTTCGATGTCGACGGCCTGGCCTGCGAAAGCCTCGAGGCCCACCCGCTGGCGAGCCTGACCCGCCAGGACAACCGCGTATCGCCGCAGGCCGCCCCATGAAGGCGGTGATCTTCGACTGCGACGGCGTGCTGGTGGATAGCGAAGTCCTCGCCGAAGAGACGCTGCACGCGCATCTAGAGGCGTGGCTACCGGACGTGGACGTGGCCACCGAGCTTGGCCAGGCGCTGGGCATGACCACCGCCGACATCCTGCGTCATCTCGAGACGATGAGCCGCCACGCCCTGCCCGACGACGCGCTGGCGCGAGTGGATGCGGCGATCGAGGCGCGTCTGGTTCGGGAGCTTCGCGCCATCGACGGGGCGAGCGCGGCGGTGAAGGCGATCACGCTGCCCAAAGCGGTGGTCTCCAACAGCAACCGGCGGCGGGTGGAGGCGTCGCTGGCGGCGACCGGGCTCGATGCGGCGCTCGCCGATGCGCCGCGGTTCTGTGCCGACGAAGTGAGCGCGCCCAAGCCGGACCCGGCGCTCTACCGCCTGGCCACCCAGGCGCTGGGCGCCGAGCCCCGGGCCTGCCTGGCGGTGGAGGACAGCGTGGCCGGCGTGCGCGCCGCCGTGGGCGCCGGGCTCACCGTGGTGGGCTTCATCGGCGCCGGCCATCACGACGCCGACCAGGCGCGCCGGCTCGAGGAGGCCGGTGCCTGGCGGGTGATCGAGCGCATGAGCGAGCTCGGCCTTCTCGTCGATCAGTGGCGCGCCGGCGTCGTCTTGCCTTCCTGATGCCCGGCGCCGCATCGCCCCTTTTACTTTCTCTACTACTTTTCCCCTTCGCCTGGAGAGCCCCATGACCCCGTTGACCGACCAGACGCTCGCCACCCTCGACCCGGCGGTGAAGACGCCCACTTATGATCGCGCCGCCGTGACGGCGGGCATCGTGCATATCGGCGTGGGCGGCTTTCACCGCGCCCACCAGGCGATGTACCTCGACACGCTGATGAACCAGGGCGAGGCGCTGGAGTGGGGCATCGTCGGCGTGGGTGTGATGCCCGGCGACAAGCGCATGCAGGAGGCGCTGTCGCGCCAGGATCACCTCTACACGCTGGTGGTGAAGCACCCCGACGGCACGTTTGAACCTCGCGTGATCGGAAGTCTGGTGGATTATCTCTTCGCCCCGGAAGACCCGGAGGCGGTGATCGAGGCGATGGCGGCGCCGGCCATCCGGATCGTCTCGCTCACCGTGACCGAAGGCGGCTACAACGTCCATCCGGTCAGCGGCGCCTTCAACGTGGACAATCCGCTCGTCCAGCGCGATCTGGCCGAGCCGACACGCCCGACGAGCACCTTCGGGCTCGTGGTCGAGGCGCTGGTGCGTCGCCGGGCGCGCGGACTTGCGCCCTTCACCGTGATGTCCTGCGACAACATCCAGGGCAACGGCGACGTGGCCCGGCGCATGTTCGCGGCCTTCGCGAGTGCGCGGGACGCCGCACTCGGCGAGTGGCTCGCGCGCGAGGTCGCCTTTCCCAATTCGATGGTGGATCGCATCACGCCGGTCACCACGCCCGGCGACATCGACGAGCTGGCAAGCCGCTTCGGCGTGAAGGATGCCTGGCCCGTGGTGTGCGAGCCCTTCACCCAGTGGGTGCTGGAGGATCACTTTCCGCTCGGTCGCCCCGCCTTCGAGGCGGTCGGCGTGCAGTTGGTCGACGACGTCGAGCCCTTCGAGCTGATGAAGCTGCGCCTTCTGAACGCCAGCCACCAGGCGCTGACCTACTTCGGCTATCTCGCCGGCTACCGTTACGCCCACGAGGTGTGCCAGGACCCGCTGTTCGTCGAGTTCCTGTTGCGCTACATGAAGGAGGAGGGCGCGCCGACGCTCGCCCCGGTGCCGGGGATCGACCTCGATGCCTACCAGCACACGCTGATCGAGCGCTTCGCCAATCCCGAGATCAAGGACACCCTGGCAAGGCTCTGTGCCGAGAGCTCGGACCGTATCCCGAAGTGGCTGGTGCCGGTGATTCGCCACCAGCTCGAGCGCGATGGCCCCGTGGCGCTGAGCGCGGCGGTGGTGGCCAGCTGGGCGCGCTACGCCGAGGGCGTGGACGAGCAGGGCGCGCCCATCGAGGTGGTGGATGCGCTGCGCGAGCCGCTGATGGCGATCGCCCGCGACAACCGCACCCGCCCCGAGGCCTTCGTCGAGAACCGCGAACTGTTCGGCGACCTGGCCGACGATCCCCGCTTCCTGCAGCGCTACCTCGAGGCGCTGGCATCGCTGCACGCGCGCGGCGCCCGTGCCACACTGGAGGCACTGATGGGGTCACGGGGAGCGGGCTGATGTATATCGGAGTGGATTGCGGCACCCAGAGCACCAAGGTGGTGGTCGTGGATGTCGAGCGGGGGCGGATTCTCGGCGAGGCCAGCCGGGCACACCGGCTGGACGAGGGCGCCGACGGCCGCCGCGAGCAGGCGCCCGCCGAGTGGCTGGCGGCTTTCAAGGGCGCCTTTCTCGAGGCCATCGAGCGCGCCGGAGTGGATGCGCGGGCGGTGCGCGCGATCGGCGTCTCCGGCCAGCAGCACGGCATGGTGGCGCTCGACGCCGACGGCGTGCCGGTCTACCCGGCCAAGCTCTGGTGCGACACCGAGACGAGTGCCGAGAACGCCGCGCTGGTCGAGCGCCTCGGCGGCGAGGCGGGGTGTCTCGACAAGCTCGGCCTGGTGCTGCAGACCGGCTACACCGCTTCCAAGATCGCCTGGCTACGCGCCCACCATCCGGATGCCTACCGGCGCATCGCGACGCTCCTGCTGCCCCACGACTACCTCAATTTCTGGCTCACCGGCGAGCGGGTCACCGAGGCTGGCGACGCCTCGGGCACCGGCTACTTCGATACCCGCGCCCGCGCCTGGCAGCCCGAGGTGTTCGGCCTGATCGCCCCGGAGCTCGATCCGGCCCGGGTGCTGCCCCGGCTGCTCGAGCCCCGCGAGCCCGCCGGCACCGTGCGTGCGCGCGTCGCCCGGGAGCTGGGCCTGGGCGATGGCGTGGTCGTCGCCTGCGGTGGCGGCGACAACATGCTCGGCGCCATCGGTACGGGCAATATCACCGCGGGACTCGTCACCCTGAGCCTCGGCACCTCCGGCACCGTGTGCGCCTACTCGCCGACCCCGGTGGTGTGCGACAGCGCCATGGTGGCCAACTTCTGTGCCAGTCACGGCGGCTGGCTGCCGCTGATCTGCACCATGAACGTCACCTCCGCCACCACCCGCGTGCGCTAGCTGTTCGGGCTCGACATCGACGGCTTCAGCGAGCGGGTGGCAAGCGCTTCGATCGGCGCCGAGGGCGTCACCTGCCTGCCGTTCTTCAACGGCGAGCGGGTGCCGATGCTGCCCGGCGCGAGCGGCGACTTCAGCGGCTTGACCAGCCCCAACATGACCCAGGCCAACCTGTGCCGGGCGGTGATGGAGGGCGCCACCTTCGGGCTGCGCTACGGACTCGAGCTGCTGGGCGATCTCACCGCCGGCGCCCGCCAGATACGGCTCAGCGGCGGCGGGGCGAAAAGCCCGGTGTGGCGTCAGATGGTCGCCGACATCACCGGCATCGAGGTGATCTGCCCCGAGATCACCGATGCCGCCGCTCTGGGGGCGGCGCTTCAGGCCGCCTGGTGCGAGCAGCGCGCCCAGGACACCACGCTCGAGGCGCTCTGCCATCGTCTGGTGCAGCTCGATGCCGGTTCCCTGGCCGAGCCCGACGCCGGTCGCGTCGATGCCTTCGAGGTGGTCTACCAGCGCTACCGGCGCCTGCTGTGCGAGCGCCATGGCGTGACCTGAAGGTCCTGTCGAGTTGCATCCTCTCTCTCCCTGCAAGCCCCCGGTGGTGCCTGGGGTTCGAGACGAAATCGACGCGTGAAAACGTGCACGTCGTCCCGTCTTTCGACTAAAGTAAGTGGCGTTATTCTTGACTTGAAACGAGACACAGATTTCGGCGAAGTTCAAGGCTAGCATACATACATGAATGTAACTATAATGCGACGCTTTCGTGCTCCCCTCGTGAGTGCTGCACCCCACGTTGACACCTAGAGGCAATCCCATGCGACTGGCACACTGGGCAGTCAATGCCCCGCTTCGTCCCTTATTCCTGGCCGTACTGGCAAGTTCCATCGCGCTGCCCGCCCAGGCGGCGGATCTGATCACCATCACCCGCGATGCGCTCAACAACAACGCCGAACTCGCCTCCGCCCGGTCGCAGTTTTCCGGTGTCGAGGCAGCGCGTGACGTAGTGGGCGGCGAGCTTCTGCCCCAGGTCAACGCTTCGGGCAACGTGACGCACAACCGCCAGTACGAGAGCCAGTCGGCGGTGGGTACCGGCGCGACGCCGCCCCAGGGCGATGGTCCGGTAGTGACCAGCCCTTCGCGAGACGACAGCTTCAACAGCGCTTCGCTGTCGCTGGAGGCCACCCAGGCGCTGTTCAACGCGGCGACCAGCCGTCGGGTCGATCAGGCCGAGCGCCAGATCGACCAGCAGGTCTACATTCTGGCGGCCACCGAGCAGCAGCTTCTGATCGACGTGGTGTCGGCCTACTTCGATATCCTGCGTGCGTTCGAGGTGCTCGAAGCCCGCCGCGCCCAGGAGCGGGCGATCGGCCGCCAGCTCGAGCAGTCGAGCGAGCAGTTCGAAGTAGGTCTGATCGCGATCACCGAAGTGGAGGAGGCGCGGTCGAGCTTCGACCAGGCTCGCGCCGAGCGCATCACCGCCGAGAGCAACCTGCAGGTGGCCTTCGAGGCGCTGGAGCAGTTGACCGGCCGCCGCTACGCCAACATCGAATCACTCGGCGACATGCCGATCGGCCTGCCGACGCCCAGCGAACGCGACTACTGGGTCGATCAGGCGCTCGAGCGCAATCCGCAGGTGCTGGCCCAGCGCGCCGGTATCGAGGTCTCCCGCGCCGCGGTCGAGATCGCTCGCGCCGGCCGGCTGCCGACGCTATCGGCCTTCGCCAACTACCAGTACGCCGAAACCGATATCGACTATACCAGCGGCCACGACTCCTCGAGCCAGGTCGGGCTCTCCGCCAGCGTGCCGCTGTACACCGGTGGCAGCACCAGCGCGACCATTCGCCAGAACACCTTCCAGCTCGAAAGCAGCCAGTACGACTTCGAGTCCCAGCGGCGCACCACCATCCAGCAGGTGCGCTCGCTCTACACCCAGGTCAGCAACAACGTCGAGACCGTCGAGGCGCGCCAGCAGGCGATCGTCTCGACCCGCAGCGCCCTGGAAGCGACCCAGGCCGGCTACGAGGTGGGCACGCGCAACATCGTCGACGTGCTCAACGCCGAGCAGAACCTCTACAACGCCATCGCAAGCTACGCCGAGTCGCGCTACGACTACGTGATCAACCTGCTGTCGCTGCGCCAGCAGTCGGGGCTTCTGGACGTGGCCGCCCTCGAGGAGGTCAACGCCTGGCTCACCGGGGAAGCGGTCAACTTCACCCTGCCCGAGAGCGGTGATCGAGACGACTACCGGCGGGCGCTGGACATCGGCGCGCCGCCCACCCGCGAGTCGGCACCGGCAAGCAGCTACTCCTCGGACGATTACGCCCCCGCCC
>NZ_JAMZBC010000123.1 GCF_024158715.1 Halomonas sp. 707D7 | reverse complement strand
GTGGCGGGGCGGGCAACATGCCCGCGCTCTCGGTAAGGGTTGATGGTATCATCTGAGGCGATATCGACCATGCAGCCACGGATCAGCCGACCATGCAATGCCTTCCCGAACCCGGCGCCCCTTTCATGTACGACTCTGTCACGTGCGACTCTGTCACGTACGTCCCTGTCACTTTTCTGCCAGCGGAGAACCTCGCGCCATGAGTATCGCCCTCACCCTGTTCGGCTACCTGGCACTCGGGGCGGCCGCCGGTACCATGGCGGGGCTGTTCGGCGTCGGCGGTGGGCTGATCATCGTGCCGGCGCTGGTGTTCGCCTTCGATCTTCAAGGCGTGGCGCCGGAGATCGCCATGCACCTGGCGGTGGGCACGTCGCTGGCCACTATCGTGGTCACCGGGGCGTCGTCCACGCTCGGCCATTACCGCAAGGGCAGCATCCACAAGGGGTGGTTCCTGGCGCTGCTGCCGGGGTTGATGCTCGGTGCCATCGGGGGCGTGTTCATCGCGGGCAATCTCTCCGGCACGGTACTGGGTACGCTGTTCGGCGTATTCGTGCTGCTGCTGGCCGCCAAGATGGTGTTCGGGCTCAAGCCCAGGCCCGGCAGTCTGGCGCCGGGCAGGGTCGCCATGACCCTTGCCGGCGGCGTGGTCGGGGCGATCTCGGCGCTGTTCGGGATCGGCGGTGGGGCGATGACCGTACCCTGGCTTTCGCGCTGCGGCGCCACCATGACCCAGGCCGTGGGCACCTCGGCGGCCTGCGGGCTGCCCATCGCCCTGGTGGGCGCGCTCACCTTCGTGGTGGTGGGGTGGGGCAATCCCTTGCTTCCCGCCTGGGCCACGGGGTTCGTCATGTGGCCGGCATTCTTCGGCATCGTGCTGGCGAGCGTCCCCTTCGCCCGCTTAGGCGTCAAGCTCGCCCACGTCTTGCCAGCGCGCGTATTGCGGTTATCCTTTGCGCTGCTGCTGGCCGTGGTCGGGTTGCGTTTCGTGCTCGGCTGAAACGCCAGGCTCGCCCACCGCCATTACTGGTTCGCTTACATAGAGACGGCTGATGATCAACTATCCCGCGATTGACCCCGTGGCAATTTCCCTCGGGCCTTTACAGGTGCACTGGTATGGCCTGATGTACGTGGTGGGCTTCGTGGCCGCCTGGTGGCTCGGCTGCAAGCGCGCCTCGCGCATCGGGCTGACCAACGACGACATCAGCGATCTGCTGTTCTACTGTGCCATTGGTGTGGTGGCAGGTGGTCGCCTGGGCTACGCCTTCTTCTACGGCCTGGGGCAGTGGGCCGCCGACCCGCTATGGGTCTTCCGCGTCTGGGATGGCGGCATGAGCTTTCATGGCGGGCTGATCGGCGTGCTGCTGGCCGCGTGGCTGTTCGCGCGGCGCAAGAAGCTGGCCTTCTTCACCCTGACCGATTTCATCGCTCCGCTGGTGCCGATCGGCCTTGGCGCCGGGCGCATCGGCAACTTCATCAACCACGAGCTGCCCGGGCGCGTCTCCTCGCTGCCCTGGGCGATGCCGTTTCCCGGCATGGGGCCGGAGCCTCGTCACCCTTCGGCGCTTTACGAGGCGCTGCTCGAGGGGCTGGTGCTCTTCGTCATTCTCTGGTGGGTCTCGGCCAAGCCCCGGGCGCGCGGTTTCGTGTCGGGCCTGTTCCTGCTCGGCTACGGCGCGTTTCGCTTTCTGGTCGAGTTCGTGCGCCTGCCGGATGCGCACATCGGCTTCATCGCCTTTGGCTGGGTAACCATGGGCATGCTGTTGACCCTTCCCATGATCGCGCTGGGCGTGGCTTTCATGGTGTGGTCGCGCAACAACCCGGTCGACGCCAAGCGCGTTTGAATCGCGCGTTTTCGGGCGGCGTTGCATCCATGAGGCAGCGCCGCCTAGAATACAGCCTTCAACGACTTTCGACTCTGGACACCCTGTGACTGCCATGATGCCTGCCGCTTCGCCCCAAGCTGCTCCCACCGCCGCGCTCGAACAGCCCTATCTCGACCTCATGCGCACCGTGCTGGAGCAGGGCGTCGATCGCGATGATCGTACCGGCGTGGGCACGCGCTCGATCTTCGGCCACCAGATGCGCTTCGACCTGGCGCGCGGGTTTCCGCTGTTGACCACCAAGAAGCTGCACCTGCGCTCGATCATTCACGAGCTTTTGTGGTTTCTGAAGGGCGATACCAACATCGGCTACCTCAAAGAGCACGGGGTGCGCATCTGGGACGAGTGGGCCGACGAGAACGGCGACCTGGGCCCGGTCTACGGCTACCAGTGGCGCAGCTGGCCCAGCCCGAAAGGCGGCGAAAGCGTCGACCAGATCGCCCAGGTGCTGGAGCAGATTCGCACCAACCCGCAGTCGCGCCGGCTCATCGTCTCGGCCTGGAACCCGGCCCAGGTGGACGAAATGAAGCTGCCGCCGTGCCACTGCCTGTTCCAGTTCTACGTGGCCGACGGGCGCCTTTCCTGCCAGCTCTACCAGCGCAGCGCCGATATCTTCCTGGGCGTTCCGTTCAATATCGCAAGCTACGCATTGCTGACGGCCATGGTGGCCCAGGTGTGCGGGCTCGAGCCCGGTGAGTTCGTGCATACCCTGGGGGATGCGCACCTCTACAGCAACCATGTCGAGCAGGCCAGGGAACAGCTGGTCCGCGCACCGCTGAGCCCGCCCACTCTGTGGCTCAACCCGGAAGTGCGCGAGCTGTTCGATTTCACCTTCGACGACATTCGTATCGACGACTACGAAGCCCATCCCCACATCAAGGCGCAGGTGGCCGTATGACACAGCGCTCCCTGTACGAGCCCCTGGTGCCGGTGGCGATGATCGTCGCCATGGCGAAGAATGGCGTGATCGGCGTCGAAGGCAAGCTGCCCTGGTACCTGCCGGAGGACCTCAAGTTCTTCAAGCGCATGACCCAGGCCAAGCCCCTGGTGATGGGGCGCAAGACGTTTGCTTCGATCGGCAAGCCCTTGCCCAATCGCCTGAACATCGTCGTCACGCGTGACGACGCCTTCATGGCCGAAGGCATTCGCGTCTGCCACGACCTCTCGCAGGCGCTCGAGCTTGCCGACCAGCAGGCCACCATCGAGGCGGCGGAAGAGATCATGGTGATGGGCGGCGGCGAGATCTACCGTCAGGCGCTATCCATCGCCCAGCGTCTCTACGTGACCGAGGTGGAGGTCGAGGTCGAAGGTGATACCACCTTTCCGGAAATTCCCCTTTCATCGTTTCGAGAAGTGCAGCGCGTGGCGGGTAGCCCCGGCGAGGGGCAGCCCCGGTACGATTTCGTCGTTTACGAGCGTATAGCCGACTAGTCAGCTCCAAGGAGGGCGCCATGGCCGCCAGCGTACTGAACCTGATCGAATCACTGGAAGCGCATCTCGCGGGTACCCAGCAAGAGCTCGAGCAACTGCGCCGGGAGAACGCCCGCCTGAAGGAGCAGCTAGCGCATGTGCTCGAACGCCCCTTGGCAGCCACATCGCCCGCCGAAGAGGCGCCAGCCCCGGTACCCGAGGCTGCCACACGGGGCGAGACACCTCCTTCGCCCCAAGCGCTCTTGAAGCAGTGGTACGAGCGCTACCCAGAGGCTTTCTTCAAGGGCCACACCAAGCCGCTCAAGGTAGGGATCCATATCGATCTGGCCCAGCGCGAGCCGTGGTCCGGCAAGTTGATACGTCGCGCCCTGGCCAATTACGTCAACCTGCCGCGCTACGTCAAATCCATGCGCGAAGGCGCCGAGCGCGTCGACCTGGATGGCCAGCCAGCGGGTATCGTCGACAAGGAAGCCTCGCTTCATGCAAGTGAACGGCGCAAGGAGCAGGTAGGCGAAGAGCCCGCCAAACCTGCCTTCAAAAAGCCCGGCAATTCCCCCGTGCCGGCGCGAAACGAAGTTCGCCAGCAGGCCGGGCACGACCAACCGTCTCGGTCGAAAGACGAAGGGCAGGTGGTCGAAGACGCAAAGGCGCCGTTGACGATGGAAGAAAAAATAAAAGGGTTGATGCAAAAGTTCGAAGCGCGCTGAGACTCGCAAAAGGCCTCCAGGGTTCCATAAAAATTCGCGAATAATAAAAGAACACTGTTTTTTTCTATTGCGTTCCCCGGAATCCCAGTATAGAGTTTGGCTTGCGAGCATTGGACTATAACAAGGCTGATTTGAGGACATGCCACATATCGCCAAGAAACCGGCGAATGACAGAAGAGCATGACCCATGAGCCACCTGCGGGGTTTCGGAAAAGCCCGGCAGTAACGATCGAAACAGTAAGCTAGTTAAGGAACCTACATCATGAAAAAGACACTTTTAGCGACTGCTATCATTGGTGCTCTGGGCGCCTCTGCTGCCGCTCAAGCAGCCACTGTTTACGACGAAGACGGCACCAAGGTTGACCTGTACGGCCGTATCGCTCTCGGTATTGCCGGTGGCGGCCCGGAGTACAACGGTGATGGCGAAGAGCTGAACAACGATCCTGAGTTCGTAGATGTGTTTTCTCGTCTCGGTTTCCGCCTGAGCCAGGAAATCTCTCGTGACCTGACTGCGTTCGGTCGTCTGGAATGGCGTTTCCGCGCTGACGAGCGTCGCTCTGGCGAAGCCTTCCGCGAAACTCGCCAGTCTTACCTTGGTCTGACAAGCCGTCAATTCGGTACTTTCCAAGCTGGTAACTTCGACAGCTTCTACAACCAGTTCGTTTCACTGCCGTTCGATGTTTACATCGATCAAGGCCTGGAATTTGTTGGTAACGCCAAGCAGTCTCGCGGCGATTCCATCGGTTACTACACGCCCGATCTGCAAGGCTTTACTGCTTTCTTGCAAGCCAAGCACTACAGCAAGCGTGGCCTCGTAGGTGTTGAGGCCAACGAAAGCAACGAAATCGCTACCCAAGGTGGTGTTCGTTACGCGCAAGGCCCTGTTACCATCGGTCTTGGTTTCGTTGACGACGTAGTAGAAGGTGGCGGCAACGACGAAATGCTGTACGGCCTCGTCGGCTCTTATGATTTCACCGACAACTTCTCGGCTCGTCTTGGCTACGAAGGTCGTGAAAATGGTGACGTCATTGTCAACGATGCGATCGGCCGTGGCGGTTATGATAGCGTAGGCATCGGTGGTACTTTCACCACTGGTCCTTGGGCTTTCAACATCGATTACTACAATGTTGAGCGCGACGATGCCGAAACTAGCCGTTCTTGGGCTACCGGTGCTTACTACAACGTTTCCAGCAACTTCGACGTATTCGTAGAAGTAGCTGATGCAGACGCACCGCGTGTCAACCGTGACACTAACCTCGGTGATCTGACTGATGACGTGTACTGGCTGACAGGTGCTCGCTACTTCTTCTAAGCTATGCATATGAAGTAATTTTGATTGTTAAATAACCGGCCTTTATGGCCGGTTTTTTCTATATATCTAACTGCTTATAAATTACTTCGGCTGGTTTTGTTATGAATTTAAGATTAATATTTTGGGATAAGTTTTCTAAAGTTTAAATGGTGGGTTAATTATCGATAATTAATAAAGTATTTTATATAAACATCTAAATTTTTATGTAAATATTCGAATTGATGATTTCACTTTTATTTTGTATTTCTTGAAATATCAATTATTATTTATTATTGAATTCAATGTGTCGATTGTGTGGTTCCGGAGTTTGATGATTTATCCATGGTTCGGATGCTTTATTATCACGCCACGCCTATGCACGCTCTTCGAGAGGGTCGGCGGCAATAGACATAATCGGTCGCGACACTGAGTCAATGCTACGGCAGCCCACAGACGGTGCATAAGCGGCCCCTAATGAGATGCCATCGAAGACGTATACGTGGACTTAAAAACGGTTTGCGCATTGAGGAAATTTGGCAGACGCTTCTGTACTTTATCCATACGGTGTTGACAAATAGAAGGAAAGTGTCATTTGAGAAGAGAGTTGAGGCAAAGAGCTGCAAACCGCTTACTTTAAATGCTGTCTATTATCGCGAGGGTGTCGGGCAACGGTAGATGTAACCTTATTCGCCTTTAAGCCAACGGACGAGTGAAGAGTGTTAAGAAGGAGACGCGTCCAACGTTCCATTGCGTCTTGCTGGAGCGGCTGCAATCTAACTTAAAAGATTACTTCTGAACTCATAACAGCGTCCAGCTGCTTTGATTTCTAAAAAAAATTCACTGCATTTATTCTGAAGCAGTAGTAAAAATCTTGGTAATTACTTGATGATTCACAATTCTGTTTATTTAAGATAAAACTTAAGATAAGATTTAATATCTTGGTTGCAAAATAATGACGCTAATAGATAACGTCATTCTTATAACTTATTTTAAAGCATAAGGAGTTGTTTAAGTGTTTGTTGGTTAAAAATGCTGTTGATGTATATTTTATATGATTGATTTTATTATAAGAAAAGGCTATTTTCGGTTTTTAGGTAAGTTGAAATTGGCTTATAGAGTTTGAAGCTATGATCTCTTAAAGAGAGCTGATTTGAGTGGGTCTTCTATATAGCTTTAAAGTGTTTTCCTGAGCTTTCTTGTCAAAAACATAGTAATATGCCTGGTATATTCAGCCAACAGGACAGTCGAATGCGATTGGAAATCCTATCGAGATCATTTTACGAACAGGTTCCCAATGCCGATATCGCTGCCGAGCGCGTGGCGTTCGGTACGTCCGGGCATCGCGGTCGCGCTACCCAGCGCACCTTCAACGCCGCGCATATCTGGGCGATTACCCAGGCGGTGGTGGACTACCGCCTTGATGCCGGCTACCAGGGGCCGCTGTTTCTGGGGCTGGATACCCACGCCCTGTCTCGCCCGGCCTGGGAGTGCGCGCTGCAGGTGCTGGCCGCCAACGATGTCGCGGTGAAGATCGAGAAAGGGCAGGGCTATACCGCTACGCCCCTGGTCAGCCATGCCATCTTGCAGCATAACGCCGATCCCAATGCGCCCCGCGCGGATGGCCTGATCATCACGCCATCGCACAATCCGCCGGAAGATGGCGGCATCAAGTACAACCCCTACCACGGTGGCCCGGCGGATACCGATGCCACTGGCTGGATCGAGGCACGCGCCAACGAGTATCTCGCGCGCATCGACGACGTGCCGCGCGTATCGCTTGAAAAGGCGCTCGCTCACGCCAGCGAATTCGACTTCACCGCGCTCTACGTGGGCAACCTCTCGCGGGTCGTCGATATGGAGGCGATCGAGCGGGCGGGCCTCAAACTGGGCGCGGACCCGATGGGCGGTACGGCCTTGCCGGTGTGGCAGGCCATCGCCGAGCGCTTCGAGCTCGAGCTCGAGGTGGTCAACACCACCATCGACGAAAGCTTTGCCTTCATGCCGCCGGATCATGACGGCAAGACGCGCATGGACTGCTCGAGCCCGGCAGCCATGGCGAACCTGCTCGAGATCAAGGACCGTTTCGATCTCGCCTTCGGCAACGACCCGGACGCCGACCGCCACGGCATCGTCGATGCCGGCGGGCTGATGAACCCCAACCACTTCCTGGCCGTGTGCGTGGATTATCTCTTGAGCTATCGGCCGAACTGGCCCGCTAGCGGCGAAAACGCGCTCAAGATCGGCAAGACCCTGGTGTCGTCGTCGATGATCGACCGCGTGGTGGCCTCTCACGAACGCGAACTTCATGAGGTGCCGGTCGGCTTCAAGTGGTTCGTCGAAGGGTTGCACCAGGGGTATCTCGGTTTCGGCGGTGAGGAGAGCGCCGGAGCAAGCCTTCTGACCCGCGATGGCAAGCCGTGGTCGACGGACAAGGACGGCATCGCGTTGTGCCTGCTGGCCGCCGAGATCATGGCGGTCACCGGCAAGACCCCCAGCGCCTATTACACCGAGCTGACCGAGCGCCTGGGCACGCCCAGCTACAAGCGGGTGGATACCGCCTGCACTTTCGAGGAGAAGGCCGCGTTCAAGAAGCTGACCGCCGAAAGCGTGGCCGCCGATACCCTGGCCGGCGATGCGATCACGGCGGTACTGGTCAAGGCACCGGGTAACGGCGCCGGCATCGGCGGCCTCAAGGTGACGACGGAAAACGGCTGGTTCGCCGCGCGGCCCAGCGGTACCGAGTCGCTTTATAAGATCTACGCCGAAAGCTTCAAGGGCGACGAGCATCTGAACGAGCTGATCGAAAGCGCAAAGGCCTTGCTTGAAACCGTTCTGGTGAGTTGAGAAGTGTCAAAAAGCTGTAAATAGTGTGGCACCTTGGCACCTGCAATGTCCCTTTTAGGCGCATGATGCACGTGCATTGTATCGGTGGCTGCTACTATAGTGTCACTCGACAACAGCTTCCTTGCATGAACGATGCATAAACGGCAGGAAGTCCCAGGCAATCTACAGGCTGGCTCGAAGATTGCTTGGATCAAGATGAATGAATCATCTTCATGAAATTCAAGGACGATACGATGAACGTTTCCACGTTTTCCAAGCCCGCTCGTGTTTATACGCCGCTCAACGCGCTGCAATCCCACGCCGAACAGCTTCAGGCAAAGTCGTTGTCGGATCTGCTTGGAGGCGAGTGCCAGGTGGCGAGGCGGCGCGCCGAGGCGCTGCGTTTCGACCTGGGCTCGCTGCATCTGGATTTCAGCAAGCAGCGCGTCAACGAGCAGACGCTAGCCCTGTTGATGGACTGGGCGCGAAGCTGTCGGCTCGAAGAGCGGCGCGAGGCGCTGTTCGCCGGTCGTCACGTCAACGTCTTCGAGAATCGCCCGGCGCTTCACATGGCTGCCCGCTGGCCCGAAGCCGAGCCGGCCCCGCAGGGCATGGAAGAGGCGGTGGCGTTCTGTCAGGCTCAAAAGCAGAAGCTTGCCGACATGGTCGAGCGGCTGCACGCGCGCCAGTGGTTCGGTGCTACGGGTCAGTCGATCACCGATGTGGTGCACATCGGCGTGGGCGGCTCGGATCTTGGCCCCAAGCTCATCAGCGAAACCCTGGGCCAATGCCCTAGCCAGCAGCACGTGGGCGTGCACTACGTGTCCAGCATGGACGGCGCCCAGCTGCTGCCGCTGATCGAGCGGCTGAACCCGGAAACCACGCTGCTGGTGCTGGCCTCCAAGTCGTTCACTACCGCCGACACCCAGTTCAACGTGAAAACGGCGCTCACCTGGCTGAGCGAAGCGCTGGAGATCGACGTTCAGACGCTGTGCGGCCATCAGCTCATCGGCGTGTCCACCCGCGCGGACAAGATGACCGAATTCGGCATTCCCGAGGCGCACCAGCTCGAGTTCAAGGAGTGGATCGGCGGGCGCTTCTCGATCTGGTCGCCCATCGGGGTG
>NZ_JAMZBC010000122.1 GCF_024158715.1 Halomonas sp. 707D7 | reverse complement strand
GCCGTTTCGAACGGCGGGTTTTTTTATGCGTGGTCGAGGCGTTTACAAGGTGTAGTAGATCGGCGCGTTAGGCCCGACCGGCAGGCCGAAGACGAACACCCAGACGAAGAACAGCACGCTCCAGCCCACCAGCATGAACAGCGTATAGGGCAGCATCAGCGCGACCATGGTGCCGATGCCCATGTCCTTCTGGTAGCGCGAGGCGACGGCGAGGATCAGTCCGAAATAGCTCATCATCGGCGTGATCAGGTTGGTGGTGGAGTCGCCGATCCGGTAGGCGGCCTGGATCACTTCCGGGGCGTAGCCCATCAGCATCAGCATCGGCACGAAGATCGGCGCGGTCACCGCCCACTGGGCCGAGGCGCTACCCAGTGACAGATTGACGAAGGCGCACATCAGGATGAACAGCGCAAAGAGCCCCGGGCCGCTGAGCCCCAGTGAATCCAGAAGGCTCGCACCGGCCACCGCCGTCACGGTGCCGAAGTTGCTCCAGTTGAACAGCGCCACGAACTGCGCGGCGAAGAACACCAGCACGATATAAAGCCCCAGCCGGCTCATGCTCTTGGCCATGGCATCGACCACGTCGCGGTCGGTGTGCATGGTGCCGGCCAGGCGCCCGTAGATGAAGCCAAGCAGCGTGAACGACACCGCCACGATCACCACGATGCCGCTCAGGAAGGGCGAGCCGCCTATCGCCCCGGTCTCCTGATTGCGCAAGAGGGCGTTTTCCGGCACCACCAGTACCAGCAGCGCGGCGACGATGGCGAGCATCGCAAGGCCGGTGCCCTTCAGAGCGCGCTTCTCGGTGGGCTCGAGCGTGGCCATCTGCTGGCCGTCGATCTCGTCGCTGGCCTGATCGATATCGAACTTGCCGAGCTTGGGCTCGACGATGCGCTCGGTGACCAGCCCGCCGATCAGCGTGACGACGAACGTGCTCACGAACATGAAGAACCAGTTGGCCTCGGCGCCCACGGTGTAGGCCGGGTCGAGCAGCCGTGCGGCCTCCTGGGTGATGCCCGAGAGCAGCGGGTCGACGGTGCCGATCAAAAGATTCGCGCTGTAGCCGCCGGAGACACCGCAGAACGCCGCCGCCAAGCCCGCCAGCGGGTGACGCCCCAGCGAGTGGAAGATCATCGCCGCCAGTGGAATCAGCACCACGTAGCCAAGCTCCGCGGCCATGTTGGAAAGAATGCCGGCGAAGACGATGGCGTAGGTGACGATGCGCGGCGAGCGGTTGAGCACCAGCGCCCTCATGGTGGCCGAAATCAGCCCCGAGTGCTCGGCCACGCCCACGCCGAGCATGGCGACCAGCACGGTACCGAGCGGCGCGAAGCTGGTGAAGTTGGTGACCATCTCGGTGATCAGGCGGCGCAGGCCATCGGCGTTGAGCAGCGAGTTGACCGCGATCCACTCGCCCTCGTTGGCCGGGCGGGGGTCCGCCACCGAGACGCCGAGCGCACCGGCGATGCCGCTGGCCAGCACCACCAGCACGCACAGGATGGCGAACAGGGTGACCGGATGGGGCAGAAGGTTGCCAAGCCACTCCACGGTGTCGAGAAAGCGCGTGAAGGCGCCGCGCCGAGCGGGTTTGCCGGCGTTGTTGTGATTATCCATGAGGCGTCGGTATCCATCGAGAGTCGAAAGGGTTGAAAAAGGGTGAGTCGAAGGACACTACGGACAAGCTCGGGGTGGCGCAAATCGCTTTACGCATAGGGGTATATAAAAAATGAAACGCCGCCCGAAAGGGCGGCGTTGGCGTTATGGTACCGAGGTGGCGTCAAAGCAGCGCCTGGGACGCCTTGCGCCTCAGGTGGACGCGTCGTGCCAGCAGCAGAAGCTCCAGGGTGGCGAACAGGATCAGGCTGTAACCCAGAAGCTCGACGACCTCTTCGGCGGCATCCTTGAACTCGCGCACGTAGTTGTCCTCGAGCACCGCCTGCCAGAAGATGCCGCGCCCGTAAAGGCGCGAGAACACGTAGGTCGTCAGTACGCCGCCGGCGAACAGGCCGAAGGCGAAGGTATTGCTGTAGTGGCGAAACTCGTCGAGAAACGCATGGCGCTTGATCACGACCCAGGCGATCGAGGGAATCACGATCAGCGCGACCAGGATCTTCCAGGTGTGGCGAGCAACGTACTCGTCCAGGAAATAGTCCTGCTCGCGCACCAGCGACGAGGCGATGAAGGCGAGCAGCAGCAGCGTCACCGTCGGCCACACCTTGAGGACATGGCGAACGTAAAGCAGCATCAAGCAGCACGTGCCGAGCATGGCGGTCTGGGTCAGCTCGGTGAAGCCGTATTCGCTGAAGCGAACCTCGGGCATGTAGAGCGCCTCCAGGTAGGCGCCTTGGGCGATCGCCGCGATGAACAGCACGTAAAGGATGGCGCGCATGAGTGTCGTCTTGAAGTCGATAGGCCAATGGGGTGGGGGAAGTGACATCGAGTATCCTTGCAAACTATAGCGTAGGCTATAAACATTCATTGATGAATGTTGCATTATATCGCTCTTGAGGCGCGCTCGCACGCCGATATCGCTTTCCTTCATGCCCAAGGCGCGGCGAGGTCGTCCCGACTCGCGCAGCTAACGGCGCCCAGGCAGCTGGGCCTCGAGATGGGTGGCCAGGTAGTCGACCAGCTGGCGAATCTTGGGAGAGAGGTGGCGGTGGCGCGGGTAGACCGCCCAGACGGCGGTGTCGTGATGCTGGAACGGCTCGAGCACCGCGACCAGTTCCCCGCTTTCAAGGTAAGGGGCCACGTAGTAATCCGGAAGCTGGGCAAGACCCAGCCCCTTGAGCGCGGCATCGAGAAGGGCCGGGCCGGAGTTGCCGCTCCAGCGACCTTCGAGGCGCACTTCGCGGCGCTGACCGTTGACCTCGAACAGCCAGAACGGCCGCGAGCCCAGCAGGCACGGGTGCTGGTTGAGCTCGGCGAGGGTGTGCGGCCGAGGCGCCTGGCGAAAATAGTCGCTGGATCCCACGATGTACTCGCGGCGCTCGCAAAGGCGCTTGGCGATCAGGCTCGAATCCTTCAGTACCCCCATGCGAATCGCGATATCGAACCCCTCGTCGATCAGCTCGACCGCGCGATTGGTGAAGTGCATGTGCACCTCGAGCTCCGGATGCAGGCACTGGAAATCGTTGACCAGGGGCGCGACGAAGCGCTCGCCGAAGGTAGTGGCCGCCGTGAGCTTCAAAAGCCCGCTGGGCCTTGCCTGAAGCTCGTTGATCGCCTGCTCGGCGTCGCGCAGGCCATCGAACAGGTGGCGGCAGTGCTCGACGTAGATCGTCCCGGCATCGGTCAGGCGAATCTGGCGCGTGGTGCGATAGAGAAGCTGTACGCCGAGCTGGTTCTCGAGCTGGCTCACCAGCCGGCTGGTGTGCGAGGTGGACACCTTCAGGTGGCGCGCGGCGGCAGAGAAGCTGCCGAGCCTCACCACTTCGACGAAGGCCTCGATTCGGTCCCAACGCTGCATGGGGTTTCCTTTTCTACTTCTACATCATAATGGTGAGAATAGTGGATTGTTGCTGCTGGGCAATAATCTTGTGAGTGTATCCCTATTTATCCCCCTTCACTAGCTGACTACACTGTGCGCCATGCGTAAGTCGTTTACGTTTGAACCGGGAGATGAACCATGAAATCACGTGCTGCAGTAGCACTCGAGGCAGGCAAGCCGCTCGAACTGGTGGAAATCGATGTCGAAGGTCCGAAAAAGGGTGAAGTGCTGGTGAAGATGGCCGCCACGAGCGTGTGCCATACCGATGCCTACACGCTCTCCGGCGCCGACCCGGAAGGGCTCTTTCCCTCGGTGCTGGGCCATGAAGGCGCCGGCGTCGTGCAGGAAGTGGGCGAGGGCGTCACCAGCCTGAAGCCGGGTGATCACGTCATTCCGCTCTACACCGCCGAGTGCGGCAAGTGCAAGTTCTGCCTTTCCGGCAAGACCAACCTGTGCGGCAGCGTGCGTGCGACCCAGGGCAAGGGCGTGATGCCGGACGGCACCTCGCGCTTCTCCCTCGATGGCAAGATGCTCCATCACTACATGGGCACTTCCACCTTCAGCGAATACACCGTGCTGCCGGAGGTGTCGCTGGCGGTCGTCTCCAAAGAGGCGCCGATGGACAAGATCTGCCTGCTGGGCTGCGGCGTTACCACCGGTATCGGCGCGGTGCTCAACACCGCCAAGGTCGAGCCGGGCGCGACCGTTGCCGTGTTCGGCCTCGGCGCCATCGGCCTTGCGGTCATCCAGGGTGCGGTGATGGCGAAGGCGGGCCGGATCATCGCCATCGACGTCAACGAAGACAAGTTCGAACTCGCCAAGCAGTTCGGCGCCACCGACTTCGTCAATCCCAAGAAGTACTCGAACCCGATCCAGCAGGTCATCGTCGACCTGACCGACGGCGGCGTCGACTACTCCTTCGAGTGCATCGGCAACGTCAACGTCATGCGCTCGGCGCTGGAGTGCTGCCACAAGGGCTGGGGCGAGTCGATCGTCATCGGCGTGGCCGGTGCCGGCGAGGAGATCTCCACCCGCCCGTTCCAGCTGGTCACCGGCCGGGTCTGGAAAGGCTCCGCCTTCGGCGGCGTCAAGGGTCGCAGCGAGCTGCCGGGTTACGTGGAGCGCTACATGAACGGCGAGATCAACATCGACGACTTCATCACCCACGACATGCCCTTCGAGAAGATCAACGAAGCGTTCGATCTGCTCCACGAAGGCAAGAGCATCCGCACCGTGCTGCACTACTGAGTACGCGTCAGGTCGATTGACGCTATAGTGAACGTGAACCAAGAGCGCGGTGGGTCTTCCCACCGCGTTTTCATCTCAGGAGCCTACCCATGAGCATGAGCGAAACGCTGGAGCTATTGTCCGCCAACCGCAGTTTCGGCGGCTGGCACAAGCGCTACCGCCACTACTCCCGGGCGTTGGATTGCAACATGGTCTTCGCCGTCTACCTGCCGCCCCAGGCGGAAAACGAGCGCGTGCCGCTGCTGTGGTGGCTGTCAGGCCTCACCTGCAGCGACGAGAACTTCATGCAGAAGGCCGGCGCCCACCGCGTGGCCGCCGAGCTCGGCGTGGCGATCGTCTGCCCGGACACCAGCCCGCGCGGCACCGATCTGCCCGGCGAGCACGAAAGCTTCGACCTGGGTTCCGGCGCGGGCTTCTACGTCAATGCCACCCAGGCGCCCTGGAAAGGGCACTACCGCATGTACGACTACGTGGTCGAGGAGCTGCCGTCGGTGGTGCGCCAGCACTTTCCGGTCAACGGGCGCGAGTCGATCAGCGGTCACTCCATGGGCGGTCACGGCGCGCTCATCCTTGCGCTGCGCCATCCGGGACGCTTCTGCTCGGTGTCGGCATTCTCGCCCATCGTCAACCCGATGAACTGCCCCTGGGGACAGAAGGCGTTCACCAGCTACCTGGGCGAGGACGAGTCCCGCTGGCGCCAGTACGATGCCTGCGAGCTGGTCGCCAACGGCGCCTCGCGCCAGCGCCTGTTCATCGATCAGGGCGACGCCGACCAGTTCCTGGAAGAGCAGCTCAAGCCCGAACGTTTGGAAGCCGTGTGTGAAGAGCACGATCACCCGCTGACGCTGCGCCGCCAGCCGGGTTACGATCACAGCTACTTCTTCATCGCCTCGTTCATCGAGGAGCATCTGCGCTATCATGCCCAACACCTCATGAAACGTTAGGGATACCGACATGCTCAACCGTGCGCTGCGCCATTACCTGCGTCTTGTCTGGCGCTTTGTCTGGCGTGGCGCACTCGCCTTCGTGGTCCTTTCGGTGGCGCTGGTGCTGCTTTTCAGCGTGGTGCCGCCGCCGGGGTCGATGGTCATGGTCGAGCGCAAGGTGCAAAGCCTTTTTCAGGGCGAGCCGATCACCATCACCCGGCAGTGGCGAAGCTTCGACGAGCTGTCGAGCAACGCCAAGCTCGCGGTGATCGCCGCCGAGGACCAGCGCTTTCCCTATCATCGCGGCTTCGATCTGGTCGAGCTCAAGCGCGCCTGGCAGGCGAGTCAGGATGGCTCGCGCCTGCGCGGGGCGAGTACCCTGAGTCAGCAGACCGCCAAGAACGTGTTTTTGTGGAGCGGGCGCAGCTGGTTTCGCAAGGGGCTCGAGGCGTGGTTCACGCTGTTGATCGAGACCTTCTGGAGCAAGTCGCGCATTCTCGAGGTGTACCTGAACGTCGCCGAGTGGGACACCGGCGTGTTCGGCCTGGAGGCCGCGGCACAGCACTATTTCGGTGCCTCGGGCAGCGCCTTGACCGAGCGCCAGGCGAGCCTTCTGGCGGCCATCCTGCCAAGCCCGCGCACCCGCAGCGCCGCGCGCCCGGACGCCCAGGTGGAGCGGCGCAGCCAGTGGGTTCGCCAACAGATGCGCAACCTCGGCGGGGTGGGCTACCTTCAGCGTCTCTAGGCTGCCCATCGAAAGGTGGCCTCGCGCGGTCGCGGCCATCGTTTTATGCATTTTTACTTATCGTTACATAAAAATTTGAACCTGCGCTGAATGCTCGCGTCAGATTCACCACATTCATAACGCGCCAACGAGGTTTCTTATCATGCAACGTATGACTGCTTTGTTCTCAGCTGCCCTGCTTGCCACCGGCCTGATGGCGGGAACCGCCAGTGCCCAGCAAGCCCAGGACCCGGCTCAGGATCCGATGGCCAACCAGCAAGCCCCGGCCCAGGATTTCAGCGATGAGCAGCTGCAGCAGTTCGCCGATGCTTCTCAAGAAATCGCCGTGATCTCGCAAGAGTACACACAGCGTCTGCAGGAAGCAGAAGACGAGGCGGCTCAACAGGAAGTACGCGCTGAAGCCAACGACCGCATGATCGAAGTGGTCGAGAACAGTGGCCTGGACGTCGATACCTTCAACGCCATCGGCCAATCCATCCAGCAGGATCCGGAAATGATGCAGCGCGTTCAGGAAATGGCCAACCAGTCCTGATCGTGACCATCCCTGATACTCCTCTTGCTTGTGCAAGCCAGGCGCGTCGATAGCGGCAAGAGGGGACAGGGTCTGTGATCTGCTCCAAGAAGCCCGGTGTTTTCACCGGGCTTTTTCGTGTCCGGCCTTTTTCATGTCCGGGCTTTACCGCTCGGTGGATTGCCGCCAAACTTCAAGGCTTTGACGGCTGCTTTGCCAGGGAGACGACATGGACGTGGAGCTTTGGGAAATACGCCAGCACATGGGGCAGTTCCCCCCTTTCGACGGGCTTTCCGACGAGCTTCTCGATGCGCTCGCCGAGGGCGTGGAGGTGCGTTACTTCAAGACCGGCACCGACATCCTCGTCCTCAATGACACGATCGACGAGCTTTGCTACATCCGCAGCGGTGCGGTGGAGGTGTATCGGCGCCGCGGCGAGCTCTACAACCGCCTCGTCGAGGGCGACATCTTCGGCCACTTCAGCCTGTTGCGAAACCACCGGGTGCGCTTTCCCGCGACGGCCATCGAGGACACGCTGATCTACTTCATCAGCGACGCGATGTTCCAGCGCCTGTGCGAGGAGGATGACGACTTCGCCGACTTCGTCGAGCTCGAACGCCCGCGCCTCGAAAGTGCCGCCGAGCTGCAGAAGAAGTCCAACGACATGATGGTCACGCGGATTCGCAAGCTGGTCTCGCGCTATCCGGTGATGGTGGAGTCGACCATGAGCGTGCAGGAAGCCGCGCTCCAGGTGGGCAACGCCCAGGCCTCGGCGGTACTGGTGATCGACGAGGGCAGCGACAACCCTCGCTACAGCTTCAAGGACAGCGAAGGCAAGAGCTGGCAGATGTGCGGTATCCTCACCGACAGTGATTTTCGTAACCGCGTGGTCGCGAAGGGGTTGTCGCCCCAGACGCCGGTAGGCGAGGTGATCTCCCACGCGCTGATCACCATCCAGTCCGACGCCTCGATCTACGAGGCCATGCTCACCATGCTGCGCAACAACGTCCATCATCTGCCGGTACTCTACCGCCAGCGCCCGGTGGGCGTGGTGCACCTGTCCGACATCATTCGCTACGAGACCCACAGCGGTTTGTATCTCGTCAGCAACATCTTCAACCAGTCGAGTGCCTACGGGCTCGCGCGGCTCTCTGCCGACGTGCGCGCGGCGTTTGTGCGCATGGTGCAGGAGGGCGCCAATTCGGTCATGCTCGGCAGCGCGCTCTCGACCATCGGGCGCGGCTTCACCCGGCGATTGCTCGAGCTCGCCGAAGCCGAGCTCGGCCCGCCGCCGGTGCCGTACTGCTTCATGGTCAACGGCTCGATGGCGCGCAACGAGCAGAGCATCGTCACCGACCAGGACAACGCCCTGATTCTTTCCGACGACTTCGACCCGGACACCCACGATGATTACTTCAAGGCGCTGGCCGCCTACGTCAGCGATGGTCTCGATGCCTGCGGCTACACCTACTGCAAGGGCGACATCATGGCGACCAACCCGCGCTGGCGCCAGCCACTCAAGGTGTGGAAGGAGTATTTCGAGGAGTGGATCGCCAACCCGACGCCGGAGAAGCTGCTGCACAGCTCGATCTTCTTCGACCTGGACAGCGTCTACGGGGAGAGTCATTTCGTGGAGACGCTGCAGGATCTGATCGCCACCCGCGCGCCGCAGTCGCCGCTGTTTCTGGCGGCCATGGCCCGCAATGCGCTCAATCGCACGCCGCCGCTGGGGTTCTTTCGCACCTTCGTGATGGAGAAGGACGGCAAGCACAACAACTCGATCAACTTGAAGCGCCGCGGCACCGCACCGATGGTGGACCTGATTCGCGTTCACGCGCTCGCCTGTGGCTCAAAGGCGCAAAACAGCTTCCGTCGCCTCGAGGACATCAACGACACCCAGCTGCTCGCCTCCGGGGTGAGCGACAAGCTGAGCTACGCCTTCGAGTTCTTGTGCATGTCGCGGCTTCGTCACCAGATGATCGACCTCGAGGAGGAGCGCGCGCCGGACAACAACATCGAGCCCGAGAATGTCGAGGACAGCGAGCGCCACACGCTCAAGGACGCCTTCCAGGTGTTGAGCAACGCGCAGAAGTTTCTCAAGTTCCGCTATCCCGTTCCCAGTCAGCGATGAGGTCTTGTCAGCGATGAAAAAAGCATGATGAAGGGAATACGTCCCCGCCAGCGTATCACGCAGACCGACTGGGCGGGCTACCTGGCGCGCCGCGCCGACCACGCCCAGGATGACATGCTCGCGCGCTTTTTCCAGGCGCGCCTGCCGGCCCCGGACACGCCCATCGCCGACGTGCCCATGGTGGCGCTCGACATGGAGACCACCGGACTCGACGAGCGGCGCCACGCTATCGTCAGCATCGGGCTCGTCCATTTCACGCTCGCGCGCATCCCCCTCGCCACGCGGCGCTACTGGGTGGTCAAGCCGCCTCGGCCGCTGGAGGAGAGCTCCGTCGCCTATCATCACATCACCCACTCCGAGGTCGATCACGCGCCGGATCTCGACCTCATTCTCGAAACGCTACTCGACGAGCTGGCCGGACGTCTGGTGGTAGTGCATTTTCGCAACATCGAGCGCCCGTTTCTCGATGCCGCCGTCAAGGCACGCCGGGGCG
>NZ_JAMZBC010000121.1 GCF_024158715.1 Halomonas sp. 707D7 | reverse complement strand
CCACCATGCTGCGCACCTTGCCTACCATGGCGTCGGCGGCGAAGAAGCTGTGCAGCTCTTCCAGCGTCTCGAAGCGCTCGGTGCGCTTGGCGACGTTGGCGAGGATTCGCTGGCTGGCGTCGGTCAACGTGGTGACCCGGCGCTGGCGCTCCTCCTGGAGCTGCTGGCGGCGCGCCTCGATGCTTTCGTGGGCGCTTTCGCGCTGCTCGAGAATGGCACTCAAGAACTCGTCGTACTCGCCGAACTGGCTTTCGAGCTCCTGGAGCTGGTCGAGCATGCGCGTCATCAGCTGGTCGCAGTCATCGGGCTCGCGAAGCGCGCCCACGCCGTTGGCCAGGCTCTGCTCGAACAGGCGCATCTGGGCGGCGAACTGGGCCTTGGCCTCGGCGCTGCCCTGCTCGCGCAGGCGGATCTCGGCCTGGGAGCGCTGCTGGTTGATGGTGGCGTAGATGCTCGAGATGTTCTCGGTGATGCGGGTCTGCTCCACCGCGTCGCCGCCGGGCATCGAGGAGATCAGCCCCTGGATCATGTCGAGCCCGGCGGTCAGCTCGCGGTAGCGCGCAACGCACGCCGCCAGCGCCTTGCGATTCTCCGCCTCACCGACCTGTGTCTTGATCTCGCCCAGGGTCTCGCGGTAGCCCTCCAGCGCCTCCGGGGTGGCCAGGAAGGTGAAGGTCTGCTCGGTCAGCGACGCCTCGGCCTTGTCCAGCGCCGTCTGCAGCTCGGAGAGCCGCGCGGTGTCCAGATAGCGCCGCTCGCCCAGCGCCATCAGCCGGCCGCGGTGATCGCGCAGCTTCTTGAGGTAGGTGACGAACAGGTCCGGCGTCTTCCAGCTGCTCGGCTTGAGCTCGCGCAGCAGCGTCGCCTGCTCCTTGTCGAGCGCCTCCAGCGCCTGGGCGGTCTGGGCGCGAATCGCCTGGACCTTCTCGTACTCGTCGAGCATCAGCTCGGCGGTGTGCTTGAGCTGCTCGAGGGCACCGTGGATGGCCGCGAACTCCGCCTCGCCGATCCAGTAGAACTGGTTCAGAGTACGATCCACCCGCCGGATGATGGCGTTGAAGTGGCGCTCGCTGGTGGCGCGCTCGCCGGCGAGCTGGACGATGCCGTTGAGCTCGGCGATGCCGCGCACCAGTTCCGGGTTGCCGATGCGACCGAGCGTGGTGTCGTTGCGCACCGCGTCCTGGGCGTGGAAGCGCTCGGACATGAAGGGCGTGGCCCACACCTGGATGGGATGGACCAGCGTCGGCTCCTGCTCGGCGTGGAAGAGCGCCAGGTGGCCGTTCTCGAGCACCGCCGCGCCGTGGCCGACCATCGGCGTGTCCGCCTGCTTGCGAATCAGGTTGTAGCGGTAGAGCACCACCTCGCCGGTGGCCTCGGCGTAGAAGACGAACAGCACGTCCTCGCCGTTGGGCGAGCGCACCATGCGCTTGAAGCGCAGATCCTCCTCGGGCACCTCGAAGGTGGTCAGCTCGCCGGTGTTGAGGTAGTAGCCGTTGGGGAAGATGATCCCGTGGTTCTCGGGAAGCTCCACCACCGAGCCCGCCATGGCGTCGATGCGCTTGACGTGCTGCTCGGCGCGGTTGAACAGGTAGTAGCGCCACTCGGTTTCGTTGAAGGGCAGGATGCGCACCAGCAACAGCGTGCCGAGGTCGGCGTACTCGAAGGTGGCATCGTCCAGCGACTGGGAGTCCGACGCCACCGGGTCGGCGAAGATGCCTTCGCCGCTTCTGGTGTTGTTCTCGATCTTGAAGGTGATGTTGCCGCCGAGGTTGTCGACGAACACCGTATCGAGGATGTTCAGGTGCGGCGCACGCCCCTGCTCCTGCATGTCGCGCCCGGCTACGTGCCAGGGAAAGGCGAAGCGCTCGGGGAAGACCAGGTCGCGCTCGCCGCGGTTGTCGATGTAGCGGCGCACCTCGCCGCGCCCGTCGAGCTCCCAGCGGAACACGCGCAGGTCGGTGAGCTTCTCGCCGATCTGGAACGCCACCAGCAGCTTGCCGTTGAGGGTCACGATCTGGGCGAGCGTGGCGTGGCTGTAGTACTGCTGCAGTTCGCGGAAATCGCGCAGGAACTGCTCGTCGGTGAGGAAGCTGTCGTCGAGCGACGCCTCGGTCAGCTCGAGGCCCTCGTCGTCGTCCTTGAGATGATAGAGCGCGAAGACGTCGCTCGCCGCCAGCGCCTTGCGCAGCCCGAGCTGGACGTTGAAGCCGAACAGGATCTGGTCGCCGATGCGCGCCATGTCGCGGGCGATGGCGTTGTTCTCGGTGCGTACCCGAGCGCGGCCCAGCAGCGCCATGCTGCTGGCGCCGAAGGTCTCGGCGCGGGATTCGTTCAAGCGCGAGACCGCCGCGTCCAGCTCCCCGCCCTGGGTGCTCAGCCGGCGCTTGATGGTCTCGAACGCCGTGCTCTCCCTGACCAGGCCCTCGACCGCTTCGGCCTGATGGTTATCGCTCGATCCAGTGTCCTTCGACATCGTGTCCATCCTGAAAGGTGCTTGCGAGATAGCGAATTGCAAGAAAGGTGCTTGCGAGAACGGCGCCCACGGCGCCGCAAGGAGTCGACGAGACCGCAGGTGGCATTCCACCTGCGGTCTCGAGTCCCCGAAGGGACGCGCCTTACGCGTTTTCCGAGGACTTCTCGGGCATCATGGCGCGGCTGGCGAGCCCGGCCAGGGTGGCCTGCAGCGCCGGCGACTTGTCGAGCACGCCCTGCACCGTCTTGCCGTAGCCCAGGCCTTGGGCGAACTTCTCGAAGATGTCGCCATCGCCGCCGATCAGTTCGAACTTGGCGTTCTGCAGCGCCGCGGCCATCACCTTGCCGTTCTCCAGCATGCCGATGCGCTGGGCCTCGATCTGGGCCATCACTTCCTTCTCGTGCACTTCCAGGTTCATGCGGAACTCTTCGAAGTTGCGCGCTTCCTCGGACATGTTGTCGTAGGCGCGCAGCTTCTCGACCAGGCCGTTCGCCTCGGCCTTGGCCATCGCCTCGCGGGCCTGGGCCTTGGCACTGCCGAGTTTCTCCTCGCCCATCGCCTCGGCTTCCAGGCGCTGTTCGAGCACGCGCACTTCGGCCATGCCGGCCTCCTCGTCGGCCTTCGCCGTGGCGGTCTTGACCTCCGCCTGGGCGAGCCCTTCGCTGCGCTGGGCGTGGGCGCGGGCTTCCAGCACCTGCGCCTCGGCCAGGCCATCCGCGGCGGCCAGGGCCTGATGACCACGCGCCTGCTTCTCTTCGGCGGCGGCGCGCTTCTCGGCGGAATCCAGCTCCGCCTGGGCGCGCAGCACGGTTTCCTCGGCCTCGAGCTTGGAGCGCTCGAAGGTCGCTTCCGCCGCGCGAACCTCCTTGAGCTTGCTCTCCTCGGCATCGGCCTGGGCCGCGGTCAGGCGCGTGACCTTCTTGCGCTCCGCCTCGGCGCGGTTGCGCACGTCGTTGATGTTCTCCTCTTCCTCGGCGACGCTGCGCTCCACGGCGATACGCTGGCTGGTGATGTCGGCGATCTCCTTGCGCTCCTCTTCCAGCGCCTTCTCCATGCCGATGCGCTCGATCTCCACCGCGCGCTCGCGGTTGACGTCCTCGAGTTCCTTGGCCTGGCGGATGCGGACCTCCTCGATCTGCACCGCGCGCTCGCGGGCCTTGGTGGCCATCTCGACCTGGCGCTGCTTGTTCTCCTCGGCGATGGCCAGCTCTTCGTCGGTCTTGATGCGCGCCGCTTCGCTCTTGGAGCGTTCCTGGTGGCTGACCTGAGCCGCCTCGGACTCCTCGCGGGAGCGCAGGCTCTCAATTTCACGCTTCTGGCGCGCCTCAGCGTCGGCCTGGGTACGCTCGAGTTCGAGGGCGGCTTCGCGGGCGGAGACGTTCTTGCGCTGGATCTCGAGTTCTTGGTCGCGCTCGAGACGGTTGGTCTCGACGTTGTGCATCGCCGTGATCTCGGTGATGCGCTTGATGCCTTCGGAGTCGAGGATATTGTGCTGATCGAGCGAGCTCTTGGGCGTCTGCTCCAGGTAGTCGATCGCCACGTCATCGAGCACGTAGCCGTTCAGATCTTGGCCGATGGTCTCGACGATGGCGTCGCGAAACTTCTGGCGCTCGTCGAACAGCTGCATGAAGTCCATCTTCTTGCCGACGGTCTTCAGCGCCTCGCTGAACTTGGCATTGAACAGCTCGTTGACCGCGTTGCGATCCGATGCCCGACCCGCGCCCACGGACTTGGCCACCCGCAGCACGTCCTCGGTGGTGGCGTTGACGCGCAGGTAGAAGGTCACGCCGATATCCGCGCGCAGGTTGTCGCCGCAGATCAAGCCCTCCTTGCCGGTACGGTTGAGCTCGAGGGTGATGACCGAGATCTGCATCGTCTCGGCGCGGTGGATTACCGGCAGTACCATCGCCCCGGTGAAGTACACCTTCGGCGTGGCGGAGAGGTCGTTGACGATCAGCGCCTGCCCCTGGTCGATCTTGCGGTAGAACGCCTTGATCAGCGACAGCAGCGCGATCATCACGACCACGGCAATCCCGATGGCGAACACCACCGGCATGATCCACGATAAGTTCATCCTGTTTCTCTCCTATTCAACGGGTCGGTGAATCATTGAAGCCGGCGTGGAATTCCTCTTCCGGAATGACCCGGTAGGCGTCCTCTTCGGCCAGATAGTTGATCAGAATGGCGCGGTCGCCGCGCTTGAGCGGCTGGTCGCTGCGCACTTGAAGAATCAGGTGGTCGCCCTCGATGTAGGCATCGGCGCGCCCCCGGGTGCGATCGACGCTGCCCGAGCGCACCGTGCAGACGAGGCCGGCCAGGCGCTGCTCCGTGGGCAGGTGCAGAGCGGGCTTGAACAGCGGCCGCAGCGGCTTGACCGCAAGCGAGGCCAGCAGGACGCCCACCGCGACGCTCAGGCAGAGCACCACGGCACCGAACAGCCAGTGCAGCGCCCCCGAGCCCAGGTGGACGCCGAGCAGCAGCTCGCTGAAGTAGCTGAACAGCCAGCCGAACAGGGCGACCAGCGTGATCGCCAGCGGCAGCGGCACGCCTTCGAGACCCAGAGTGGCCATCAGCCCGCCGGTTTCGAAGCCATCGCCCATATCGCCATCGCCCAGGTCATCGCCGCCGATTCCCGAGAGCGAGATCAGCCAGTAGATGACGGCGGCGACCAGCAGGATCGAGAAGATGGCCGTTGGAAAGGTGGTACTGATGAAAACGAATAGCGGCATGCGCTCTCTTCCCTGAGACATGGACAAGGGCCGTCACCGGCGTCCAGGCGGCACGCGGTGATGAACGGCGAAATGGCAAGACGGCACGGGCGTGCCGGTACATGGATCAGGAAAAATTACAGGAGCGCTTTACAAAATCAAGGCGCGGGGAATTTTTAAGAAATCTCTTAATAAAAACATAGCCAATGTCTTACAAAAGCGGCTAATCATTCCTTGCTTTCAAATAATCATTAGCCTTCGAGGAAGCTAGGCCGTCAGTCCGATCCCGCGCAGGATCACCGAGGTGACCGTCTGCACCGCCTTTTCGAACTGCAGGTCGTCGAGGGGCTGGTCGTGGTTGAGCAGGCCGATCTGGTAGTCGAAATCCGCGTAGTGCTGGGTCGAGGCCCAGATCATGTAGAGCAGGTGCGAGGGCTCCACCGGGGCGATCTGTTGCGCCCTCACCCATTCGCTGATCTTGGCTTCCTTCAGCTTGGCCCAGTCGAACAGGTTCTCGCGCAGGCGCTTGCCGAGAATCGGCGCGCCCTGCATCACCTCCATGGCCCAGATCTTCGAACCGTGGGCGCGAAAGCGCGAGTGGTTCATCTTGGCGCGAATATAGGTGGAGAGCACCACGCGCGGGTCGTCATACAGCTCGAAGCAGAGCGCATCCTGCTTCCACAGCTTCAGAAGCCCCAGTAGCACCTCTTGGTAGAGCGCCTTCTTGGTCGAGAAGTAGTAGTGCACGTTGGACTTGGGCAGCCCGGCGAGCGCGGCGATCTCGCCCATCGAGGCGCCGGCGTAGCCCTTCTCGGCGAACAGCCGCTCGGCGGCCTCGAGGATGTTTCGAACGTTGGTCTGGCGAATCTCTTCCTGGGTTCTGGGCACGCGCGGCGCTACCTTGTGACGCAAACGGGGGAGACTCCGCCGATGCTCGCAGCGCAAGCGACGACGAAAAAAAGCACCGCCCGAAGGCGGTGCTGAGACGATGTCCTAGATGGCCCGGGACGTCAACTCTGGTTGGCCGGGAAGGAGAACTCCGCCCGGGTCGCCTCACTGACCGACGGCCAGCGCTGGGAGACCGCCTTGCGCCGGGTGTAGAAGCGCACGGAATCCGGCCCATAGGCGTGCAGGTCGCCGAACAGCGAGCGCTTCCAGCCGCCGAAGCTGTGGTAGGCCACCGGCACCGGCAGCGGCACGTTGACGCCGACCATGCCGACCTCGATGGCGTCGGTGAAGCGCCGGGCCGCCTCGCCGTCGCGAGTGAACAGGCATGTGCCGTTGCCGTACTCGTGATCGTTGATCAGTTGCATGGCATCATCCAGGCTGCCCACCCGCACCACGCAGAGCACCGGGCCGAAGATCTCCTCCTGGTAGATGCGCATCTCCGCGTTGACGTGATCGAACAGGCAGCCGCCGACGAAGTAGCCGTTTTCATGGCCTTTCACGGTCAGCGCGCGACCGTCGGCGACGAGCTTGGCGCCGCTCTTCACGCCGTCTTCGATGTAGCTCAATACCTTGTCGCGGTGCTCGGCGGTGACCAGCGGCCCCATGTCCAGGCCCTTGTCGGTGCCAGGGCCCACCTTCAAATCGGCGATTTTCGGAAGCAGCGTGTCCACCAGCCGGTCGGCGGTCTCGTCGCCCACGCATACCGCCACCGAGATCGCCATGCAGCGCTCGCCGCAGCTGCCAAAGGCCGCGCCCATCAACGTATTGGCGGCGTTTTCCAGATCCGCATCCGGCAAAACCACGGCGTGGTTCTTGGCCCCGCCCAGGGCCTGGACGCGCTTGCCGTTCGCCGTGCCCCGGCTGTAGATCGCCTCGGCCACCGGCGTGGAGCCGACGAACGAGATCGCCTTGATCGCCTTGGCGTCCAGCAGCGTCTCGACCGCCTCGCGCCCGCCGTGGACCACGTTCATCACTCCATCCGGAAGCCCGGCTTCCTTCAAGAGTTCCGCCACCGCGTGGGCCGCGCTGGGGTCCTTCTCCGAGGGCTTGAGCACGAAGGTGTTGCCGCAGGCGATCGCCATCGGGTACATCCACAGCGGCACCATGGCGGGGAAGTTGAATGGCGTGATGCCCGCCACCACGCCGAGCGGCTGGAAGTTCGACCAGGCATCGATGCCCGGGCCGACGTTGTGGGAGTACTCGCCTTTTAAGAGCTCCGGCACGCCGCAGGCGTACTCGACGTTCTCGATACCGCGCTTGAGCTCGCCAAGGGCGTCTTCCGGGGTCTTGCCGTGCTCTTCGCTCACGAGCTGTACCAGCCGCTCGGCGTTGTCTTCCAGAAGCTGCTTGAAGCGGTACATCACCTGGGCGCGCTTGGCCGGGGGCGTGTCGCGCCAGGCGGGAAACGCCGCCTGGGCGGCGGCGATGGCGCGCTCGACGTCGTCGCGGCGGCCGTCCACCACCTGGCGAATCACCTTGCCGGTGGAGGGGTTGGTGACCGCCAGGGTGCGGTCGCTTTTAACGGACTCGCCGTTGATCAGATGAGTGACGTGTTCCATCGGGGGTCTCCTTGGTCGGTCAGGCGAGGGCATCCAGGGTGGTGGCCACGGCGTCGAACAGCCGCTCGAGTTCGGCATCGGTCGTGCCGAAGGGCGGGCCGAACTGCAGCGTGTCGCCGCCAAAGCGCACGTAGAAGCCCGCCTCCCACAGCGCCAGATGCGCGTCGCGCGGGCGGATAGTCGGGTCGCCCGCGCGCGGGGCGAGCTGGATGGCGCCGGCAAGCCCGAAATTGCGAATGTCCACCACGTGGGGGCGGCCCTTCAGGGCGTGAAGCTTTTGCTCGAAGGCCGGGGCGATACCGCGCACCTGGGCGGGGAAGTCCTCGCGCTCGAGCATATCGAGGGCCGCCAGACCCGCCGCGCAGGCCACCGGGTGGGCGCTGTAGGTGTAGCCGTGGGGGAACTCGATGGCGTGGGCCGGGCCGCCGCCGTGCATGAAGGTATCGAAGATCTCGCCGCTTGCGATCACCGCGCCCATCGGAATGGCGCCGTTGGTGACCTGCTTGGCCACGTTCATGATGTCCGGCGTGACGCCGAACGCCTCGGCGCCGGTGCGCGCGCCGCTGCGCCCGAAGGCGGTGATCACTTCATCGAAGATCAGCAGGATGTCATGCTCGGTACAGATCTGGCGCAGCCGATCCAGATACCCTTTCGGCGGCACGATGACCCCGGCAGAGCCGGACATCGGCTCGACGATCACCGCCGCGATGTTCGAGGCATCGTGCAGCGCGATCTGATCGAGCAGCGCATCGGCCAGCTCCGCGCCGGTCTCGGCCTGCCCTTGGGTGAAGGCATGATTCGCCTGCAGGGTGTGCGGCAGGTGGGTCACGTCCAGCAACTGCCCGTAATGCTTGCGGTTGCCGCCGATGCCGCCCAGGCTCGTGCCGCCGACGTTGACCCCGTGATACCCCTTGGCGCGGCCGATCAGCCGCGTCTTCTCGGGCCTGCCCTTCAGGCGCCAGTAGGCCCTGGCCATCTTGATCGAGGTATCCGCCGCGTCCGACCCGGAGTTGGTGAAGAAGACGTGGTCGAGCCCCTCCGGCGTCAGGCTCGCGATCTTCTCGGCGAGCTGGAAGGCCAAAGGATGGCCGATCTGAAAGCCCGGCGCGAAGTCGAGCGAGCCGAGCTGCTTTGAAACCGCCTGCTGGATCTCCTCGCGGTTGTGCCCCGCGCCGCAGGTCCAGAGCCCGGAGAGCGAATCGAACAGCTTGCGCCCCTGGTCGTCGATGTAATAGCGCCCCTCGGCGCCGGTGATGACGCGAGGATTGGCGCGAAAATCTCGGTTGCTGCTGTAGGGCATCCAGTAGTGTTGATTGAGCGCCGCACTCGAGCGCTCGACAACCGCGCTGCGGGGCGAGGCGCCCGTGGAAAGATCCGTCATGGCTCCAGCTCCAGAAGTGGAAGACCCCTCCAGCATGCGCCGCTCGCCACGTTTATAAAAACTGACTTTTCTTTAGTTCACGTTAGAGGATTCATACGTTAGCATTTTACTTCGCAGCACCCGCTTGATTGTTTCGGTTCCCCAAGCTCCAAAGATGAGCGTTGCCGGTCAGCACACCAGTATGAGGGTAAGGCCCGAGGTTTCGCTCATGCGCAATTTATACCTAAGCGTTTAGAAGCGTCGATTCACGTAAAGCCAACTGACCGCCCACCTGGCCACCTTCCACGAGCGATTCGATCTGCTCGTTACCCCCACAATGCCCACTTCACCTTTTGAGGCAGGCCACAACGTGCCGCCGGGCGGCAAATATAAAGACTGGAGAGACTGGACCCCTTTCAGCTCCCCCTTCAATCTCACCCAGCAACCTGCTGCATCACTGCCCTGCGGGCTAGATGACCAGGGGCTGCCGGTGGGGCTTCATCTGGTGGCGGGGAAGTATCAGGATATGAAGGTTATGCATGCGGCGCGGGTGTTGGAGGGGGTGTTGG
>NZ_JAMZBC010000120.1 GCF_024158715.1 Halomonas sp. 707D7 | reverse complement strand
ACCCGGCGCTTGCCGCCGCCCGCCACGGCGGCAAGCGCCGGGTCGTCGGCCTGGCCCTCGGCGATCAGGCTGGCCTGCGGGTTTTCGCGCGGGTCGGCGTCGAACAGGCCCTCCTGATCGGTCAACAGCACCAGCGCGTCGGCCTCGAGCAGGTTGGCGACCAGCGCCCCGAGGGTGTCGTTGTCGCCGAAGCGGATCTCGTCGGTGACCACGGTGTCGTTCTCGTTGATCACCGGCACCACGCGCATCTCGACCAGCGTGCGCAGCGCCGAGAGCGCGTTGAGGTAGCGCTTGCGGTTGGAGAGATCGTCGTGGGTCAGGAGGATCTGGGCGGTGAGCATGTCGTGGCGGGCGAAGTGCTGCTCGTAGCACTGGGTCAGCCCGTTCTGGCCCACGGCGGCGGCGGCCTGGAGCTCGTGCACCGCGCTCGGCCGCGCCTGCCAGCCCAGGCGCACCATGCCCGCGGCCACCGCCCCGGAGGAGACCAGCACCACTTCCACGCCGCGCCGATGCAGCTCGGCGACCTGGTCCACCCAGCCGCCGATGGCGGCTTCGTCGAGCCCCTGCCCGTCGTTGGTCAGCAGCGCACTGCCGATCTTGATCACCACGCGCCGCGCGCCGCTTAGCGCCTCGCGGCCCGGCAACTGCTCACGATGTTCCATCCCGCCCGTCTCCTGCCCCGGTTCTGCCGTCGCTCGGCCCATGCTGCCCCGCGCCCAGGCCGTGGCCTAGGGCGCGTACTCCACGTCGACATCGTACTCGTCGTCGTCGAAATCGTCGTCATCGTCGGCGTCGCGTTTCTTGCGCCGATGGCCCAGGCGCGCCTCGGTGCGCGCGACCGACTCCTCCTCCATGCGCCGGCGCATCTCCTGCTCGCGCTCGAAGGCCTCCTCGTCCTCGTTCTCGAGACGCTGCTGCTCGGTGAGCCAGCGGTGGGCGGCCTGGACCAGCTTGTCGGTGCCTTCGCTCGAGATCGCCGAGATCCGGAACACCGGCCCCTGCCAGTCGAGTGCTTCGATCACGGCGTTGGCGCGCGCCTCGCGCTCCTCTTCCGGCAGCAGGTCGAACTTGTTGAGCACCAGCCAGCGCGGGCGCTCGGAGAGCGCCGGCGAGAACTGGCCGAGCTCGTGCACGATCGCCTTGGCCGCCTCGACCGGGTCGGACTCGTCGAACGGCGCGATGTCGACCACGTGGAACAGAAGCCGCGTGCGGGTCAGGTGCTTGAGAAAGCGCAGGCCCAGGCCCGCACCGTCCGAGGCGCCCTCGATCAGGCCAGGCACGTCCGCCATCACGAAGTGCTCGTGCATGCCGAGCTTGACCACGCCCAGGTTCGGCACCAGCGTGGTGAAGGGATAATTGGCGACCTTCGGCTTGGCCGCCGACACCGAGCGGATCAGCGTCGACTTGCCCGCGTTGGGCATGCCGAGCAGGCCCACGTCCGCCATCACTTTCATTTCCAAGCGCAGGTTGCGCCGGTCGCCCTCGGTGCCGGGCGTGGTACGCCGGGGCGCACGGTTGGTCGAGGACTTGAAGTGGATGTTGCCAAGCCCGCGGCGGCCGCCTTCGGCGACCAGCACGACCTGACCGATCTCGGTGACGTCGGCGATCACCTCGAGTGTGTCCTCGTCGATCACCGTGGTGCCGACCGGCACCTTGACGTGCAGATCCTCGCCCGCCTTGCCGCTCATCTGACGGCCCATGCCGCCCTGGCCGTTCTCGGCCTTGTAGAAGCGCTGGTACTTGAAGTCGATCAAGGTGTTGAGCGAGTCGTCCCCGATCAGGTAGACGCTGCCGCCATGGCCGCCATCACCGCCGTCCGGGCCGCCCTTGGGCACGTATTTCTCGCGGCGAAAGCTCAGACAGCCGTTGCCGCCCTTGCCTGCCTCGACAATGATCGAGGCTTCATCGACGAACTGCATTGAATTCTCCCGGCCGCTTTCGCCGCCCTTTTCTTCCCCGCGCTCACGCCGGGGTCTTGAACAGACAAAAAAGCCCCGCCAATGCGGGGCCTTTCTTGCGTGTCATCGTAGAAGCGCCTGGCGCTTACTCGGAAACGATGCTCACGAACTTGCGGTTGTTCGGACCCTTGGTCTCGAACTGGACCTTGCCGTCGCTGAGGGCGAACAGCGTGTGGTCACGACCGATGCCGACGCCGGTTCCTGCGTGGAAGCGCGTGCCGCGCTGACGCACGATGATGTTACCCGCGGTCGCCGCCTGGCCACCGAAGAGTTTTACACCCAGGCGCTTGGATTCGGAATCGCGACCGTTACGCGTGGAGCCGGCTGCCTTTTTATGTGCCATCGAAATAGCCTCCTGATCGAGGGAAAGATCCGTTTAAACGGAAATTCCGGTGATTTTGACTTCAGTGAACCACTGACGGTGGCCCTGACGCTTCATGTGGTGCTTGCGGCGACGGAACTTGATGATGGTGACCTTATCGCCACGGCCGTGGGAAACGACCTCGGCAGACACCTTGGCACCGCTGATCATCGGCGCGCCGATGTTGAAGTCGTCACCGTCGGCGACCATCAGCACTTCTTCGAAGTCGATGGTTTCGCCAGTGGCGACTTCGATCTTCTCGAGCTTGAGGGTCTGGCCTTCCTGAACGCGGTACTGCTTGCCACCGCTTTTGATAATTGCGTACATGTCGCTCTCCGGACTTGTCGATAATGCCGGCCCTGCGCCGGCGCTCGTCGAATCCACGCCCGAAGGCGCTTGGCTCTTGAACCTGCTGCGAGTGGCGCCCCTTTTGGCAGCCATCTGACAGGGAGCATGACGAGTGGGTCGCGGATTATAGCGACATTCACCATTTACCACAAGGCCCCAGGGGCCTGCAAATCATCGCCACGGCCCACGCCACCCGGGCGCGGCGGCGTTCGCCTTGACGCCTTACAGGCGTCCCCATAGCATAATCCCCACCGAGGCCGGCACGCGCCGCCTTTTCACCTGCCGCGATGACCCGATTTCATGACCAACGCCTCGCCGACTAAACCGCCTGCCAGCCCGACGCCTTCACCGCTGCACGCCGTGGTGGCGAGCGATTTCGAGGCCGTGAACCGCACCATCGTCGGGCAGCTGAACTCCAAGGTGCCGCTGGTCGAGACCATCGGCCAGTACATCATCGAAAGCGGCGGCAAGCGCATGCGCCCGCTGCTGGTGCTGCTGGCCGCCCGGGCACTGGGCTACGAAGGCGACAAGCACATTCAGTTGGCCACCCTGATCGAGTTCATGCACACCTCGACGCTGTTGCACGACGACGTGGTCGACGACTCGCACCTGCGCCGCGGCAAGAAGACCGCCAACGACGCCTGGGGCAACGCCCCCTCGGTACTGGTCGGCGATTTCCTCTACTCGCGCTCGTTCCAGATGATGGTCGACGTCGGCTCGATGCGCATCATGGCGATCCTGTCGAGCGCGACCTGCATCATCGCCGAGGGCGAGGTGCTCCAGCTCACCAACATCGGCAACCCGAGCCTTTCCGAGGAGGCCTACTTCGAGACCATCCAGGGCAAGACCGCGATGCTGTTCGAGGCCGCCTCCCAGTGCGGCGCGGTGCTGGCAAACGCCACCCCGGAGCAGGAGCAAGCACTCAAGCACTACGGACGCTACCTGGGGCTCGCCTTCCAGCTCATCGACGACCTGCTCGATTACCAGGGCGATGCCCAGGCGATGGGCAAGAACGTCGGCGACGATCTCGCCGAAGGCAAGCCGACGCTGCCCTTGATCCACGCCATGGAGCGCGGAACGCCGGAAGAGGCCAAGCTGATTCGCCAGGCGATCCGCAAGGGCGGGCTCGACCAGCTCGACGAGGTGCTCGCCATCGTTCACCGCACGGGGGCGCTCGACTACACCCGTGCCCGCGCCGAGGAAATGGTCGACAAGGCGCTGACGGAGCTCGAGACGTTGCCGCCGAGCCCCTACCGCGACAGCATGGCGGACCTGGTGCGCATGGCGATCGAGCGCCAGTCGTGAAAGCGGCGAGCCGACAAAGAATTTATACGTCGGCGCTTGAATTTTTCCAGATATCGGCGTAGTATCCATCTCCGTTATCGAGCGCCGGAATATAGCTCAGCTTGGTAGAGCGCTGCCTTCGGGAGGCAGAGGTCGTAGGTTCGAATCCTGCTATTCCGACCAGAAATCGCATGAAAAAAGGCCCCATCGTCACCGATGGGGCCTTATTTTGTCTTTTTTCCTGCCTGACGGAGCCGGACCCTTCGTCGCGGTTCAGGGCGACGTCGAGCCCGGCCGTGCTTGTCGCATCAACGTGCAGCGTCGTGCTGGCTCTCGAGTGCGCGCCGCAGCGCCGCCGACGGCTGATAAAGAGGCACGTAGCCCGCCAGCAGCACCTGGGCACTGCGCTGGTAGGCGGCGGATTCGATGACGACCGTACCGTCCGCCTGCTGCCAGGCCACGATCTTGGTCGCCAGGATTCCGGCCGGGTTTTCGAGGGCGACATCGACCTCGGCACTCACCGCGCCGAGCGCCTTGGGCGCCAACCGATGGGCGACCGTCCCCGGCACCAGCGTAGCGGCTGCCAGGCAGCAGCCGCCGGAGACGGCGAGCGAGCCGTGCAGCGTCTGGGGGGTCAGGTAGCGCACGCACAGATCGCCGCCCTGGCGCGCCTCTGCGATCAGGCAGACCTTGGGCACCGTTTCGCTTCGCGCGATCTCCTCTTGCGACATGAGCCGGCCATCGGCGTGGCGCAGCCGCATTTTTTCCCCCGCCGCGACCCAGACCCTCTTCAAGCGCTCCATGAACACCGTGTCGGCACTCAGCTGCGCCACGCTCTCGTACCCCGTCTTGCCCAGGTCGGCGGCGCTGACGATGACCATCGGCACGGCCACGTCGACGCAGCTCACGTCGATGCCTTCGATCGTGTCCACGGCGCTGCCCGTCGGCAGCAGAGCGCCGGTCTTGGCCCCCACGGGCGCCTGAAGAAACAGCTCGACAGCGGGATGCGCGCCCATGACACCCGGAATCGGCGCCATGGCGAAGCCCTGGGCCGTGGTCGTCATGCGCGAATGGGTGACGACGCCGGTATTGGTATTGAAGATCGTCAGATGCTGGGTCTCGTCGTCGCTTCTGGCCACCAGCCCGGTCTCCAGCGCCCAGAGTTGCAGGGCGGAAGACATGTTGCCGCAGTTGACGCTCCAGTCGATGCGGTCATGGGTGGCCGCGAGCTGTGCCAGCGTGCTGACCAGCCGCTCGCCGGAAGCGGTGCGCTCGATATCGGCGAAAAAGACCTTGTTGCTCGTCGCGGGCCCGCGACCCAGCCCCGTGGTCTGGGTGTTGCCCGGGCACTCACCCGCGAGTGGAACGCCCATCAGGTGGCGCAACAGCTCTTCGCGCAGCGCCACGTCGCGAGGGGCGATTTTCTCCCACAGGATGGCGCCCGTGGAGGTCCCGCCGCGCATGTAATGAACCGGAAAGTGCCACACGTCGTGATCACGATAAGGCGTGCGTGCTGCCATCATGCCCTGAATGTCCTTTTACTCTGCTCGATAGTGTCGATCAGCGGATGGCGAGCGCCCCCGCACGAAAGCGTCACAGCGTGAGCTTGTAGCCCAGATGGGTGTTCCTGAAGCCCAGCCGCTCGTAGAAGCGCTGAGCATCGGGGCGTTCGATATCGGTGGTCAACTGAACCAGCTCGCACCCGCGCTGGCGACACTCGTCGATCGCCCGCTGGAACATCGCCTGGCCAAGGCCGGCGCTTCGGTGGGTCGAGGCGATGCGCACGCCTTCGATCTGCCCGCGCCAGGCGCCCAGGCGCGCAAGCCCGGGAATGAAGGTGAGCTGCAGCGTGCCGACGACCTCCCCGTCCGCCAGTGCCACGAGCTGCAGCTGATGGGGGTCGGCATCGATGGCATCGAAGGCCGCTGTGTAGCGCTCGTTCAGGGGGCTCGTCGCATCCTCGCGCTGGCGTCCCAGCACGTCGTCGGCCAGCAGGGCGACGATACCGGCAACGTCGTCGCGGCGGGCGGCTCTAAACTCGATGTCGTTCATGGGCTTCTCCATGTAAAAGGCGCCCGGGCGTACGTCGTCGCCCGGGCGCCCTGGTTCAAGGCAATGGCGGTCGCTCGTTAGATCACCGCCGCCTGCAGCGCGATCTCGACGGCGAACTGAGAACGCCCGGGCGTCGATTCGATGCAGGAGCGCGAAGGCGCGTAGCCTTTGGGCATCCAGGCATTCCAGACGCTGTTCATGCGCGGCGCATGCTCGACGTCCTTGAGCCAGACGGTGGCGGTCAGAATGCGCGTCTTGTGCGAGCCCGCCTGCTCGAGCCAGCCGTCGATGCGCGTCAGGATGTTCTGCGTCTGCTCCTCGACCGTGCCGCTGGAATCCTCGGCCAGCGTACCGCTGATGTAGACGATCCCCTTGTGAACAAGGATTCGGCTCAAACGATCTTCGGTGTCGAAGCGCTGGATATCGTCCTGGCGGGCGATGTGGGTAGTATCGAACATGATCAGCTTTCCTCGTTGGCGGGGCAAGCGGTTGGAAACGAAGGAACGTGGACCGTCCCTTCCATGAGAAGACGGGAAGTACGCCCGAGGGTGGCGGAGACCAGCGCAGGCGTCGCTCCCGGGGTGGTGCGAACCATCACGTCGATCACGCCACTGGCGTGGCCGATGCGAACGCGCTGGCAGGCCGCGGGCGCAAGCCCCGCCACCTGCTGGACGATGGAGCCTTTGAGCACCGCAGCCGCGGCGGTGGCGATCGACCCCGTCACCTCGTAGGCGTGATGGAGCTTGCCCATCGAGACGCCGCGAGCGACGAGATCGATCGCCTCGGCCTCGATCGTTTGCTCGCCGACGACGCGATGCGTCACGCGCGGGCCGACGAAGGCGATCTTGGGAAGCGCCGGCGTCGCCGCTTCGGCGTCGTCGGCCCGCGCGCACAGGCCAAGCCTCGTGGCGACGGCGCCGCGTATCGCCTCCAGATGCGCCAGCAGTGCCGGGCGGGCGTCGACGTCTGCCTTGGACTCGGTCCCCGAAAGCCCCAGGTCCTCGGCGCGCACGAAGACCATGACCATGCCGGCATCGATGACGCTGATGTCGAGGGCGTCGAGGCCAGGGACGTCGATGGTCTCGATCACACGGCCGGTCGGCAGCAGGGTGTCGAAGGCGCTGCCGGCGGGGTCGAGAAACTCCAGATCGATTCTGGCGCCACTGCCGCGAACCCCGTCGATGCGATACTCGCCCGTCTCGACGGGCACGCCCTGCTCGACGGGCACCCGGGCGATGATGCGCCGGGCCGTGTTCTCCTGCCAGATACGCACCTCGGTGATGCCTTCCCGCGGCGCGACCAGACCGGCGCGCAGGGCATAAGGGCCGATCGCCGATGACAGGTTTCCACAGTTGGCGCTGTAATCGACGATCGGGCGTTCGACGTCCACCTGGGCGACGAGGTAGTCCACGTCGCAGTCGTCTCGGCTCGATGCGCTCACGAGCGCGACCTTGCTGGTGCTCGAGCTCGCTCCCCCCAGGCCGTCCATCTGCTTGCCGTAGGGGTCGGGGCTGCCCATCAGCGCGAGCAGCAGCGCATCGCGCCTGGCTGGGTCCGCAGGCAGATCTTCTCGCCGAACGATCACGCCCTTGCTCGTTCCGCCACGAACGAAGGCTGCCGGCAGGCTGGTGTGCGTCATGCGCTTCCCTTCTGGTACGTCGATGGCCCGGGGCACTACGCCCGCAGTCAAGGCGGCGCCACCTGAACTTGCCGCATAATCTCTATTAAAGAGACTATAATTTCTTTAATTGAAAAATGCTAGTCGAAAGCACCTTGCCGGTCAATGGCGTGGCACACCGCGTCTTCGTGCCGAGGCTCTTGTGCTGGCGTTAGACAGGCAGGCAAGAAAACGCCGCTCGCGAAGATCACGAGCGGCGAAACAGGGGACGGTTCGCGGGTGGTCGAGCGCCGCTCAGCGGCCTCTTGCCTGAATGGGCCAGATCGCCGTCAGCGTCTCCCCTTTCACGACATGCAGCTGGTCGTACAGATTGATGGTGGGATCACAGTGGGGCACCTGGACCTCGACGAGGCTGCCCAGGGCCAGCGTTTGCCCGGTGGCAAGCGTGATTTGGCCGTGCTCGTCGCTGGTGGCGCGGTACTCGCTTCCCGCCGGCGCACCGCGCACGATGCGCGGTGCCATGGCGTACTTACTTGCCAGACGCTTGTCGCCGCCATCGGTGGTCACGCTGCCGGCGTGATTGGCGCTGATGACCGCCGTCGCCATGAAGAGGCTGGGCACGAACAGTGGCGTGCCGGTACCGTCCGGGTCGACCGCGTCGTATTCGGTATCCATCAGGGCGTAGCTGCCGCACTGAAGCTCGGTATAGGGCCCGTCGATCTCCTGGAGCAGCGCGCCGGTGCTTCCACCGGTGACCCACTCGATAGCCTGGCCGCTTGCCTGTTCGACGGCGCGCTTCACCGCGCCCAGCGTCGCGGCGGCCAGGGCCGCTTGCCGCTGCCGCTCGCGCGCCTCCCAGCAGTGCGAAAGATGGCCCGCATACCCCTGGAGGCCAGCCAGCCGCAGGCCCGGGGTCGCCTCGATCGTCGTGGTCAGTGCCGCCGCCTGACGCGGCGAGGCGACCCCGGCGCGGTGGCGCCCCATGTCGACATCGATCAGCACGTCGAGCGTCACCTGGCTTGCCTGCGCCAGCGCGCCGAGCCGGGACGCCACCGCCGGGTGGTCGACCACGCAGGCGAGCTTAACGCCCTGCGCCTTCAGCCTCACCGCCCGCCGAAAGGCGCCTTCGGTGGCGAAGGTCGAGGTACACAGGATGTCGTCGATGCCGGCGCTGGCAAAGCACTCGGCTTCTCCTAGCGTTGCCACGCAAATGCCCACCGCCCCGGCGGCCAGCTGGCGACGGGCGATCTCCGGGCACTTGTGGGCCTTGGCGTGGGGGCGCAGGGCGATACCGGCCTGCCGACAAAGCGCCTGCATTCGGCTCAGGTTGGCGTTCAGCGCATCTTCGTCGATCAGCAGCGCCGGGGTCACCAGCTCTCGGCGCGCATCGGCCGTGCCGATCAGGTCGGCGTTGACGGCCGTCAGGGCGTTTGACACCTTCATGCTCCTCTCTCCCCGGGGGGCCTAGCCGTTTTCTACCCTGTTGGCAGAAAGCAGGTACTGGTGGATCGGCGTGAGCCGCTCCATGATCACCGGGATCGCTGCCTGTATCGCCTCACGGCTCCAGCGGTCGGCGGGCCCGGAAATGGTCAGGGCGTTGAAGGACCTGTCGAAGCCGGCCAGCGAAATCGAGACGGAGCCCACGCCCGGGGTGCGCGTCCCGACCCCGATGAAGAAGCCCTGCTGACGGGTACGCTCGAGATCACGCTGCAGGGCCTGGACATCGACCCCCTGCTCCCGCGCGATCTCGAGCTGGGGCGCAAGCTCCTCCGGCGCCAGGCAGGCGAGCAACGCGCGCCCCGTCTCGCCGGCAAACGCCGGGTGGTTCTCGCCGACGGGAATGACGCGGCGCACCGGATGCGTGCCTTCGGCGACATCGATGCATACCCGGCGATGGCCGCTGAGCATGTGCAGCGACACCGTTTCGCCAAACTGCTCGACCAGCTCCTGCATCACGGGCCGCAGGACGCTGCCAAGATCGAAACGCCTGGCGACGG
>NZ_JAMZBC010000119.1 GCF_024158715.1 Halomonas sp. 707D7 | reverse complement strand
GAATCGTTGCGCGCCCGCCACTCGGCGCCCGGCGGTATGAAGGCGTAGCCGCCCGGCGCCATGACGTGACGCACGCCGTCGAGGGTCAGGGTCAGCTCGCCCTCGACCACGAACAGCACGGCCTCGGCCTCCGCCTCGGGTTCCGGCTTGTCGCTGCCGCCGCCGGGCTGCACTTCCATGATGTACTGGGAGAACGTCTCGGCGAACCCCGAGAGCGGGCGCGCCAGCACCCAGGCGCGGGTGCCCTGCCAGAACGGCAGTTGGCTTGTGACGATGTCGCGCATCACGCCCTTGGGAATCAGCGCGAAGGCGTCGGTGAACACGGCGCGGTCGGCGGTGAGCTGGGTCTGCGGCGGATGACCGCCCTGCGGGGCATAGTAGGAGGTAGACATTGTTGGCCTTGTGGAGAGTCAGAGTAGGGAGCGTCGAAAGTGAGAACGCTCTTCGTGTATACAAGATTCGGCCGGCGCTTTGAAGCGCCTTCCGCCAAAACGCTTGTGAAACATTTCTCCCAATAGTAACGTCGATGACAACTTTCGTTTCAACCCCCGGCGGCGTTTTCCAGCATCAGCGCCGTCGAACAGAACGATTGCCGACGTGAAAGAACGATCATCAATGTAAAAAAACAACGGCATTGAACCTTAACGACACAATAGAGGCTGCCCCGAGCGGCCCACCTGCAAGAGGCCCCCATGGATCACCTTGACGCTCCCCGCCCCGCGGCCCCCAAGAAGAAGAGCTGGTGCCGCATTCCCGATATCTACGTGGTGCTGTTCGTCTTCATCGCCCTGGCGGCGATCGCCACGCATTTCGTGCCCGCCGGCGAATTCGACCGGGTACCGGGTCCTGCCGGACGCATCACCATCGACCCGACCTCCTACCAGCAGATCGACCCCACCCCGGTGGGCTTGACCGACTTCATGCTGGCGATTCCCAACGGCTTGATGAGCGCTGGCGAAGTGGTCTTCTTCACCTTCATGATCGGCGGCATGTTCATGGTGCTGCGCCGTACCGGCATCATCGAGATCGGCGTCGACAAGCTGACCCGGCGCTTCGCGGGTCGGGGCATATTGACCATTCCGGTGCTGATGACCGTGTTCGCGGTGATCGCCACCATCATCGGTACCCAGGAGCTTGCGCTGGTGTACGTGCCGGTGATCCTGCCGCTAATGATCGCGCTGCGCTTCGATTCGGTCACCGCCGCCGCCGTCGCCCTGTGCGCCACCACCGTCGGCTTCACCACGGGGGTGCTCAACCCGATCAACACGGGGCTTGGCCAGCAGCTCTCGGCGCTGCCGCTCTACTCCGGCTACGGGCTTCGCATCCTCGCCTTCGTCGTCTTACTGGTCGTGGCGATCGCCTTCGTGATGCGCTACGCCCGCCGCGTTCAGGCAGACGAGGCGGCAAGCCTGATGGCCCGGGACCCGGCGGAGAACGACAAGCGCGCGCTCTATCGTCACGAAAGTCAGCGCCCGGCACTGTCCGCCAGCCCGCGCCAGAGGCTCGCCGCGCTGGCCACCTTCGCCTTCTTCGCCTTGCTGGTGTACGGCGTGCTCTACCAAGGCTGGTTCATGATGGAGATGGCGGGGCTGTTCATCGTCATGGGCATCGCCGTGGGACTCATCGCCGGGCTCGATACCGACGAGATCTGCGCGGGCTTCAACCAGGGTTTTCGCGACGTGCTGGTGGGCGCGATGATCGCCGGCATCGCCCGCGGGGTCGCGGTGATGCTCGAGGAGGGCCAGATCATGGACACCCTGGTGTTCGGGCTGGGCAACCTGGTGGGCGGGCTCCCGACGCTGCTGTCGGCGATCGGCATGTTCTTCGCCCAGCTCGGGTTCAACTTCATCGTGCCCTCGGGCAGCGGTCAGGCGCTGGTGACCATGCCGCTGATGGCGCCACTGTCGGACATGCTCGGCGTGACCCGCCAGACGGCGGTGCTGGCCTACCAGCTCGGCGACGGCCTCGGCAACATCTTCTACCCCACCTCCGGCTACTTCATGGCGACCCTGGCGCTGGCCGGCGTGCCCTGGCAGAAGTGGGTGAAGTTCTTCTTCCCGCTGTTCTGCGTGTGGGTGGCAATCGCCCTGGCATTTCTGATCTTCGCCCAGGCGACCCAGTGGACCGGCTAGAAGTGCGCCGCGCCCTCCTCCGATAGGGATTCGAGCTCGTCGAGCGCCCCGTAGTGATCGCCGATCGCGTCGATGCGCGCGCGCCCTGTCGCCAGACGCTGGTGAAGCAGGGCGTTGGCGATCAGGCAGATCAGGCTGTTGGCAGTGGCGTAGCTGTCGAAGGCGGAGAGGCTCTCGAGCGGCGTTTCCAGAAACCAGGTGGCCTTTGGGGCGAAAGCGACCGCCGTCGGATCGGCGATCAACACCACCCTGGCCGATGAGCGCTCAAGTGCCTCGACCAGCGAGGCGAAGGCGGCGGGGCGGCGGCGAAAGCCGAACAATACCACGACGTCCTCGGCCTGCAGGTCGACGATCTCCTCGGCGAGCGACTGGTTCGGCTGGGGCGCCAGGCGTACGTCCGGACGCGCCTGGATCAACTGCTGGCGACAGTGCAGCGCCAGCGGGTAGCTGTTGCGAAACCCGATCACTACCACGCGCCGGGCCTTGTCCAGCTGCTCCACCAGGGTGGAGAAGCGTTGAGGCGAGAGCGCCGCGAGGCACTGGCGCAGATTCTCCTGCTCGCGCAGAAGATGGCGCTGAAACGCCACGCCATCGTTCTCCTGCAGCGCGTTCTCGTCGATCACCAGCGGTACGCCCAGGTTGCGAAGCTGGCGGGCGTGGGTCTTCACCGTGCGAAAGCTCTCGAAGCCCAGGCGCTTGAACAGCCGGCTGACGGTGGATTTCGACACGCCGGTCAGCCGGGCCAGATCCGCCGCGCTGTAGACGGCCAGGTCCTCGAAGTGATCGAGGATGAAGCTTGCCACCCGCTGCTCCTGGGCGCTGAGCGCGTCGAACTGGGCGGTGATGCGCTGTCCTATATGAGGCGTCATGAAATCCTGTCGGGCTAGACTGTCGAGCTGGGCGGTCGGTCAGCTCACGCGCGCCGGGGCGCCGGGTGGTGCTCGGCCCAGTGGCGGGCGATGTCCACGCGCCGTGCCACCCAGACGCGGTCGTGAGCTTCGATGTGATCGAGAAAGCGCTGCAGGGCGCGAAACCGGCCCGGACGACCCAGCAACCGGCAGTGCATGCCGATGGAGAGCATCTTCGGCGCGTCTTCCCCTTCCGCGTAGAGTACATCAAAGGCATCGCGAAGGTAGCTGAAGAAGTGATCCGAGGTATTGAAGCCTTGCGGCGAGGCGAAGCGCATGTCGTTGGTGTCGAGGGTGTAAGGCACGATCAGGTGGTCGTGTTCGCTGCCTTGGCTGTCGGTCACGCGGGTCCAGAACGGCAGGTCGTCGCCGTAGTAGTCGCTGTCGTAGAGAAAGCCGCCCTCCTCGACGACCAGCCGCCGCGTGTTGGGGCTGTCGCGGCCGGTGTACCAGCCCGCGGGCTTCTCGCCGTAGAGACGCTCGAAGATCGCCATGGCCTTTTGCAGGTGATCGCGCTCGATGTGCTCCGGCATTTCCTGGTAGTGGATCCAGCGGTAGCCGTGGCAGGCGATCTCGTGGCCCAGCTCCTTGAAGGCGCGGGCGATGTCCGGATGGCGCTCCAGCGCCATGGCCACGCCGAACACGGTCAGCGGAAAACCGCGGCGCTCGAACTCGCGCAGGATGCGCCAGACGCCGGCCCGGGAGCCGTACTCGTAGATCGACTCCATGCTGAGGTGGCGGTCGGTGTAGCTCGCCGCGCCGATGATCTCGGAGAGAAACTGCTCGGAGCCGGGGTCGCCGTGAAGCACAGAGTTCTCGCCGCCCTCCTCGTAGTTGAGCACGAACTGCACGGCGATCTTCGCCTTGCCCGGCCAGTTGGCGTGGGGCGGGGTCGGGCCGTAGCCGATCAGATCGCGCGGGTAGAACGGGCTGGTCTGCTCTTTGCCGGAAGCCATGGCATCTCCTTGTTATAGTGGAAGGCAGCAAATGAAAACTTACTTCTGTATACAAAATATACGATACTCAACCCGCCTGGCAACGGGCTCGAATTCTCGCCCAGGGCGCTGCGCATGCCTGCCGATATGCCGTTCAGGCTTATGCTCTAAACCGTTTCGTCTACCACGATAGTCCAATTCCAAAGGGGTTGCACCGCCCGAAAAAGCGCCCTATTTTTGTATACAAGAAACATCACTTTTTTCCACCGCGAGTCGCCTGCCGTGCATATACGCATCATCAACCCCAACACCACCGCGTCGATGACCCGGGTGATCGAGCAGGCCGCCCGCGCGCTTGCCGGTGCCGATACGCGCATCAGCGCCACCCAGCCAGAAGCCGGGCCGGTCTCCATCGAGAGCCACTTCGACGAGGCGGTGAGCGCCGTCGGCGTGGCCGAGGAGGTGCTCAAGGGCGAGCGCGAAGGCGGCATCGACGCCTACATCGTCGCCTGCTTCGGCGACCCGGGGCTTCTGGCCGCCCGCGAGTTGACCCGAGCGCCAGTGATCGGCATCGCCGAGGCGGGCTTTCATCTGGCCACTTTGATCAGCACGCGCTTCTCGATCGTCACTACCCTGGGGCGTACCGGCATCATCGCCGAGCATCTGCTCGAGCAGTACGGCTTTCGCCACCACTGCCGGCGCATTCGCGCCGCGGAAATCCCGGTGCTGGATCTCGAGCACGACCCGGATGCGGCCTTCAAGCGTATCGTCGCGGAGTGCTGCCGGGCGCGTGACGAGGACGGCATCGGTGCCATCGTGCTGGGCTGTGGCGGCATGGCCAACCTGACCGAGGCGATCAGCCGCGAGGTGGGCCTGCCGGTGGTGGAGGGCGTGGGGGCAGCCCTCAAGCTCGCCGAGTCGCTGGTGGGGCTGGGCCTTCAGACCAGCAAGCACGGCGATCTGGACTATCCGCGCCCGAAACCCTTTACCGGCAAGTTCGCCGAGCTCTCCGAGCTTCGCCTGCCGCCGGGCCACTGAGGCTGCCAATAACGAGGCCGCCAAAAACAGAGAGATCATCGCGACACCCATAACAACGATATTCGAACAGCACCGTTAGCACGCCACGCCGCAAGCGTCGCCCGGCACCACCGGGCACAACTACAACGTCTATAAATCTTGCGAGGACGGTACGATGAGCACTTCTGGACTGACGACAGAGGCCGCAAGCCCGCCGGTCGACTCCGGCAACAAGGCGCTGGGCGATGAAAGCCTGGCGCCACAGCAGACGCGCATCATGGGGCGCGGCTCCTACTTTCTGGCCTGGTTCGGCGGCTGCGTGTCGATCGGCACCTTCGCCATGGGCTCGAGCGTGGTCGGCACGCTCAACCTCATACAGGCCACGCTCGCCATCGCCATCGGCTGTTTCATCATCGGCGTGGCGCTGGCGATCAACGGCGCCGCCGGCTACAAGTACGGCATCCCCTTCATGGTCCAGGCGCGCCCGGCCTTCGGCTTCACCGGCACGCGCATTCCCGGGCTCGTGCGCGCGGTGCCGGCGATCGTCTGGTACGGCTTTCAGAGCTGGATCGGCGCGGGGGCGCTGAACATGGTGTCGGCCACTCTCTTTGGCTTCGATAACCTGGTGTTCTACTTCATCACCTTCCAGCTTCTGCAGATCGCGCTCTCGGTGACCGGCTTCCAGGGCATCAAGTGGCTGGAGAACATCGGCAGCGCCTTCATCCTGTTTTCACTGACCTACATGTTCTACGCCACCGTGCAGCGCTACGGCGACGAGCTCTCGGCGAGCCTGTTCACCATGGAAGGCTCCTGGGGGCTGCCGTTCTGGGGCGCGACGATGCTGTTTCTGGGCATCTACAGCACCATGATGCTCAACGTCAGCGACTACGCCCGCGAACACAAGCAGGGCACCGGCGGCGGGCTCTTAACCACCATCTACGCCATGTCGATTCTGCCCTGCACGCTGTTCATGGGGCTGATCGGCTTCATGGTGTCCGAGGCGACCGGTACCGCCGACCCCATCCAGGTGTTCGCCAACGCCGTGGACAACACCCCGCTTCTGATGACCACGCTCCTGTTCATCGCCTTCGCCCAGGTGACCACCAACGTGCTCAACAACGTGGTGCCGCCGACCTACGTGCTGATGGACGTGTTCAAGATGCGCTTTCCCACCGCCACCATCGTGGTCGGCCTGCTGGCCTTTCTCACCTTCCCCTGGAAGCTGGTACAGCCGGAATCCGCCGCCGGGCTTCAGCTGTTCGTGCAGACCTACTCCGCGTTTCTGGGGCCGATCTTCGCCATCCTGGTGGTGGACTACTACCTGATTCGCCGCCGCACGCTGGATCTCGGTAAGCTCTACGACCCGCAGGGCCCGTACCAGGGCGTCAACCTGGCCGCGGTGATCGCCATGGCGGTGGGCATCGTGGCGGCGCTGGCGTTCTCGGCGATCTCCTGGTACGCAAGCCTCGTGCCGGCGGGGCTTACCTACTACCTGCTGATGCGCCACTGGGCGCACTGCCGTCGCTTCAATTCGTGAACCCTCGTTCCCCTTGCCGCCTTCGGGCGGCCTTTTAACGTCACGATCACTCCCTCAGACGCAAGGATTCAACAATGCACGAGCAGCCACCGGTCAGTGAGCTCGATATCCAACGAATCGATCCAAGTCTCTATAACGAGGACCTCGCCCCGCTCAAGCCACAGGCGCGCAGCTGGGGCGCCTTCGAGATCTTCAACGTCTGGTCCAACGACATCCAGAGCCTGTTCGGCTATACCCTCGCTGCCTCGCTGTTTCTGAGCTACGGGCTCAACGGCTGGGCGGTGATGGCGGCGATCATCCTGGCTGGGGTGATCGTCATGTTCCTGGTCAACCTGACCGGAAAGCCCAGCGTGAAGTACGGCATTCCGTTTCCGGTGATGGTGCGCGCGAGCCTCGGCGTGCGCGGCGCCAACCTTCCGGCCATGCTGCGCGCCATCGTGGGCATCTTCTGGTACGGCGTGCAGACCTACTTCGCCTCCACCGCGGTGGCGCTTCTGATCACCGCCTTCGTCGGCGCGGGCAGCGGCGCCTCCTTCCTCGGGCTTTCGCCGGTGGCGTGGGTGTCGTTCGTGATCGTCTGGGTGTTCCAGATCGCGATCTTCTGGCAGGGCATCGAGCGCATCAAGCACTTCCTCAACTGGGCGGGGCCCCTGGTCTACGTGGTGATGGTGGTGCTGATGGGGGTGGTCTGGTACCAGGCGGGCGACGAACTGCTGCCGGCGGTGGGATCGATCTTCAGCGGCAGCGGTGAGGCGAGCACGGGGTCGGTCGCGGCGTTCTTCGCCATCGTCGGCACCATGGTGGCCTACTTCGCCGCGGTGGTGATCAACTTCGGCGACTTCACCCGCTTCGTGAAGACCGAGCGCCAGATGAAGCTCGGCAACCTGCTGGGCCTGCCGCTGAACGTGGCGTTCTTCTCCTTCATCGCGCTGATCATCACCGCCGGCACCCTGGTGCTGTTCGGCGAGGCGCTGACCAACCCGGCGGACATCGTCGAGCGGGTCGATTCGCTGCCGCTGACCATCGTCGCAGCACTCACCTTCTTCGCCGCCACCGTGGGCATCAACCTGGTGGCGAACTTCATTCCCCCGGCCTACGACCTGGCGAACCTGTTCCCGAGCAAGATCAGCTTCAAGACCGGCGGCTTGATCACCGCCATCATCGCGTTCTTCGTCGGCGCGCTGTGGGTCTCCGTGATCAGCCAGATCGGCGTGCCGGGCTTCGTCAACGCCCTTGGCGCGATCGTGGCGCCCTTCTACGGCATCATCGTGGTGGATTACTACCTGATCAAGCGCCAGCACCTGAACATGGAGGAGCTCTTTTGCTCGAAGCCCGGCAGCGCCTACTACTACGTGAAAGGCTGGAACCGGCGCGCGCTGCTGGCCTTCGCCGGCGCGGCGCTGTTCTCGCTTGCCACCGTGCTGGTACCGGCGCTCGCCGTGCTGGGCGGCTACGGCTGGCTGATCGGCGCGGGGCTCGGCGGGCTGATCTACTACGCGCTGATGCGCGAGTTCAAGGCGGCCCCGGCGATGAGCCACCAGGGCGTTTAGGATCGGACGAGTAGGCAAGACGCCACCGGTGACCCCGGTGGCGTTTTTCGTCAGCGCCCGAAGATCTGCTGAAGGTCCGGGGCGTCCTCTTCTTCCTCCACCATCGACAGCGACGCCTCGATGGCCTTCAGGTGGCGGCTCATGAAAGCGGTGGCGCGCTCGGCGTTGCCGGCTTCCAGATAGCCGATCAGGTCGTCGTGGTCGTGAGACTCGCAGCCCAAGTGGCCGCGATGGCCGTAGACCGCAAGGATCAGCGAGGAGCGCGAGCAGAGCCGTTCGACGAACTCGGTGAGCGCGGCATTGCCGGAAAGCCTGGCCAGATGGATGTGAAAATCCGCCGACAGGCGAATCGCCGCGCTCTGGCGACCGCCGCGCAGCGCCTGGCGCTCCTCGGCGGCCAGGGCGCGCAGCGCCTGGACGTCGTCGGGCGTCAGCCGGCGCGCCACGTCCTTCATCAGCCCGCACTCGATGAGCTGGCGGGCGTCGAACACGTCCTTGGCCTCCTCGGCCGTGGGCCGGGTGACGCTGGCCCCGCGCCGAGGCGTCAGCGTGACGAGCTGCTCCAGCGACAGGCGCTGGAGAATCTTGCGAATCCCGGTGCGGCTGATGCCGAACACCTCGGACAGGGCATCCTCACGCAGGCGCGCGCCGGGCTTGAGCCGCTGCTCCACGATGGCATCGCTCACCGCGCGGTAGATCGATTCGTGGCGCTCGTCGCCGTCGCGCTCCATCACGCGGCGCTTGATGGCCGCTCGCTCCTCACTCATTGCCGCTCCTTGTCTGGTTGTCGTCACCGCCCGACGCGCCGCTCAGCTGCCGCGATAGGTGGAGTAGCCGAAAGGCGACAGCAGCAGCGGCACGTGATAGTGCTGGCTTTCGTCGGCCACGCCGAAGCGCAGCGGAATCACGTCCAGAAATCGTGGCTCCGTGGCCTCGACCCCGTGGGTACGCAGGTAGTCGCCGGCGTGAAACACCAGCTCGTACTCGCCCTGGGTGAAGTCCTCCCCCTGCAGCACCGGTTCGTCGCAGCGACCGTCACTGTTGGTGACGACGCTTCCCAGATGCTCGCGCTTGCCGGCACAGACCCGAAAGACCTCGATGGTGATGCCTTCGCCGGGCTGCCCCTTGGCCGTGTCCAGTACGTGGGTAGTGAGCCATCCCATAGCGTCTCCTTGGCGTTGCGCTCGATGTCGTTTGACCTATAGGTCAAAGAGTACTGGTGATACCATCGATTGTATACGCCCATGCCGTTGACGCAGGTTAAGGAGAATGCGCCGTGTCCCTTTCTTCAAGCAACGTCCCTCACCGCCTCTCGCCGCGGCCCAGCCAGTGCGGGCTCGAGGCGTTTCTCGACCATTACGGCGACGTCTTCGAGCATTCGCCCTGGGTCGCCCGCCACGCCTGGGAGTCGGGGCTGGATGCCACTCACGACGACCCGTCGGTACTGGCGGACAAGATGGGCCAGGCGCGTCGCGAAGGCGTCGAGAATCGCGTGGCGATCGAGCCCCTTGACCGCGATCACGAAGGGAAAGCCGAACTTCTCACGATAGGCGTCGTTGA
>NZ_JAMZBC010000118.1 GCF_024158715.1 Halomonas sp. 707D7 | reverse complement strand
GGTACTTGAGCAGTACCGTGACGAACGCCGAGGAGGCGCCATGACCGGCGACGTCGGCGAAATAGAACGCACTGTAGCGCTCGTCGATGCGATCGACATCGAGCTCGTGATCGTCGCCTGCTCCAACCTCGAGCGCGCCTACCCGGCGCTCGCCGTCGAGGTGCAGGAGGCGCTCGGCGCGTCGGGTTACGGGTTCGACATGAACGTGGCCTGCAGCTCGGCCACCTTCGCCATCGAGAGCGCCGCCAGTGCCATCGCCGCGGGCCGGGTCAAGCGTGCCCTGGTGGTCAATCCCGAGATCTGCTCGGCGCACCTGAACTTCACCGACCGAGACAGCCACTTCATCTTCGGCGATGCCTGCACGGCGGTGGTGCTCGAGCGCAGCGACCTCGCGGTGAGCGACCAGCGCTTCGAGATCCTCGGCACGCGGCTGGTCACACGCTTTTCCAACGCCATCCGCAACAATGCGGGCTTTCTCAACCGGGTCACCGACAGCGACCCGCTGGCCGCGGACAAGCTGTTCGTCCAGGAGGGGCGGCGGGTGTTCAAGGAAGTCTGCCCGATGGTGGCGCAGCTGATCCTTGCGCATCTCGCATCGCTCGAACTCGAGGGGGGCGACGTCAAGCGACTGTGGCTGCATCAGGCCAATCGCCACATGAACGACCTGATCGCACGCAAGGTACTGGGGTTCGATCCCGACGAAAACCAGGCACCGATCATCCTGGATCGCTACGCTAATACAAGCTCTGCCGGTTCCATCATTGCGTTTCACCTGCACCGCGACGATCTGGCCGCCGGCGATGTCGGGCTGATCTGCTCCTTCGGGGCAGGCTACAGCGCCGGTAGCGTCGTGCTGCGCTGTCAGTGATGTGCCGTGAGTAGCGGGACCTAACTAAAAAGACGAGGGATTCATCATGTCAAGGTCGCAAGCCACGCAAGCGCCGGCCGGCAAAATGATCAAGGGAATGCTGCCGGTGGTGCTGTTCGCCGCGCTGGGAGCGTCGGGCTGTGCCACCACCGGCAGCGCCGAGCAGGCGCATCCGGATGACCCGTGGGAAGGCTTCAACCGACGGGTGTTCGCCTTCAACGACGTGCTCGACCGCTACGCGCTCAAGCCGGTGGCCCAGGGGTATCGCACCGTCACCCCGGACCCGGTGCAGACCGGCGTCGGCAACTTCTTCTCCAACCTGGGCGAAATTCGTACCGCCATCAATAGCCTGCTGCAGGGCAAGCCCGGCAATGCCGGCCTTGCCACGTCCCGTTTTCTGATCAACTCGACGGTGGGCGTTGCGGGCCTGCTCGATTACGCCACCCACATGCAGATCACCGCCGACGACGAGGACTTCGGCCAGACCCTGGCAGTATGGGGCTGGGAGGATTCGCGCTACCTGGTGCTGCCGCTGCTCGGCCCCAGCACCCTGCGTGATGCCACGGGGTTGCCGGCGGATATCGCGGCCCATCCCAACACCTACGTCGAGGACGACAAGGTGCGCATCGGGTTGACCGCGCTCAACATCGTCGATACCCGCGCCGGGTTGCTCGATCAGGAGTCGTTGATCAGCGGCGACCGCTACCGATTCATCCGCGATGCCTACCTGCAGCGGCGCCAGTTCCTGATCAACGATGGCGAGCTGGGCGACGACCCCTTCGCGATGGACAGCTTCGAGTTCGACGATGCGGATTTCGATGACGATGCCTTCGCCGAGTAAGGCGAAGCGCTGAGGCTTGGTATGGATTCTTCCCGACATCTCATCGCGGTGATCGATAGGCCCGGGCCCGAGCGCGACGCGCTGGCCCGGGCCATTACCTGCCGTGATCTGGCGGTGCTCGCCATGGAAAACATCGACGCGCTGCCGGTCGATACCGCCCTGGTGGTGGCCAGGGCCGCCGTGGTGCCCCCCGAGCAGTGGGGGACACTTGCCGCGCGCGTGCCCACCCTGGTGGTCAGCGACTCCCGGGAGGAGCCGGGGCTTTTCGCGGCGGTGGAGAGCGGGCTGCTCGATCACGTCGTCGATCCCCTGCGCCATACCGAGCTTGTGTGCCGCATGATCCGCAAGGCGGTGGAGCTCGATGCCCTGGCGAAGGCGCGCGAAGGCGAACGGGCGCGTCTCGAGGAGCTCAACGAGAGCCTGGAGACCCACCTGGCGCTGCTGCGCATGGACCAGCAGAGCGGCGGCCACATTCAGCGGCGGCTGCTGCCGCCCCATCCCCGGGTGATCAACGACGTGCGCTTCGATTACTGGTTCGCGCCGTCGCTCTATCTCTCCGGTGACTTTCTCGACTACCAGCGCTTCGACGAGCGCTACAGTGCGTTCTATTTCGCCGACGTCGCCGGTCATGGCGCCTCCTCGGCGTTCGTCACGGTACTGCTCAAGTACCTGTTCATTCGCTGGCTGAACGAGTGGGACGGACGCCACCCCGAGCGGTTGCCGGCCCGCTGGCTGCAGGCGCTGAACAGGGAACTCCAGGATACCGACATCGGCAAGCACGCCACGCTTTTCGTCGCGGTGATTGACCACGAGGCCAAGACCCTTCACTATTCGCTCGGCGCGCAGCTGCCGATGCCGATTCTGGTAGCGGGTGACACGCTGATGCGCCTGGAAGGCGAGGGGATGCCGGTCGGGCTTTTTCCCGATATCGACTATCCCTCGCTTGACTGTGAACTCCCGCCTGACTTTCGCCTATGGCTCTGTTCGGACGGCGTACTGGAATGCCTGCCGGGTAGGACGCTCGACACGCGGCTCACGGAGCTTGAGCAACTAGTAAGCGACAGTGACACACTCGAGCAGTTGCGTGACCGGCTCGCCCAGACCAGCGCTCTCCTGTCGAAAGGGGAGGGTGGCGACGAGGACGGCCAGGAGCGTGACGCTCTACCCGATGACCTGACAATCATGATGGTGAGCGGATTTAGTCATGCTGATTGAAGAAGGCCGCATCAAGGCGGCATTCGATTCCGGCGTTTTCATTCTGAAGCTCTGCGGCGACGTGCGCTTGACGCTGTGCGCGACGCTCGACGTCCAGGCCCAGCGCCTGGCGGATACGCCGGGGCTGCACACGGTGATGATCGACCTGCGCGAGGCGAGCAACGTCGACTCCAGCGCCCTGGGCTTTCTGGCCAAGGTGGCGATGGCGGTGAAGGGGCGCCTGGCGCATCCGCCGACGATCATCGCCAGCAACCCCGACATTCGCAAGATGCTCGACGTGATGGGCTTTGCCCGCTTCTTCACGCTGATCGACCGGCCTTTGCAGGGAGCCCGTGAGCTCGACGCAACGCTCACCGAGCTTCCGGAAATCCCGTCCGACGAGGAGGGGCTGCGCGATCGCATTCTCGAGGCGCATCGCCTGCTCATGCACATGAGCGAGCACAACCGCGAGCAGTTCCAGCCGCTGGTGGACATGCTCGAAGCCCAGGACTCCGCCGTTCACTAGCCGGGCACGACCCGCGCATCCGCATCGCCCCGAGGCCTCTGGCCCCGGGGCGATGTGCGTTCTACTGCTGGCGCAGCTTGGCCAGCAGCGCCTCGAGCGCCTTCTGATCGGCCATGAACTTGCGAATGCCCTCGGCGAGCTTGTCGCTGGTCATCTCGTCCTCGTTCATCTCCCAGCGGAAGTCCGCTTGGGCGAGCGGTTCGGGGTCGGCACCCTGGGCGCCGGCGGGGGAGAGCTTGCGGGTGAGCTCGCCCTGGCGTTCGTCGAGCTCGTTGAGCAGCGCCGGCGAGATGGTCAGGCGGTCGCAGCCGGCAAGCGACGTGATCTCGTCGACGTTGCGAAAGCTTGCCCCCATCACGATGGTCGCGTAGCCGTGGCCCTTGTAGTACTCGTAGATACGCTTGACCGAAGCGACGCCCGGGTCATTGTCGCCGGCGAAGTCGCCCTGCGGGTCGCGCGCCTTGTGCCAGTCCAGGATGCGGCCCACGAACGGCGAGATCAGCGTCGCGCCCGCGTCGGCACAGGCCTTTGCCTGAGCGAAGCCGAACAGCAGGGTCAGATTGGTGCGAATGCCGTCGCGCTCGAGCTGGCGGGCGGCCTGGATGCCCTCCCAGGTGGAGGCGGTCTTGATCAGGATGCGCTCGGCGGGCACGCCTTGTTTGGCGTAGCGCTCGATCAGCGAGTGCGCCTTGGCGATCGTCGCATCGCGATCGAAGGATAGGCGCGAGCTCACCTCGGTCGAGACGTAGCCCGGCACCAGCTCGCTGATCTCGCAGCCGATGTCCACCGCGACGCGATCCACCGCCTCGTCGATGTCCGCGCTTTCGCGGGCGATCGCCGCCAGCCGTGCGCGGCGATCCTCCTGCTGGGCGGCCTGGAGGATCAGCGACGGGTTGGTGGTGGCGTCTTCCGGGCGAAAGCGGCGGATCGCCTCGAGATCGCCGGTATCCGCCACGACCTTGGTCATGCTCTTGAGCTGGGAAAGTAGGCTTTGGCTCATGCAGGGCTCCTTGTTCGAGATGGTTCTACTCTAGCAAGGCTTGGGGGCTGTGAATATCGCCCGGCGCGGATTGCCGCGCAGCCGGGTCGTGGCGCCAGGCGAAGGCCGCCGGAGCGGCGCTTTCGATCTTGAACCGCCCGGCGACCTCCCTGAGCTGCTCGGCGACCTTCTCGAGCGCCAGCGCTTCGCGGGCGCTGCTCTCCACCTGGGCGCCGTTGTCGCGGTTGACGCGGGTCTGCTCGGCCAGGGTGGCGTTGAGGTTCTCGATATGGCGGTGCTGCTCCTGGGCGGCATCGGCAATATGCGCCATCAGGCCGTTGGCGCGGTCGGTGGTCGCGGCGATCTCGCGCATGGTATCGCCGGCCTTTTCCGACAGCGCATGGCCCTGCTGAATGTTCTTCGTGGAATCGGCCAGAAGCGTCTTGATCTCTTGCGCGGCTTCTGCGCTTCGCGTGGCCAGCTGACGCACTTCCTCGGCCACCACCGCGAAGCCCCTGCCGTTGGCACCGGCGCGCGCCGCTTCCACCGAGGCATTGAGTGCCAGGATGTTGGTCTGAAAGGCGATGGCGTCGATGGTGCCGACGATGCCGTCGACCTCACGGGCACGGGCGTGGATATGTTCCATGGTGTCGAGGAAAGCCCCCATCACCTGACTGCCCTCGCCGGTCTGGGCGGTGGCGGTGGCCGTGAGGTTCGAGGCATTCACCGCATGGTCGGCGGTGGAGGCGGTATGCGTGGTCAGCTCGTCGAGGTGGGTCGTGGTGGACTCGTGAAAGGCATGCTGAGCACGGGTGCGAATCGCCAGCTCCTCGTTGCCCAGTGCCAGGCGCTGGGCGCTGTCGAACATCGCCAGGCTCTGCTCGTGCAGGCTCGCCACGGTGGCGGTGAACGAGCATCGCATGCTCTCGAGCTCCTGGTAGAGCTGGCCGATCTCGTTGCTGCCCGGCCGGGTGATCTCGCCGCTCAGATCTCCCTGGGCGAGCGTGCGCAGATGGCGAACCAGGGTCTTAATCGGGCGCAGGAAGTGGCGCTGGCCGATCAGCGCGATCGCCGCCAGCACGCCCAGCGCCACAACGATCCCCGCGAGCAGCCCCTGACCGAGGATGAGGGCGCGCTGCTGGGCGCTCGCCAGAAGCGCGGTGCCCTGACGATCCGCCTGTTCGTAGAAGCCGCGAGCCACCTCGGTGAAGGCCTGGCTGAGCGTCAGCGCCTCGGCGGTGAGCTCGCGGTAACCGCCGCGGTCGCCGGTGCGCACCGCGTCGAGCTGACGTCCGAGCGCTTCGATCAAGGCCGTGGCGCGGGCGTTGATCTCGTCGCGCTCCGGATGATTAACGGTGGCGTCGAGAAAGCTCGCCAGGGCGCTGCGCATCTCGTCTATCTCGCGCTCGACGGCGGCGAGCGCCTCGACCGGGTCGCCCAGCGACGGGCGCAGCTGGCGCTCGAGCGCCCGATCGAGGCGGTGCAGCCCTTCGAGCCCGGCGATGTGCAGCCGGTTGAGCGACGAGGCCTGCTGCACGTTGACGCGCTCGAGCAGCGCCAGGTCGCGCTGGCCCTGTTCGATCACGCTCCAGGCGAGCAGGGCGAAGGCCAGCACGCACATCGTGACCAGCGACAGCGCCACGACGGCCAGCGTACGAAGAGAAAGATGGGAAAGCGGCGGTGTGATCATGGGAGCTCGAAAGTGCAGTGAGGAAGGCTTTCGAGGGTAAGCGGCGTTTGTTGCAGTTTTCTTGTGCGCGGCGCAATAAGGCGCCATGCGCGCCCCCACGACGAAAAAAGGCGCATCGAACGGCGCTGTCATATTTTTGCAATCATCGCGCGGCAGACTCCTCGGTGTCGAAGGCCAGAAGGCCACCGCTTCCAGCGTAAGAGGGCTGGATTTCACACTCGAGGGGAATGCGACGATGAATGTCACCAAGAAGACGCTTAGTGTTGCCGTAGTAGCTGCGCTCGCCACCGGCGCCAGCGCCGCCGCCATGGCCCGCGATACCATCCAGATCGCGGGTTCTTCGACCGTTTTGCCGTTTGCCAGTATCGTCGCCGAGGAGTTCGGCAACACCTATTCCCAGTTCAACACGCCGGTCGTCGGTTCCGGCGGCTCCAGCGGCGGCCTGCGCCAGTTCTGCCAGGGCGTGGGCGAGAACACCATCGACATCGCCAACGCCTCGCGCCCGATCCGTTCGAGCGAAGTGGAGAGCTGTGGCGAGAATGGCGTCAACGAGATCATCGAGGTGAAGTTCGGCTACGACGGTATCGTGTTCGCCTCGCGCCTGGACCAGAACGAGTTCGCGCTGACGCCGGAGTTCGTCTTCAAGGCCGCCGCCGCCCAGGTGCCGCAGGATGGCCAACTGGTCGACAACCCCTACACCAACTGGTCGCAGATCGACGACAGCCTGCCGGATCAGGAGATCACGCTGGTGATCCCGGCCTCCAACCACGGTACCCGTGAAGTCTTCGAAGAGCGCGTGATCCACCCGGGCTGCGAAAGCGTGGGCGAGATCGAGGACGACGCCTGCAACAACCTGCGCGGCGATGGCCGTATCGTCGAGATCGCCGGTGACTACACCGAGACCCTGGCGCGCCTGGATGCCCAGGACAACGCCGTGGGCGTGTTCGGCCTGAGCTTCTACGACCAGAACCGCGACCGCCTGCAGGTGGCGACCATGGACGGCGTGACGCCGAGCCTCGAGACCATCGGTTCCGGCGAGTACCCGGTATCGCGTCCGCTCTACTTCTACGTCAAGGGCGAGCACCTGGACGTGATCCCGGGCCTTGCCGAGTACACCGAGTACTTCCTCAACGACATGATCTCCGGCTTCGGCAGCCCCCTGGAAGACGCCGGCTTGATTCCGATGGACGAAGGCGAGCGTGCCGACGTGCTCGAGAACTTCGAATCCCGCACCGTGGTCAGCGCCGAGTAATCCGGCTCTCGCCGAACCTCGAGCGTCAAGCCAAGATCGCGCCGACATCAACGTGCTTGATGTCGGCGTTTAAATATTGAGTCAAAAGGCGAAGACATAATGAGCAATCTTGCCTTGATAGCCATGCTCTTGATGCTGATGGCCTTGGCATATCACCTGGGCCTGACGCGCAGTCGCGCGGTGGCTTCCGGTCGCGACGTGCGCCTGCACTCCCGCCCCGGCTACTACGGTACGCTGGTGGCGCTGTGGTGCGGCCTGCCGGCGTTCGCCCTGTTCCTGCTGTGGTCTATCTTCGCCGCCCAGCTCATCGATACCCTGGTTCTCCAGCAGCTGCCGGCGGATCTGGTGGGGTCGCTGAGCGATCGCGAGCTGCAGACCCTGATGCGGCGCATCGCGGCGCTGGCCGACGGGCGCGGCGTCGCCGGTGGCGGAAGCCCCGAAGAGCTCGCCGCTGCCGCCCATATGGCGCGGCTCGAGACCATCGGCCAATTGAGCCTCGCGGCAGTGACGGCGGTGGTGGCGGTGATCGGGCTGGTCTTCGCCCGGCGGCGCATCTCGCCCCACTGGCAGGCGCGCAACCACGTCGAGCGCGTCATCACCATCGCCCTCGGGGCGAGTTCCGCCATCGCGATCTTCACCACCATCGGCATCGTGCTGTCGATGCTCGGCGAGGCGCTGCGCTTTTTCAGTTTCATCCATCCCGCCGACTTCTTCTTCGGCACGGTGTGGAACCCGCGCTTCAGCTCCGCAGGTGCCGGCGCCCAGGGCCAGTTCGGTCTGCTGCCGCTTCTGTGGGGCACCCTGATGGTCAGCGTCATCGCGCTGCTGGTGGCGATTCCGGTCGGTTTGATGACCGCGATCTACATGGCGGAGTACGCCTCGCCCTGGCTCAGAAGCGTCGCCAAGCCGATCATCGAGATCCTCGCGGGCATTCCCACCATCGTCTACGGGTTCTTCGCGCTGACCGTGATCGGGCCATTCCTGTCGATGCTCGGTGATCTGGTCGGCATCAACATCCGCACCACCAGCGCGATGACCGCGGGGATCGCCATGGGCATCATGATCATCCCGTTCGTTTCGTCGCTGTCCGACGACATCATCACCCAGGTGCCGAAGTCGCTGCGCGACGGGGCGCTGGGGCTCGGCGCCACCAAGTCGGAAACCATCCGCCAGGTGGTGCTGCCGGCGGCGCTCCCCGGCATCGTCGGGGCCTTTCTGCTGGCCGCCAGCCGGGCGATCGGCGAGACCATGATCGTGGTGCTCGCGGCGGGCAACAACCCGGTGCTGCACGCCAATCCCTTCGAAGCGGTGTCGACCATCACCGTGACCATCGTCAACCAGCTGACCGGCGACATGGATTTCGCCAGCCCGCAGTCGCTGGTGGCCTTCGCCCTGGGCCTGACGCTGTTCGTGATCACGCTGGGGCTGAACGTCATCGCCCTGGTGGTGGTGCGCAAATACCGCCAGCAATACGAGTAAGTGACCATGACCCTATCGATTGAGCAGCGCCGCGAGCACCGCCTGACCACGATTGAGAAGTCGCTGGCGCGACGGCACCGCAAGGAGAATGGCTTTCGCCGACTGGGGCTTGCCGCCGTGCTGGTCGGGCTCACGCTGGTGACGATCCTGTTCGCCAGCATCCTCACCAAGGGCATTCCCGCCTTCTGGCAGGCCACGCTCTACACCGAGATCCATTTCGACCCCGAGGTGATCGACCTGCCGCCGGCGCCGGTGCGCGAGGCCGGCGAAACCCCGTACGCCTTCAACGAGCGCCATACCCAGTGGATGACCCAGGCGGGGCTGGTGAACTGGCAGTCGCTGATCGACGCCTCCCTCGAGCGTGCGCTGGGCGAGGAGGTCGAGCCGCGCCAGCTGCGTGATCTGCGCGCACTGGTCGCCTCCGGCGAGCGCTATGCGCTGCGCGACCGCTTCATCGCCGATCCTTCGCTCCTGGGGGACACGGTGACGATCAAGATGCTCGCCGGCGCCGACGTCGACGTCTGGGTGAAGGGCAACATCGACCGCGACCTGCCGGATGCCCGCCAGCAGCTAAGCCCCCAGTCGCGCGCCTGGATCGACGTTCTGCAGGACGAGGACGTGCTGCGCCAGTCCTTCAGCACCTCGCTGTTCGTCAATACCGACTCGCGCAGCTCGCTGGCCTCGGCGGGGCTCGCCGGCGCCTTCATGGGGTCGCTGTTCATGATGCTGGTGGTGATCGCGCTGTCGGTGCCGATCGGCGTGTCGAGCGCCATCTACCTCGAGGAGTTCGCGCCGAAGAATCGCCTGACCGACCTGATCGAGATCAACATCAACAACCTGGCGGCGGTGCCCTCGATCGTGTTCGGCCTGCTCGGCGCGTCGATCTTCATCGGC
>NZ_JAMZBC010000117.1 GCF_024158715.1 Halomonas sp. 707D7 | reverse complement strand
CGCTGTGGGCGCGCTTTCGCCGCTGGCTGGGGCGCCCGCCGGTGTCGATTCGCCTCGATGCGAGCCGCCAGCGCTATGGGCTTCCGAGCTACCAGGGGCATCATGCCTTAACCGACGCACTGGCCACCGCCGAGCTCTTCCAGGCTCAAGTCGCGTATCACTACAGCCCCGAGACGCCGCTCGAGCGCTTCTGGTGCTGATGTTCTCGAAGAGGCATAAAAAACGGGCAGCTGGGCTGCCCGTTTTCGTGTTGCGTACTGACTGCTGCGTGGTTCAGACCGCCCTGGGCTCGCTCATGAGGCCCTTGACGATGGCGTAGCACGACACCAGCAGGATGATGGTGAAGGGCAGGCCGGTGGAGACCGCCATGCTCTGCAGTGCCGTCAGGCCGCCACCCAGCAGCAGCGCGATGGCGATCGCCCCTTCGATCAGCGCCCAGAAGACCCGCTGCGGCTTCGGCGCATCGACCTTGCCACCGGCGGTGATGGAGTCGATCACTAGCGACCCGGAGTCCGACGAGGTCACGAAGAACACGATGACCAGCACGATACCCAGGAACGAGGTGATCTGGGACAGCGGCAACTGCTCGAGCATCACGAACAGCTGCAGGTCGACCCCCTGTTGGCGTACCGCGTCGATGCCCTGGCTCACGAACTGGTCGATCGCCGTGCCACCGAAGGTGGTCATCCACAATACCGAGACCAGCATCGGCACGATGAGTACCGAGATCAGGAACTCACGGACGGTGCGGCCACGCGAGACCCGCGCGATGAACATGCCGACGTAGGGCGACCAGGAGATCCACCACGCCCAGTAGAAGGCGGTCCAGGACTGCACGAAGCCGGTGTCTTCGCGACCGAACGGGTTGGAAAGCGCCGGCAGGTTGATGGCGTAGTGGTAGAGGTTCTCGAAGAAGCCGGTGGCGATGAACAGGGTCGGGCCCACGCCGATCACGAAGAACAGCAGCGCCGCGGCCAGCGCGATGTTGATCTTGGAAAGCAGTTGGACGCCCTTGTCGACGCCGGCGATGATCGAACCGATCGCGATGATGGTGATGCCGATGATCAACAGGATCATGGTCACGTCGCTTTCCGGCGCGCCGAACAGGTAGGTCAGGCCCGCCGCCGCCTGGGTAGCGCCGAGACCCAGCGAGGTCGCGAGACCGAACAGCGTGGCGAAGACCGCCAGAATGTCGATCACGTGGCCCGGCCAGCCCCATACCCGCTCGCCCAGGATCGGGTAGAACACCGAACGCATGGAGAGCGGCAGCCCCTTGTTGAAGGAGAACAGCGCCAGCGACAGCGCCACCACGGCGTAGATCGCCCAGGGGTGCAGGCCCCAGTGGTAGATGGTCGCCGCCATGCCCAGCGCCGTCGCCGCCGCCGCGTCACCCTCGGCGCCGCCGAGCGGGGCGCCCGCGGTCCCCTCGAAGGAGGTGCCGAAATGGGTCAGCGGCTCGTTGACGCCGAAGAACATGAGACCGATCCCCATGCCGGCGGCAAACAGCATCGAGAACCAGCCCGTATAGGTGTAGTCGGGCTTGGCGTCGGCGCCACCGATACGGATCTTGCCCAATGGCGAGACGATCAACCCCAGGCAGAGGATCACGAAGACGTTGGCGGCCAGCATGAAGAACCAGGCCAGGTTGCCGGTCAGGAACGCGAAGATGCTGTCGTAGACGTGGGCAATGTCATCCTGCAGTGCCAGCGTCAGGATGACGAACAGTGACACCACGATCGCCGAGATCGTGAATACCTTGCCGTGCAGGTCGAGCTTGAACCCCATGGCTTCGCGGGTGAAGTTGTCCTGGCCGATGACGTAATCGGTATCAATGAGGTTGGCCGGGCCATCCGGGGAGGGGATTCCCTCGCCGACCGGCTCATCCGGGGAGTGGTTGGACTTCTCGTTATCCACTGGGTCTTCTCCATTTTGAAACGAAAGCCCGAGGCTTGCCGCCGGTCGACGAGGTCGGCAAGTCTCGGGCACGCGTGCGTTAAAAATAGCAAACGTCGATGCTGGTTTGTACAAGTTTTAGTATGTCTGTACAAAATATTTACAACCGTGCGCAGGATGACTTCATCCTGCGCTGGACGGGCTTTGCATCAGCCGTCGATCCACTGCTCGACGACATCCTGGTTCTCCTCGACCCACTGCCTGGCGTTCTCGCGCGGGTCGCTGCCTTCCTCCTGGTTCATCAGCATCACTTCGCCCATCTGCTCCGGCGTCCACTCGAAGGCATCGAGAATCGCGTAGGCTTCGGGCATATCGTCGTCGAAACCGCTGCGCACCACGGTATGGATCTGCTCGGCGCCGCCGAAGACGTTCTCCGGGTCCTCGAGGTACTTCAGGTCCCAGCGCGCGAACATCCAGTGCGGCGTCCAGCTGGTCACGACGATGTCTTCCTCGTTGTCGATCGCGTTGGAGAGCGCGGCCACCATGGTGGCGTCGCTGCCGCTGCGCAGGCGCAAATCGAGGTCATAGGTATCCACGACCTCCTCGGCCAGGCCCATCAGGCCCGCCCCCGGGTCGATACCGATGATCTCGCTGTCGAACAGCGCCGCGTTGTCGTTGAGATCGGCAATGGAGTCCACCTCGGTGTAGGCGGGCACCACCAGGCCGAGCTTGGTGCCGTCCAGGTTCGGCCCCAGGTCCTCGACGCTGTCACCGATGCGCTCCATGTACTCGGCGTGGGTAGTGGGCAGCCAGGCCGCGACGATCGCGTCGGCATCGCCGGTGGAGAGCGCCTGGAACATGGCCGCCGCCGAGAGCGAGGTCAGGTTCACGTCGAAGCCGGCCTGCTCGAGCACGGCGGCCACCACGTTGGTGGAGGCCACTTCCGAGGACCATTCGACGTAGGCGAGGTTGACCGTGCCCTTGTCCTGGGCTTGGGCCAAGCCGCCGGCGAGACCGGTCGTGGCGAGCAAACCGAGAGAAGCGAGACGAATCGACGCTTGTAGACGTGTTTTCATGCGATGTTTCCCTTGTTGGTGATTGACACTCTTGTGAATCGAGGCCGAGGCCTCGTGGTGCGACAAGCACTGCGGCCGAAACCGCCTGGCGCTTGTCGGACATGGCGGCTCGTGCGACGCGTGTACCGCTCAAGCGTCATCTCGAGCCCGCATGTTCGTCAGCGGCGCGACTTGCGCAGCGACTGGGTCAGCCGGTCGAGCAGCATGGCCAGGATGACCACCGCGATGCCGGCCTCGAAACCATCGCCGGGGCGCAGGCGCTGGATGGCGCGCCACACTTCGCTGCCCAGCCCGTCGGCGCCGATCATCGCCGCGATCACCACCATCGAGAGCGCCAGCATGATGGTCTGGTTGATGCCCGCCATCACCGTGGGCAGCGACAACGGCAACTGCACCTTGAAGAGCTTCTGCCCTCGAGTGGCGCCATAGGCATCGGCGGCCTCGATCAGCTCCGTCGGCACCTGGCGAATGCCGAGGGTCGTGAAACGGATCGCCGGCGGCATGGAGAAGATCACGGTGGCGAAGATCGCCGATACCGCGCCGATGCCGAAGAAAGGAATGGCCGGAATCAGGTAGACGAAGGCCGGCATGGTCTGCATGAAATCGAGCACCGGCATGATCACCCGGTACAGACGCTCGGAAAGCGCCGCGACGATGCCGATCGGAAGCGCGATCACCACCGCGACCAGGGTGGCGATCACCACCAGCGTCAGGGTCTCGATCATCGGGTTCCAGAGCCCCAGGTTCCAGATCAGGGCCAGGCCCGCCACGGCACCGATGGCCAGGCGAATGCTCGCCAGGCGCCAGCACAGCAGGGCGATCAGCGCCATCAGCGCCCAGTCGGGTAGCCACATCAGGCCATCGTTCAAGCCGTTGATGCCGCTCTGGGTGAACCGGGAAATGCCCCGGGTGACGACGGAGTACTCGCTGGTCAGCCAGCGCAGGCCGCTCTCGATCCAGCTGCCCAGGGGGATGCGTGGGATATCCATCAATGCTCTTCTCCTGCTCGTGCCAGTTCGTGCAATACCGCGCCCTTGACGACGACGCCCAAGAGGCGCTGCTCGTCATCCACCACGGCGATGGGGTAGCTCTTTTCACTGAACATGGCGAACAGGTTCTGGAGCGGTTCGTCCGGTGATACTCGGCGAAAATCCTGGGTCAGGTAGGCGGTGAGCCTGTCGGCGCGCTCCTCGATGGCACGGCTGGCGGCGTCCGCCTCCAAAAGCCCGAGCAGGCGGCGGTCGCGGTCGGTCACGTAGATGGAGTCCAGGCTGTAGTCGCGCATGCGGTGCAGCGCGGTGCGCGGGCCGTCGCTGTCGCGGGCGCTGGTGTGTACCGGGCGCATGGCGCTTTCGGCGGTCAGGATGCGTGCGCGATCCACCCCTTCGATGAAGCGGCGCACGTAGTCGTCGGCCGGTTGGGTGAGAATCTCCTCGGGCGTACCGATCTGCACCACTTCGCCATCCTTGAGCAGCACGATGCGATCCCCGATGGAGAGCGCCTCGTCCAGGTCGTGGGTGATGAAGACGGTGGTCTTCTGCATGCGGGTCTGAAGTTGCAGAAGCTCCTGCTGCATGTCCTTACGAATCAAGGGGTCGAGCGCCGAGAACGCCTCGTCCATCAGCAAAACGCTTGCATCGTTGGCCAGCGCCCGGGCAAGGCCCACGCGTTGCTGCATGCCGCCGGAAAGCTGGTTGGGGTAGGCATCTTCCCAGCCGCCCAGGCCCACCTGTTGCAACGCACCGTGGGCGATCTCGCGCCGCTTGGCCTTGTCGATGCCGCGAATCTCGAGGCCGAACTCGGCGTTTTGCTGGACCGTACGGTGGGGGAAGAGGGCGAAGTTCTGAAAGACCATCGAGAAGTGGCGCCGGCGACACTCCAGCAGCGCCTTTTCACCCAGGGTGGGAATGTTCTCCCCGTCGATGACGATATCGCCTTCGGTGGAATCGATCAGTCGGTTCAGGCAGCGAATCAGCGTCGACTTGCCCGAGCCCGACAATCCCATGATGACCAGAAGCTCTCCTTCATAGACATCGAAGGAGATATTGGAAAGGCCCAGGGTCTGGCCGGTCTTTTCGAGGATGTCGGGGCGTTTCAGTCCCTGGTCACGTAGTTCGAGGGCCCTCTTGGGTTGCTTGCCGAACACCTTGCTCAAGCCGCGTACCTGAATCTTGACAGGACGTGTTTCTTCCATCGATGGAACCTTATTGTTGAATAATCTTGTTGCAGCCCTTGCAGCGTGCACGACCGGGCTTGGTCGTGAAAAGAGGCGTAGAAGGGCGCATGACTACGATTAAATAATCAAAAATTAGCAATCAATGCTGAATTTATTACCAATTATTATACATAAGGCTGGCCTATGTGTCACAACGCCCCTGAACGATGCAGCGAACTAACGTTACATGTGTCATTTCTATCCCCCTCCGATATAGCGTAGGTTAAATCGACGTCAGTGCGACTTATTTTATAAGGTGATGTTTTATATAAATTTTTTTATTTTTTTATGTTTTTGGCACGAGAAGTGAAAGTCTCCGTTCGACTTTATAATCTCGAGAAACGGCCAGGGAGCGGCCGGACAAGCCAGGCAGGCGCATCTCGGGACGTTCAACGGACACGAAGGAGGCAGGTCTTATGGATAAGCAAGACAAACCGACGTTCAAGCGTAAACATCTCATCGCGCTGGGCATGTTGGCTACCGTGACCTCGCTCACGCTGGCAGGCTGTGGCAATGACGACGAAGACGAGCTGCCGCCCGCTCAGCAGCCGGAAACCATGGAGCAGAGTGGCGCCATGGACGAGCCTGCCCTGAATGACGATCCCGCCATGACAGAACCCGCGCCCGCCGATCCCGCCATGAGCGATCCGGGCCTGGAAGATGACGCGGCAACCTCCCAGGAGCCGATGCCGGGCGGTGAGCCGGGCATGACCACGGCCGAAGATCCGGAAGAGAATCCAGGGTTCGGGGATGGTACCGAGCCGATGCCGGGTTCGGAGCCTGGCGATGCGGATGACGACGACACCACTACCACGAATTGATCGAATCACCACGCTCCCTACGGTGATAGATCGGGCCAGCTGTCTGTTCCCTGCGGCTGCTCCACACGGTCTATCACCATTTCCCCCGCACCCTTGCGGGGGTTTTTTTGCCTTGTAGCTATGCAAGCTCCATTGGCGATGCCGATCTCGCTGGCAAAGCAGTGCTCGGCGCACTACGTTGAATAGGCTTGATCATGGCAATTCGCTGCATGGATCGTGACGACAACGTCAAGGAGAACGACATGGGTGACCAACGCAACAAGCGCTTCAAGGCGCTACTGCTCAGCGTGATGATGGCTTTCGGCGCGCTTGCGCTCGCCGGCTGCGGAAACGACGACCCGCCCAATCCGGATGCCGCACCCGAGGAGGAGCAACCCATGGGAACCGGCCCTATGTCCAACGATGACGCCGGCGAAACCCCGAGCGACGACATCTAGGCAAGGCGCTCTCGCGCTGGGCGATCAGTGGAAAAAAGGCCGGGAAGCAATGCTTCCCGGCCTTTTTTCGCTTTCTACCTGGTTTTCAAGGCTGCTCGTTGTCGTCTTCCAGACGACGATAGAGCGTGCGGCGGGCGATACCCAGGACCTCGGCGGTGCGACGCTTGTTGCCGCCGGTCGCCTCGAGCACCTTCTTGATGTAGCGCTTTTCGACCTCTTCAAGGCTCGGCCAGCGCGCAGGTGCCGGCGCCGGCGCCTGGGTGCCGGCCAGCACTTCACCGCTCAGCGTCGGTATGAGTTCGGCGCTGGCCTGGGTGTTGACATGGTCGCGCAGTCGCTCCGGCAGATCGGCGTGCTGCAGTACGCCTTCCTCGCTCAACGTCACCGCGCGCATCACGGCATTCTCGAGCTCACGCACGTTACCTGGATAGGAATAGCTCAAGAGAGTATTGAGCGCTTCGGGCTCGATCTGCTCGATCTGCTTGCCCTGGGCATCGGCGTGCTTGTCGATCAACGCAAAGACCAGATGCTCGATATCGCAGCCGCGCTCGCGAAGCGGCGGGATGCGTAGCGAGAACGTCTCCAGGCGGTAGAAAAGGTCGCTTCGAAAGTTCTGCTCCTCGATCTCCTTTTCGAGGTTTCTGTGGGTGGCGGCGATGATGCGCACGTCCACCGGCTCCTCGCGCTCGCCGCCCACCGGCCGCACCGTTTTCTCCTGAAGGGCGCGCAGCAGCTTGGCCTGCAGGTTGATCGGCATCTCGCCGATCTCGTCGAGAAACAGGCTGCCGCCCTGAGCGCTCTGGAAAAGGCCCTTGCGCGCCTCGTTGGCGCCGGTGAAGGCACCCTTCACGTGACCGAAGAACTCGCTCTCCATCAGGTCCGCCGGGATGCTGGCGCAGTTGACCGGCACGAACGGGGCGTCGTGGCGCGGGCTCTCCAGGTGAATGGCCCGGGCGAGCAACTCCTTGCCGGTACCGCTTTCGCCGAGAATCAGGATCGGCGCGCTGCTCTTGGCCAGCCGAGAGGCGTCGTGGAACAGTGCCTGCATGGTCGGGCTCTTGCCGACGATACCGTGGAAATGATGGAGCTCGTCATCGTGGGAGAGCGCCAGGCGCTGGCGCTCCAGCACGCGAAACACCGCCTCGCGAATGGCGTCGAGATCCAGCGGCTTGGTGAGAAAGTCGTCGGCGCCGAGCTTCAGCGCCTCGACGGCCTGGTCGATGGTGCCGAAGGCGGTGATCACGATGATGCCGAGCTCCGAGCCCTCCTGGCGAAGCTGCTGGAGCAGCTGGATGCCGGTCATCCCGGGCAGGCGAACGTCGGTGATCATCATCGAGACCGCCGTATGGCTCAACAGCGCAATGGCCTCCTCGGCGCTCGAGACGCCGAGGGTGGCGTAGCCAGCATCATGAAGCTCCTCTTCGAGCAGTTCGCGGATGGCGGGGTCGTCCTCGACGACCAGTAGCGGTAAAAGGTGTTCCTGATCGGTCAAAACGTTTTCCTCAAGCGGATGCGGTTTCACTCAAGGGGAGGGTGATCTCGAACCCCGCTCCCCCCAGGGCGCTGTCGAACACGCCAATCGTCCCGCCGTGATCATTGATGATGCGGTGTACCATCGAAAGCCCCAGGCCGCTGCCCTGGCCCACGGGCTTGGTGGTGAAGAACGGGTCGAACACCTGATGGTGGTGCGATACCGGAATGCCCGGACCGTCGTCCTCCACGCACAGGGTGATTTCGCTACCCTCACGCTCGGCGCGTACCTTGATCACGTGCACGTCCGGGGCCTGGGCGGCGTTGCGCAGCAGGTTGGTGAGGACCTGCACGATCTGCTGGCCGTTGACCATCACCTCGAGCCCGGGCGTGGGCAGTTCGACCTCGAGCCGGATGCCGCGTGGCTCGAGCTCCTCCTCGACCAGCTCACCGGCGCTTGCGACCAGGTGATCGAGCGACTGGCGACCCTTCTCGACGTTGTGCTGGCGGCCAAGCTCCATGAGCTGACGCACGATCTCGACGATGCGCTCCACCTCGCCGCGGATGCGGCCAAGGCGGGCGCGCTCGTCGTCGCCGATCACGTCGCGCCTTGCCAGGCGCTGGGCCTGGCCGTTGATCACCGTCAAGGGCGCGCCGATCTCGTGGGCCACGCCTGCGGCGAGAACGCCGAGCTCGGCGAGCTTCTTGGACTTGCGCAGGCGCTTCTCGAGCTCGATCTCGCGTCGGCGGCGAGCGTCGATGTCGCGATCCTTCTCGGCCATGGCATCGAGCATGCCGTTCAAGCCGGAAGCCAGGCGACGATACTCCACCGGCCCCTCGACGCTCGCCCGCTGGCTGCGGTCGCCGTCTTCCACCAGCAGCATAACACGCAGCAGGCGGTTCAACGGCCGTTCGATATAGCGCCGAAAGCCCCACCAGATGCTCAGCACGATGCCCCCGGCGCCGATGATGAACACCAGCACGGCGACGATGCTGATGAACCCGGTATAGTTCTCGATACCGGTATTGAGCCGATTGACCTGCAGCACCCCGTAGACGTTGCCGTCCTGGGTGCGCAGCGGGATCAGCGCCGAGTAGTAGGTCCAGCCATCGAGCTGACGGTAGTTGCCGTACAGGTCGTCGCGCTCGATGACGCTCTGAATTTCCGTAGGGCTGAACAGGTTCTTGCCAAGCCCCAGCCCGTAGATCTCGCGGCCCTGCACGTCGAACACGTAGGCGCCGTAGATGCGGTGAAACGAGAACGCCGACTGCAGCGCCTCCTCGAGGGGTGCGGCGCTGTCGCGGGCCACCGCGTAGCTCAGGGAGGTGCTCAGCGCCCGGGTGATGATCTCCACTTCGGTCTCGAGCTTGGAGCGAACGTTGTCCTCCAGCGCCTTGATGGCCACGAAGCTGAACACCACCAAGGCGACGAACAGCGGCACGATGACCGTGAGAATCATTAAGTTGCGTAGGCGCATCGGGTATCCATGATCAATGAAACGAGAGCGTCGAGGCTCACTCCACGGGGCTCAGGCGGTAGAGGGCGCCCTCGTCGGCATCGGTGAGCAGGTAGATGTCGCCGTCCCCGCCCTGGCGCACGTCGCGAATCCGGCCAAGCTCGCCCTCGAGCAGGCGCTCGTGGGCCACCACCTGGCCCTCGTCGATGACGAAGCGCATCAGCTGCTCGCTGGCGAGCCCGCCGGCCAATAGATTACCCTGCCAGGCCGGGAAACGCTCGCCGCTCACTTCGGCCAGCCCCGAAGGGGCGAAGCGTCCCTCGAAATCGTGGGCCGGGTCGGTCATGCCGGGCAGCGATGTCGCGCCGATCGGCTCGTTGGTGGCGTAGTCGTTGCCCAGCGTCACCTCCGGCCAGCCGTAGTTGTGCCCGGCCTCGATCAGGTTCAGCTCGTCGCCGGTGAGCGGGCCGTGCTCGGAGACCCAGGCCTCGCC
>NZ_JAMZBC010000116.1 GCF_024158715.1 Halomonas sp. 707D7 | reverse complement strand
TTTCACCGCCGACCGCCGATAGACCAAGCATCGGCTTGAGGAATTGACTATGAGCATGTTTTCGATCGGTTTGAGCGGCCTCAATGCGGCGCAGAGTGCTCTCACGGCCACCAGCAACAACGTCAGCAACGTGTTTACGCCGGGCTACAACCGCGAAATCACCCTGCTGGGCGAAACCAAGATGGGCAAGGGGGTGCAGGTCAATGCTATCGAGCGCCAGTTCAATACCTATGTCGCCAGCCAGCTGAACAACGCCAAGACCCAGTCAAGCGCCCTGCAGACCTACAACAACCAGGTCTCGCAGATCGACAACCTGCTGGCCGACCGTGCCGCCGGCCTGTCACCGCTTATGCAGGGGTTCTTCTCCTCTCTCGAGGACCTGGCCAGCGCCCCGTCCGATCCGGCGTCCCGGCAAGGTGTGCTGGGTACGGCGAATACCTTGAGTGCGCAGTTTCGCGCCTTCGACGGCTACCTGCAGGACATGCAGGACAATATCAATGGCCAGATCAAGGACGAAGTCACCCAGATCAACAATACGCTCAAGCAGATCGCCGATTTCAACAAGGAGATTTCGCTGGCCCGTGCGCGCAGCGGCGAAGCGCCCAACAGTCTTCTCAATCAGCGCGACCAATTGGTGTCCGAGCTCAATGAGCGGATGGATGTACGACTCAACATCCAGGATGGCAAGTCCTACAACATCAGCTTGCCGGATGGGCAACCGCTGGTCGTGGGAGCCGATGCCTTCAGGCTCGATACGCTGAGGTCCGATACCGATCCGCAGCGACTGGTCGTCGGCTACAGCGATGGGCGAGGCAACGTCAATGCCCTGCAGGAGTCGACCATCAAGGGTGGGGCGCTGGGCGGGCTGATGAGCTTCCGCTCGGAAACCCTGGACAAGACCCAGAACCAGATCGGCCAGCTCGCGGTATCGCTCTCCGTGGCCTTCAACGAGCAGCACAAGCAGGGGGTCGATCTCAACGGCCAGGTGGGGGGCGACTTCTTCATGGTGCGCGACCCCGAGATCTATGGCTCCAAAGGCAACAGCGGCGATGCGAGTGTGTCGGCGCAGTTCGATCCCGATACCATCGACCAGCTGCGTGCCAGCGACTATACGGTCCGCTTCGACGGCAGCGTGCCGGTCGTGACGCGAGGCGATAGCCGTGCCGTGGTCACCGATGCCGACTGGAATGCCCAGACCCAGGAGCTCACCTTCGGTGGCATGAAGTTGACCTTCGACGGCACGCCGGTGGATGGTGATCGCTTCGAAGTCCAGCCCGTGCGCCGCGCCGCCAACGGCATGCAGGTGGCGATCACCGATGTCGACAAGATCGCGGCGGCGGACGCTGGCTTCGACGGGACCGGGGGCAGCCCGCTCAACTCCCTCACCCGTAGCGGCAACCTCGACGTCAGTGGCCTGACCTCTTCGCCGACGGCGTTCTCCGCCAACAAGCGCTACGAGCTGCAGGTGAGCGACGACGGCAAGCTGAGCGTCAGCCCGCAGGCCAGCGTCCGGGTCAACGGCAATGCCTTCGACCCGACCGCCGACGGTGCCGTGCTCGAAGCCGGCGATGAGGTCACCATCGACGGCGTGAGCTTCACCCTCGATGCGCTGCCGGGCGAGGACGAAACCGCCACGCTGACGGTCAGCCAGAACATCATTTCCGCCAATGGCGACAACCGCAATGCGCTTGCCCTGCAGGAGCTGCAGGGCAAGCGCGTGGTCGGCGGGGTCTCCTCGGTGAGCTCGGCCTACGCCTCCATCGTCAGCGACGTGGGCAACCGCGCCAACATCACCCAGGTCAACCTCGATGCGCGCCAGGGGCTCACCGACCAGCTGCGCGCCGTCCAGCAGTCGGAGTCCGGCGTGAACCTGGACGAGGAAGCGGCCAACCTGATCCGCTACCAGCAGTTCTACATGGCCAACGCCCGCGTGATCGATACCGCGGGAACGATCATGGACACCATCTTGAACCTGCGCAGCTGAGTGAGGAGCGTCGAGTATGCGTATTAGCAGCGTCACCATGTTCGAGAAGAGCACCGCCTCGATGAATCGCCAGCAGAGCGATTTCCTGCGCGTCAGCCAGCAGATCGCCAGCGGGCGCAGGGTCGTCAACCCGTCCGACGACCCGCAGGCCGCCGCGCGCGCGGTGGGGGTCGACCAGTCGATGGCGATCAACGAGCAGTACACGAACTCGCGGGTCTCCGCGCGCAACTCCCTCGCCCAGACCGAGAGCGTGCTCAACAGCGTCAGCGACGCGGTGACCCGCGCCAAGACGCTGCTGATCCAGGCCTCGAGCGATACCTTGAGCGACGCCGACCGCCAGTCGATCTCCAGCGAACTCAAGGGCGTCTATGAGACGCTGATCGGCCAGGCCAATGCCACCGACGGCAACGGCCGGTACCTGTTCGGTGGGTACAAGGATGATGCCCCGCCGTTTTTCAAGAATGACAGCGGCAAGGTCGAATATCGGGGCGACGCCTCGGCGCGGGAGCAGCAGGTCGACGCCTCGCGGCGCATGCCGGTCGCAGAGAACGGCCGATCGATCTTCCAGAGCGTGGCGAGCAATGCAAGCTATATCGCCAAGGCGAACCCGGACAATACCGGAAACGTCACGTTCGCCGGCCTGTCGGTCAAGGACTCTTCCGATGCGAACTTCGGCGCGAGCTTCACCGTTCGGTTCGAGGAGAACACCGCAGGCGAAGGGTTCGTCTATCGCGTGGAAGGGCCCGAAGGAGAACTCACCAACGGCGCATATACGGGAGACGGCCAGCAGATCGCCTTTGGCGGCGTGAGCCTGACCCTGACCGGCACCCCCGAAGTGGGAGATGAGATCAGCGTGGCCCGCGCCGGAAGCGCCGAGCAGCCGGCGGATCTTTTCAAGACATTGGAAGCCGTGATCGGTGTGCTGGAAAATCCCGCCGAGACCGATGCGGAAAAGGCGGCGCTGCGCAATACGCTGAACACGTCGATGCGCGAGCTGGACAACGCCCTGGACAACGTGCTCACCGTGCGCGCCTCCGCTGGCGCCCGGCTCAACGAGCTGGACGTCATCGATGCGGTGGGCAGCAATCGCATGATGAACTATGCCCAGACGCTGTCGGACCTGGTCGATCTGGACTACGCCGAGGCGATCTCGGAGTACAGCCTGCGCCAGGTCGGCCTGCAGGCCTCCCAGCGCACCTTCGTCGAAATGAAGAGCATGTCGCTGTTCAACTACATGTAGTGCGCCCAGGTAGTCCACCTCGGCACTCGCCGAGGCCCGACGCCGCTTCCCCTTGGGGAAGCGGCGTTTTCGTCAGGGGGTCGCCATGACCTCGATCAGACTCTGCATGAATGCCAGCCCCTGGCTGAACAGCGGCTGCAGAAAGCGCCCGATGTCGGACATCAGCACCATCAACAGCACCAGCCCCACCGTGAGCGAGGTGGGGAAGCCGATATTGAACACGGTGAGCTGCGGCGCCGAGCGGTTGAGAATCCCCAGCGACAGGCTGATGATCAGAAGCGAGGCTACCAGTGGCAGCGCCAGCAGCATGCCCGAGGCGAAGATGGTGCCGGCGTAGCGGGCGAGCAGCTCGAAGGCATCGGGATTCAGGCCACCAAAGCCCACCGGCAGCGTCTGGAAGCTCATGATCAGCGTCTCCAGCACCATCAGGTGGCCGTTGAGCGCCAGGAACATCAGCAGCGTGATCATGTAGAGAATGCGCGACAGCACCATGATGTTGGTGCCGCTGGAGGGGTCGAAGAAGCTCGCGAAGGCCAGGCCCATCTGCAGCCCGATGAACTCCCCGGCCGCCTGCACCGCGGCGAAGACGATGTGCATCACCAGCCCGATCGCAAGGCCGATCAGCAGCTGCTCGATCATGATGCCGAGACTCGCCCAGGAGAGGAGCGGCACGCCGGGCATGGCGGGCAGCAAAGGGGCGATCGCCACGGCCACCAGCGCGGCCAGCCCGACCTTGGCCTGATTGGGGATGCTCGAGTGGCCCCAGAGCGGCGCGACCGCCATGAAGGCGGTGATGCGCACGAAGGGCCACAGAAAGGCCACGAGCCAAGCCTGGAGCTGGGCGAAGGTGACCTCGACCACGCTACATCACCATGCTGGGGATGTTGACGAACAGGCGATAGGTGAAGTCGGTGATCAAGCCGATCAGCCAGGGGCCGGCCAGTACCAGGACCGCAAAGACCGCCAGGATCTTCGGGATGAAGGTCAGCGTCATCTCGTTGATCTGGGTGGCGGCCTGGAACAGGCTGATGATCAGGCCGGTGAACAGGGCCGCCAGCAGCACCGGCGCGCCCATGAACAGGGTCAGGCGCATGCCCTGGTAGGCGATGCTCATTACGGTTTCGGGGGTCATGGGGGCTCCTCGTCGGATACCGTTAGCGTGGCACTAGAGCATGTAGAAGCTTTCGGCGAGCGAGCCGATGATCAGCTGCCAGCCGTCCACCAGCACGAACAGCATCAGCTTGAAGGGCAGCGAGATGGTCACCGGCGGTACCATCATCATGCCCAGCGCCATCAGGGTGCTGGCCACGACAAGGTCGATGATCAGAAACGGAATGAAGATGGTGAAGCCGATCTGGAAGGCGGTCTTCAGCTCGCTGGTCACGAACGCCGGCAGCAGCACACGCATGGGCAGCTCTTCCGGCCCCTGCATCGGCCCGACGTCGGCCAGGCGCACGAACAGCGCGAGATCCGGCTCGCGGGTCTGTGCCAGCATGAACTCGCGAAAGGGAATCTGGGCGCGTACCAGGAACTCCTCGAAATTGATCGCCTCGGTGGAGAGCGGCTGCCAGGCGGTGTCGTACACCTGGGAGAGCACCGGCGACATGATGAAGAACGTCAGAAACAGCGCGATGCCCAGCAGTACCTGGTTGGGCGGCGTGGCCTGGGTGCCCATGGCGGTCCGCAGAAGGCTCAGCACGATGATGATGCGCGTGAAGCTGGTCATCATCAAAAGCATCGCCGGCAGGAAGGCCAGCGAGCTCAAGAGCAGCAGCGTCTGCAGCGACAGCGACCACTGCTGGCCGCCATCCTCCAGCGGCTGCGAGACGAAGCCGGGCAGCGTCTGGGCCTGGGCGGGCAGCGCCAGGCAAGCGAGCGTCAGCAGGGCGAGGGCGAGCCACCCGCGATGGGGTCGGGGGAAGAGCATGGCGTTTCTCATGACGTGGAAGACGGGCCGGGCTGCGAGGGGCGCTTTCCCAGCGCCTTCGCCAGGCGCTGGGAAAAACCGGCGCTCGCCTCGCGCGAGGCGACCGGGCGATCGACCGGGGCCGGGCGTTCGTACAGCTTGGTGATGCGCCCGCCGCTCACGCCGACCACCAGCCAGGTATCCTCGATCTCGACGACGACCACGCGCTCGCGGCTCCCCACTGCCGTGGAGCCCACGACCTTGAGCCGCGCGCCGCTTTCGAAGCGCTGCTGCTGGACCCGCTTCAGGGCCGCCGTGCACAGCAGGATGATGGCGATGACCAGAGCCAGCGCCGCCGCGGTCTTGCCGAGGGCGGCTATGCCCATCAGGGCATCGCCCCCCAGCGCATCGATCGACTCGGTCGACGTGGTGGCGACACTCATCGGTTGAGCTTGTGGATGCGCTCGGAGGGAGTGATGATCTCGGTGATGCGGATGCCGTACTTGTCCTCCACCACGACCACCTCGCCCTGGGCGATCAGATAGCCGTTGATCAGGATATCCATCGGCTCGCCGGCCAGACCCTCGAGCTCGATCACCGAGCCCTGGGCCAGCTCCAGCAGCTGCTTGATGGTCAGCTTGGTACGCCCGAGCTCGACGGTGAGCTTGACCGGGATATCCATGATCATTTCGAGATCACGCGCCGCCGTGGCGCCGTTTTCGCCGCTGAGCGGGCGAAACAGCTCGTCGCTCGCCGCCTTGGCGACGGGCGGTTCGGGTTCCGCTGCCGGGACATTCTCCGCTTGCTCGGCGGCTTCCTGTTCGGCCATCGCCGCCGCCCAGGGGTCCTCTTCGGCGGCATCGCCCTCGGGGGCCTGTTCCGACATGGCGCTGGCCCAATCGTCGTCGGAAATGGGCTGATCGGGTTTGTTGGGATCAGTCATGGGTTGGTTCCTTGGCTTGGCGTCGCGTCGACCCCTTGATGAAGTCCTTCGAGGACGCGTTGTTCATGGCGCCGTGATCGATCAGGCGCAGCACGCGCAGCGCGCGGTTCTGGCGCTGGCTGCCGTACTCGCACTCCATGACGGGCACGCCGTCGACGCTGGCCGTCACGGTGCCGGGGATCTCCATGGGCAGGACATCCCCCTTCTTGAGGCCCATCACCTGGGCGATGCGGCTGGGGATCCGGGCGAACTCGGCGATCAGCTCCACCTCGGACTGGCGGATCTCGCCGGCCATGCGTCGCGACCAGGTGCCGTCGTGATCGTGGTTGCTGTCGTTGATCGGGTTGGCCAGCAGGTCGCGCAGCGGCTCGATCATGGCGTAGGGCATGCAGATCTGGAAGCTGCTGGAAAGATTGCCCACCTCGATGTTGAACTTGGTGTTCACCACGATCTCGTTGGGAGAACTCGTGATGTTGGCGAACTTCGACTGCACCTCGGAGCGCAGGTAGCTCACCTCCAGCGGGAAGACCACCTTCCAGGCCTCCTGGTAGGCATCGATCGCCAGATTGAGCAGGCGCTGGATGATGCGCTGCTCGGTATTGGTGAATTCGCGCCCGTCGGACTTGGTGACGAAGCGACCGTCGCCGCCGAACAGGTTGTCCACCACCATGAACACCAGGTTCGGCGGGAACACCACCAGAGTCGAGCCGCGCAGCGGCTTCATCGACACGATGTTCAGGTTGGTGGGCACCGGCGTGTTGCGCGAGAACTCGCTGAAGCTCTGGTAGCGCACCGACTCCACCGTGATGTCGGCGCTGCGCCGAATCAGGTTGAACAGGCCGTTGCGAAAATAGCGCGCGAAGCGCTCGTTGATGAAATCCAGCGCATGCAGACGCTCGCGGATCACCCGATGCTGGGTGGCCGGATCGTAGGGACGAATGCGCTGCTCGTCCTTCGCGGCAGACGACGACCCACCGGCGGGCTCGTCGTCTCCGCTCACCCCTTTCAACAGGGCGTCGATTTCTTCCTGGGACAGTAGATCGTCCTGTGACATGAACGGCTCCCGCGCCCGAGGTTATTGCACGATGAAATCGGTGAACAGCACTTCCTGAAGATCGAGGGGCGGCTGGTTCTCGACGAGCGGCACGTTCAGCCGGCCGATGATCGCCTGGGCGAGCGCCTCCTTGCCTTCGACGGAAGTGAGCTCGCTCGCCTGCTTGCCGGATAGAAGGATCAGCAGGCGGCTGCGCACCTGGGGCATGTGCTCCTCGATGATCTTCTTGCTCTGCTCGTCGCCGACCCGCAGCGTGATGCCGGTGTAGAGCAGGCGCGAACCGTAACGGTCATCCGACAGGTTGACCGTGAAGGGCTCGATGCGCGTGAACACGGGCGGCTCCGGTTTGGCGGCCACCTGGGTCTGACCGGCCTCGCCCTCGCCGCCATGGCCCAGCACCATGTAGATCGCCGCGGCCGCGCCCAGCGACGAGAGCACGACCAGCACGATCATTATCCAGAGCAGTTTCCTGGATCCACCGCTTGCTTCTGCCATTGACTAATCCCATGATCCTTGCGCATGACGAATGCCATGCATTATGCCTAATGCGCCAGCCGCTTAAGAAATGAACAGGCTCCTTGGGAGTGCCTATCTTTCGGTTTAGCCGCGGCGGGCGGCGAGTGTGAAGAAGCCCGTGACGGGCTTCAGGCGTAGAGGTCGACCCGCCCGTCAAGCACGATGCTTGCCGGGGTCGGGACGAGTCCTTCTACCTCATCATCGGCCGAGCTGGCCCCGCCTTGAGCCGAGCCGCCCGACTGGGCAAACGCTTCCCGGTCGGAGGCGTTTTGCTGGCCGACCGAGGTGTCGCCCAGCGCGATGCCCTGCTCGGCGAGCGCCTCGCGCAGCTGGGGAATGGCCTGCTCGATGACCTGGCGCACCTGGGCATGCGCCGAGAAGAACTGGGCCTGGGTGCCGTGCTCGCCCATCTTTAGGGAGATCGACAGCGGACCGAGCTCCGCCGGGTGCAGCTCGAGCTTGACGTGCTGCTCGCCGCCGCGCTGGGTGAGATGAATCATCTGCTGGCCGAGCTTCTCGGCAAAGCCCGGGTGGGTGACCGGGGTGGTGATGATGGTTGCGGGTGCCGCCGCCGCAGGCGTAGCCTGCGCGCTGTTCGGCATCGGCGCCTCGGCGCCGCTCGGCAGCGCCTGACCCATGCCCTGGGCAAGAGGCACCATCTCGCCGGCGCCGGGCATCGGCGCGACCGGCATCGACTCCCCGCCGGTAGCAAGGAGCGCGGTTTGGGCGAGACCAGAGAGCGTCAGCGGTGGCTGGTTGAGGACGGCGGGAGCAGGCTGGAGCGTGCGTGGCTCACCGCTCGATGGCAGGCCCGGGGCCTGCATTTCTCGTGCCGGCTCACCGCGCAGCGCAGTCAGGGCGGCGAGTATCTTGGTCGTGGCCTCCTTCAGTGCCGGTGCCGTCTCTGCCTCGCCGGACGCGACATCACTCACGGGAGCGTTGAAGGCGGCCATCAGCGCCAGGCGCGAAGTGACTTCGTCGAGGGGCGTCGATGAACTGCGTGAGTCGAGCGCTTCGGCATCGGTGGCGGTAGCGCCTTGGGTCAGAGTGCTCGGCAGCGTGGAGAAGATCTCGCGCGAAGCGAGCGGCTGGTCGCTTCGCGCCAGTCCACCGAATGCTGCCAGCAGATCACCGAAGGCCTCGGCCATCGGCTTGTCCTCGGCAGCAGCGCTCAACGCTTCTTCGGTGGCGAGGTAAAGCGCCCCGAGCGAGGCGTCGTCGAGAGTCTCGACATCGACCTCCAGCGCCGCCAGGGCGTCGCGAAACGCTTCGAGCGCTGCCTCGGTCGGTACTGACAAGGCATCGAGCGTCTCGCTCGGGCCATCGAGTGCCAGCTCACTGGGCGGCGTGTCACCAAGAAGGTCGAAGGCCTGGCGCAGCGTGGACTGAAAGCCTTCCGGTGCGCTCGGGGCGGCACCTTGGCCGGGCAGCGCGGCGCGCGCGCCGGACAGGCTCGACGTGGCGGACAGCAGAAGCGATAGGTTCATGGCGATGGCCTCCTGTTACTGCGATCGGTCCGGCGAGCGGCGAGCGCTCTGGCCGGTCACGAACTCGTCGTTGGCTTTCTGGTCGGCACGCTCCTGGCGGCGATGCTCCTCGAGCAGCCGGCGCGAGGCGAGGGTGTCGAACGAGGAGAGCTTGCGCTGCTCCTGTTGCCAGTGCTGCTGGCTCTGCTGCACGCGCTTTTGCTGGGCGGTCAGCGCCTGGCGCGCGCGGCTGAGCGCGGCGTCGAGCGAGGCCAGAAACTGCTGGTAGTTGAACATGGTCGCCGGGTCGATCCCTTCGCGCATCGCCTTCTGCAGCCGCTCGGCGTACTCGGCGCGGTAGCGGCTGAGCGAGTCGAGCTGGGTCTGGGTCTGCTGCTGGCTTTGACGCTCCTCGGCCAGCAGCTTGCCGGCCTGATCGCGGGCATCGCGGGCAAGGTCGGTCAGTATGTCGAGCTGTGAATGACGCATTTAGCCTCCCACCACGTTCGCTAGTGCCTGTCGTGACGCCTCGAGCGTCGCGCGCTCGTCGATGCGCTGCTGCAGGAATCGCTCGAGCTCCGGAAAGAGATTCACCGCCTCGTCGAGCCTCGGATCATGGCCCGGACTGTAGGCGCCCACGCTGATCAGGTCGCGGTTGCGCTGATAGCGCGAAAAGAGCTGCTTGAAGGTGCGCGCCCGATTGATCTGCTCGTCGGTCGCCACCGCGTTCATCGCCCGGCTGATCGAAGCCTCGATGTCGATGGCCGGGTAGTGACCCGCCTCCGCGAGACTGCGCGAGAGCACGATATGGCCATCCAGGATCGCCCGGGCGGAGTCGGCGATCGGGTCCTGCTGGTCGTCGCCCTCGGTGAGCACGGTGTAGAACGCCGTGATCGAGCCGCCGCCGCGCTCGGCATTGCCGGCCCGCTCGACCAGCCCCGGCAGCTTGGCGAACACCGACGGCGGATAACCCTTGGT
>NZ_JAMZBC010000115.1 GCF_024158715.1 Halomonas sp. 707D7 | reverse complement strand
CGCCGTGGCCGCCCGCCAGCAGGCGCTGAAAGAGGACGTGGAAACCTTCTACCTCGACGTGGTCGACGCCGCCGCCCCACAGCCTGTCAGCGCGCTGCGCTACCTGGAAGAGAGCCCGCTCGAGTGGAGCGACGAGATCTGGCTCTTCCAGGTGATCGCCGAGTACCAGGGCCTGCCGCGCAGCGAACAGCGCGCCTTCATCCTGCAGGCCGAAGAAGAGAAGGCTGGCGACTACAACGACGTGCGCCTGATTCGCGACGTGGCGCTACAGCTTGCGAGCACGCCATGAACCTCACCGGCCGCGCCCGCACCGGGCTCAACGAGGTGAAGCGCCTGCTTCGCCAGCAGCCGAGCGTAGAGCGCCCCCGGCGCCAGTGGGTGGGCGACGTGGTGGCCTGGTGCCGCGAACACGACATCGACCTGGGCCCGCGCCTGGGAAGCCAGGCGCTCCGCTTCGATGCCGCGCTGCTGGCGCAGATCGACTCGGTGCTGGAAAGCGCCCACCTGGCACCGCTCGGCCGCGCGCTGAGCGGCCTGCCCAGCGCCGCCCAGGCGAAGGAGGGCGTGGAGGAGGCCAAGGCCACCCGCGAAGGCCCCCGCGCCTGGCGCGTGCTGCTCAACACCCCGCCCCGGCCCTCGCCGGGCGTGGGCCGCGAGGCGCGAAGCATTGTGGATGTGGACCTGAGACACCTGACCCTGGCCACCTTCGGCGCCCTCATCCAAGTCGAGAATCTGGACAGCTTCTACGCCTTCGACCCCGACATCGCCGCGCTCAGGGGCTACGCTCAGCCGCTCATCGCCTACCGGGGCGACAGCCACTACGGCGGCGGCTTCGCCCACCTCGCCGACACCTGGCGCAAGACCCGCCGCCCGCACTTTTACGTCGGCGACTTCGACGTCAAGGGCGTCACGCTGGCGCTGGACAGTGGCGCCACCCACCTGCTGCTCCCCGAGATCGACTGGCTCACCGAACACGCCACCCCGCTGCACCAGCCCGCCGAACAGCTCCCGTTTCAGCGACGGTTGCGGCAGTTGCATGTAACGCTGGAATCGCAGCATCCGCTAGCGGCTTATCTGGCGCTGCTGGAGAAACAGCACGGGTTGCGGCAGCAGTGGTTCGAGGGGGTAATGGTGCGGGTGAGGCTAGCGTAACGGGCTATCTACTTGCAGGGATGCCCACACAATTGGGCTCTTTACTCTGAGGCGCACAGCCGGGTGATGTTCATGCGCCAGTATGATGGAAACCAGCAAAACGCGCAGGCACGGGAATTTCAGATATATTGCCAAATTTTGCTTTGCTTTAAGCGTAAGCAATGGGTTAGAGTCAAAAGAACCGACTACATAATCTTAGTAAATGAGCGGGCACGTTTATTGGGGTTATGTAGCCTTCCATATACTCTCTTTTATTTATTTATGGGTAAATAGTGAATAATCAAAATATCCAACCAGAGAAAATCACAAAACCGATTCAGCTATTAGGTGCTTGGCTAGTCGGATTGTTTTCAATAAACAGCACGTTTTTAGTTGCAGCGGTAAACTTGTCAAATCTAAATTGGGCGTCAGAAGCCCTTGTAATTGCAGCCATATTAAATGTTCCAATCTTCTTAATTGCAGTATTCATATTACAAACTAAGTTTCGACCTGAGCTACAAGAAGGCTCTTATTATGCTGAATATATTAGCCAAAAAACCAATGATTTTGTTAAGTTTCCTGTATCAACTCAGAATGTTCAAGAACTACTAGCAAAAATTGAGCGTTTGGAAGAAAAATTAGCCTCGTATTTAGTCGGAAGTGTACATATTAATTCCAAGGAGATTAATAGCTTGTTATTCGGTGTTAACATTCATTTAAACGATAGAGAAGATATAAAGAAGACTTTTTCTGCACACGATATTATAAGTATTACGGGCTTTGGTCCTAAAGATGAACAGCCAGCGCAAAGAGTTATGTCCATTTCCCAATACCTTTCATCGGAAAAATTGAACAATTAGTATCACTGGCTAGAGAGTTAAAAATGGATGGTTATAGACTTTTTGACAATAGAATGGAGGAGACTGAAGAAGATGTGCTGATTGGCTCTTACGGGAAGCCACAGTTTGAGATCCTAGCAAGTAACACATAACAAATGCTTTAAGACGGATTCGCGACGCTTGGCGGTTTTAGTCTGATTTGGCTTTTGCGTTTACGGTGTAATAATTGAATGTCGTGGTAGCGTTGCTCACCAGTTAAGTGGGCGTTGCGCGCAGCGGCACCGAGAGGAGTAATGAGTGGACCAACTCGACGACTATGCCGACCAGCGTCTCATCAACGGGTGCATATACTGTGGCGGCTACGAGGACACACGTGAGCATGTTCCTTCTAAGGCTTTCTTGGATCCGCCCCTACCCAGTTACCTCCCCGTCGTCGGTGCATGTAGATACTGCAACAACGGATTCTCACTGGATGAGCAGTATCTAGCCTGCCTCATTGAGTGCGTGACTACCGGCACAACCGATCCAGACCAATTAACGCGAGAACGCGTCGCGAAGGCTCTTCGGCATTCTCAGGCTTTACGCGCGAAGCTAGAGAAAGCGAGATATCAGAAAGACGGCCGAACGCACTTCATGATTGAACCGGAGCGGGTTAAGCGTGTCTTGTCGAAGCTAGCCCAAGGCCACGCCGTATTCGAGCTCAGCCAGCCATGTTCAGGTCCGCCAAGTAGAATGTGGTACGCGCCGTTGGAGTCTCTCACTGAGGAGCAACGCGACTCGTTCGAAGCGAGCCAAATCGGGGAGACGTTCGGGGAGGTTGGATCTCGTGGGATGCAGCGGCTCTTGGTCACGCAGCTTACGCTCCAATCCTCTGCTGGCGAAACATCTAGCGTTAACCTCTTAATCAACGGCTGGGTCGAGGTCCAGGAAGGTCGATACCGCTACCACGGAGCGGATTATGGCGACGAGGTAACCATTAAAATCGTCCTCAGTGAGTACTTAGCGTGTGAGGCAACTTGGGCAATGTAGTAAGAACAGGCGCCCAACAAGGCGCTGCAGCCGACGGCTTCGCATCGGCTGAGCTTCGGCGTTAACCTCAAAACCCCGTGCCTTTCCTCTTAAGATTGAGTACGTTCACGCATAAAGTCTGCCGTAACACTTGGACCATCGAACCAGCTATCCCACCTTTCTTTCGCCAGAGTAATCAAACGCGCGCGTCCCCGCGCGATTACCTCGACATGAGTAACGCCCTCGGGTAACGCCATGGCTCCAAGTAGGCGTACCGTTTGACCGAGCTTATCCTTGTATACCGGTGTTTTTCCATCGTCGCCTTCTCATCCGTGCTGCCGTCACGTGCTCCATACAGTAGCATGATGCCCAACGTTTAATCGAATACTGGGATACCCCACAGGAGCATAGAATATGCAAACCGTCAGAATCGACCTGGTCTCCGATGTGGCCTGCCCGTGGTGCGCCATCGGCTATCGCCGCCTGGAGCAGGCGCTGGAAACCCTGAAAGACGAGATCGAGGTCGAGCTTCACTGGCAGCCTTTCGAGCTCAACCGCGACATGCCGCCGGAGGGCGAGCCGATTCTGGAGCACCTGTGCCGTAAATACGGCAAGGACGCGGCCACCATGGAGCAGTCCCAGCGCGAGATCATGGCGGTGGCCGAAGAGCTTGGCTTGAACTTTAACGGTGCACAGGAGCGCCGGGCGAACAACACCTTCGCCGCCCACCGGGTGCTGGCCTGGGCCGCTACCCAACAGCGCGAGACGCCGCTGCAACTGGCCCTGTTCGAGGCCTACTTCGGCGAGGCGAGGAACCCGGCAGACCCGCAGGTGTTGCGCGAGAAGGCCATCGAGGTGGGGCTGAATGGCGACACCGCCGAGGCCATCGCTCGCTCGGATCAGTACGCCGACGAAGTGCGAGCGGCGCAGCAGCGGTTCATGGACGCCGGCGTGAATGCGGTGCCGGGGTTCATCCTCGACGGGCGCTACCTGATTCCCGGCGCCCAGCCCGCTGAAGTGCTGGTCGATGCGCTTCGTCAGGTGGCCGAGGAAAACGCCAGCCGGTAATGCCCTGCAAGCTTCGGCAAGGGCCGAGCGGGCCAGATAAAGGGCGCTACATACGTAGCGCCCTTGATCTTTCAAGACTTACTCGCTCAACCCCACCTTCTCCATGAACGCCCGCGCGTACACGACCACGGCCTTGATGTCGTGAACGATCTGTTGTGAGGTGAGCTCTTAGTCCCGGTTGTGGCTGGATTCTCCTTCCGTCAGTGACGCTTCGGTCACGCGTTAGAAGTCGAGCACTATTGCTTTCTGACTTGGTAAATGCATGTCGCATATGAAGAGCCAGCATTCAAGGCTGAACGTGAGTTCTCTCTAATAAAAATCAAATAGTGGTTGAGTTACTATTTTTGATCGAATTATTATTCGGCGCGAATGGGGGCATTAAAAGGTAGCTAGGCATTGGAAAATCAAACGATACGTGTGAACTGGCAGGGGCCTTATTCACTGGAAGAGGCATGTGAATCTGGTCTGGGGAACGGCCTGTATCTGCTTACGGGGAAGCGCCGATACGAACGCAACGAGCAGATTCAGTACTGCGGAATCACGGAAGGGTTATACCGGAATCGATTCAGGCAGCACCATAAAGCTTTCGAAATTACACGCGAACAGAAGATATGGCTGGGCAGCGTTGCCTATCCCGTCGAGCATACGCGAACGCATCTTGAAACGGCCGAATCGATCATCGTCTACTTTTGGCAACCCAATTTGAATGAACGTAAAAAATTTCGCCCACCTCGCCCAACCGCGCTGATATCGCACTGGTTCAAGCCGGATGGATCTCCACGCTATAACCAGATGTCCATCTACGCTGACTTGCACGATGTGCTGTGCTGGGATGGTGAGCTATGGAGATCCGGGAATCTTCGGGTATGGCCGGACGAGTGATTGCTAGCATCGGGCCAATGTACATGATGGGATGACAGTGAGCTGACATCAGCGGAGCGCCTCGGCGCTCCGCTTGCTGTGCTTACTCGCTCAACCCCACCTTCTCCATGAACGCCCGCGCGTGCACGTCCACGGCCTTGATGGCGCTCACGACCTGCTGCGGGGTCAGCTCATAAGCCAGGTTGTGGCTGGATTCGCCCTCTTTAAGCGCAGCCTCGGCCACGCGGTACAAATCCTCGTCGCTGACGTCCTCGAGCTTGAGTGCCTTCAGCGTCACCGGCAGGCCCAGCGCCAGGTAGAGATCCAGATACTCTTCCAGCTCCGCCTGGGGCGTTTGATCCAGAATCAGCTGGGCGACGGTGCCGAAGGCCACCTTCTCGCCGTGGGTCATGTCGTGAATGTCGCCGTGCAGCGCCGTGAAGCCGTTGTGGATGGCGTGCGCGCCGGCCAGGCCCCCGCTTTCGAAGCCCAGGCCGCTGAGCAGCGTGTTGGCTTCCACCACCGCCTCGAAGGAGGGCGTGACGATCTGCGCCTGGTTGGCCTGATAGGCGAGCAGGGCGTGCTCGAAGAGGATCTCTTCACACTTCTCGCCGATGGTCGCGCCCAGGAGCGTCGCCTTGCCGCCGGCCATGTTGTTGGCGTTGGCGCGAATGGCGGCGCGCGCCTCGACCCAGGTAGCCAGAGCGTCGGCGATGCCGGAGGCGAGAAAGCGCGGCGGCGCCTTGCAGATGATGCCGGTATCCACCAGCACCAGGTCCGGGTTCTTGGCATAGAAGCGGTAGGACTCGAACTCGCCGTCGTCGCTGTAGATGACCGAAAGCGCGCTTGTCGGCGCATCGGTGGAGGCGGTGGTGGGCAGGATCGCGCAGGCGGCCTCGAGCTTTTCCGCCACGCCCTTGGCGGTATCGATCGCCTTGCCGCCGCCGAAGCCGATCACTACCTCGGCCTTTTGCTTCTGGCCCAGCTCCACCAGCCGGTCGATCTCGCGGCTGGAGGCTTCGCCTTCGAACACCGCGCGCTCGAAGCGTACGCTGTCGCCTTCCAGGCTCTTGCTGAGCGCTTCACCGGCGATTTTCCACACCACGTCGTCGGCGATCAGCAGGGCCGATTGCCCGAGGTTCGAGACGTAGTGGCCGGCGCGGGCGATCACGCCTTCGCCTTGCACGTAGCGGCCGGGGCTGATGAAGACTTTCTCGTTGGTGGTCATGAGCGGTTCTCCTGGTTGGAACGTGGATCGCTCCACCAGTGTAGTCACTCGCGCGGGCTTCGCCTTGACCCGGGGCAGGGAAGCGCGCCGGGCCAAGGTATCGCGACCGGAATACTCACGGCCACCCGCTACTCGAGAAACGCCCGCAGCGTGTCGCTCGCCTGCTCGATGGCCAGCACGCCGTCGAGGTGGCCGCGATCGCCCCGCAGGGGTTCGAGCGTTACCTCGTTGCCCGCCTCGCGGATCAGTTGCGCAGTGCGGCGCACGCCCTCCGGCGAAAAGACCAGGTCGCGCTCGCTGTAGAGCATCAGCGTGGGCGCTTCGATCCGGGCCAGTCCTTCCTGGTAGGTATCGCCGCCGCCGGCGATGAAGTTCTGGTTGGCGCGTACCAGGTAGAGCAGGTGGTTGGCGTCCGCCACCTCGGCTCGGGCGGCGGCGAGCTCGTCGAGGGCCTGCTCGATGGCGTAGCGGGCACCCAGATCCTGGGCCGGGTCACGGGTTTCGTCCGCCCAGGCGCGATCGAAGGTGCGGTTGGCCCAGCGCCAGTGGTTGGCGTTGAGCGTGACCAGTTTCAGCGCCTCCTTCAGGCCCGCGAGCGGCGGCTCGGCGTCGTAGTAGTCACCCTCGTTCCAGCGCTCGTCCAGGCGGATCGGCACGGCCCAGGTGCCCAGGGTGGCCAGAAGCCACGGGTCGGTGGCGCCGCTGCCGATCACGGGAATCAGCCGCTCGACCCGCTGCGGGTAGACGCTCGCCCACTCGATGGCCTGCAGCGCCCCCATCGAGGCGCCCATCACCGCGTACAGCGAGTCGATCCCCTGGCTTTCCAGCAGCGCCCGCTGCACCTCGACGAAATCGCGAATGCCCACCAACGGAAACGCCATGCCCCAAGGCTCGCCCGTCTCCGGGTTGATCGTGGCCGGGCCGGTGGTGACCACGTTCGGGTCATGGGCGTTGAGGTTGACCAGCGTGTCGGAGGAGATGATGTAGAAACGGTCGGTATCCAGCGCCTTGCCGGGGCCGATGATGGCGTCCCAGTAGCCGGGCAGCGCGTCCTCGTCGCTGTAACGCCCCGCCGCGTGACTGGTGCCGGAGAAAAAATGCGTGATCAGGATGACGTTGTCTCGCGCGTCGTTGAGCTCGCCGTAGGCTTCCCAGCCGACGTCCACCTGCGGGATCGTCTCGCCGCCCTGGGTGGTGAAGTTCTCGAGGCGAAAGCGCTGTTTCTCAACGATGCCGTCGAAGGCCGAAAGCGGCGGGGCGGCCAGCAGGCCAAGGCTTGCTATCATGAGGGCGTAGCGCGAGGTGCGTTGCATGAGGCCTCCCGGCAGGGGCGTTGTGGTTGTCGTGGGCCGTCGCGGCGGCTTTCTCAGCATAGCCAGCCCCCGGGAGTTTTGAACGACTTTCATACGCTGCCTCGCTGCGAGGTGAGTGCTGACCCACACGAGAACCCGCCATGAACCTGCTCTTTCTCGGCACCTCTGCCGGCACGCCCACCAAGCAGCGCAACTTCTCCGGGCTGGCGCTGCGCGAGCGCAGGGGCAAGGGGTGGTATCTGATCGACTGCGGTGAGGCCACCCAGCACCAGCTTCTGCATACGCCGCTGTCGCTTCACGGGCTTCGCGCGATCCTGATCACCCACATGCACGGCGACCACTGCTACGGGCTGCCGGGGCTTCTGGCCAGCGCCTCGATGAACGGACGGGTCGAGCCGCTCACGATCGTTGCGCCCGAAGCGCTGAAGGCGTGGCTCTTGGCCACCTTCGAGGCCACCCAGGTGACGCTGTCATTCCCGCTGGCGTTCCAGTTCGTCGAGGCGCTGCCGTGCATCGATTTCGAAACGCTCGAAGTGAGCACGACGCGCCTGTCCCACGGGGTGGATTCCTACGCCTACAGCTTTACCGAAAAGCCGAGGCCAGTACTCGATACCGAGAAGTTGATCGCGCAGGGCGTGCCTCGCGGCCCGCTCTGGGGGCGGCTTTACAGCGGTGAGGACGTCGAGTGGAAAGGCGAGATACTCGAAAGCGGGGCGTATCTTCGCATCACACAGCCGCCGGGCAAGATCGTCGTGGCCGGTGACAACGACTGCCCGGCGCTTCTGGCCAGCGCCTGCGAGGGCGCTCAGGTGCTGGTGCACGAGGCCACCTACACCGCCGCGATGGCCGACAAGGCGGCCGAGGTGCGCCACAGCTACGCGGGCCAGGTCGCGGCCTTTGCCGAGTCCGTCGCGCTGCCTCATCTGGTGCTGACCCACTTCAGCCCGCGCTATCAGTCTCGCGGCGAGGCGTCGTCGTCCATCGAGGCGATTCGCCAGGAGGCGCAAGAGGCCTACACCGGTACGCTCTATCTGGCGCGGGATTTCGCCGAGTTCAGCCTGGATAAAACGGGGCATCTTTGCGAGCTCCCCGCCGCCGAGGCGTCTAGCGCCACTTGAACGGGTTCAGCCCGTTGGCCTGCTGCATCATCATGCGCTTGGCAAACGGCAGGCGCTCGGCCAGATGCAGGCTCAAGTCGCCGAGCTGGCGCAGCGGTTTCACGCCGGTGAACAGGTGATGGAAGCTGTCGGTGGCGGCGATCATCGCCTGGTTGGCGAGCCGGCGCTGCCACTCGAAACGCTGAAGGGCGGAGGCATCGCCGGCATCCGTATGGCTGAGGATCAGCTCGGCGAGGGTGTCGGCGTCGTGCAGGCCGATGTTCAGCCCCTGGCCCGCCAGCGGGTGCACCACGTGGGCGGCGTCGCCGATCAGCGCCAGGCGCTTGGCGGTGTAGCGCTTGGCGTGCTGGCGCTTGATGGGAAAGCTCGCCCGGGCGTTGACCCGGGTGAGGCCGCCCAGCCGCTTGGGGAAGGCGGCTTCGATGGCGGCTTTCAGGGCGTCGTCGTCCAGCGCTTCGCGGGCCTGGGTGGCAGCCTCCTTGTCGTACCACACAAGCGACGCCCGGTGGCCGGGCAGCGGCAGCATGGCCAGGGGGCCGGTCGGGGTGAAGCACTGCCAGCTCACGTCCTGCTGGGGCAGGGCGGTCTCGACGTTCACGATCATCGCCCGCTGGTGGTAGTCGTGGGTCAGCACGCCGATGCCGGAAAGCTCCCTGAGCTGCGAGCGGGCGCCGTCGGCGCCCACCACGAGCTCGGCACTCAGGGTCTGGCCGCTGTCGAGCTCCACCATGCGCGCGTCCACCCCGGCAAGCGTCGAGACCACCGTGGTGTCGGTGTAGAGCGTCACGCAGGGCATCGCTTCCAGGCGTTGCCACAGGGCGTGCTGCAGCGCCACGTTCTCGATGAACAGGCCGAACTGCTCGAGGTCACTGTCGCGGGCGGAAAACAGGCTGTGTCCGGAGCCCTCCTGGTTCCACACCTCGATATGGCGAAACGCGCAGGTGCGCTCCAGGGGCAGAATGGTATGGCTCGCCGCGATGAAATCCAGCGAGCGCTTGTTGAGCGACGAGATGCGCAGGTCGAAGTCGCCCTCGGGCGCCTTCGGGGCGCCGCCGCGCTCGATGAGCCCCACGCGCCGGCCCGCCTGGCCCAGCCGCGCGGCCAGCGCCGCGCCCACCATGCCGCCGCCTACAATGATGATGTCGTGATCCCGCTGCATGTTGGGCTCCTTTTTGCGCCAGGCTGGGCACGTTGTATGCCGCGCCATTGTCCTACAGTATCGTTGAGAGTTTAACCGGTTGCCTAGGGTGAGCGTTTGACGCAGATTAAAAACCACAGTGAGGTAGAAGCGGCAGGGGAGGCGCTGGCGGCGTTCGTGCTTCGCCACCCCCGCCTGTTCGTCATTACCGGGGCCGGAGTGAGCACCGACAGCGGCATTCCCGACTACCGCGACGCCAACGGCCAGTGGAAGCGCTCACCGCCGGTGCAGCACGGCGATTTCATGGCGAGCCTTGACGTGCGAAAGCGCTACTGGGCCCGGGCGCTGATCGGCTTCAAGGCCCTGGGCAGCGCCCAGGTCGGCGGCGCGCATCGCGTGCTGGCGGCGCTGGAGGCGCGT
>NZ_JAMZBC010000114.1 GCF_024158715.1 Halomonas sp. 707D7 | reverse complement strand
AACTTGAATGGCTCAACGCGCATCGGCCAGAAAATCCTGCGCGGCAGGCAGCGGCCCCAGGGTGTTCATCACCGCCACGAGCTTCTCGGCATAGCGCGGGTCGGTGGCGTAGCCGCCGCGCTGGAGCGCGTGGGCCGCCTGGATGGCGTTGGGCGCCTCGACCACGCCCTTGTAGCGCGGGTTGTTGCCGATCAGGTTGGCGTAGTCGGTGAAGGCGTGCTCGAAGGAGTCGTATACCCGGAACGTGTCCACCATCTGCGTGCGCCGCCCGTTGACGTATTCGTGGGTGACGATGTCGGTGGTCGCGCCCTTCCAGTGGCTGCCCGCCTTGATGCCGAACAGGTTGTGGCTGTTGCGGCCCGCCTGGGTGGCGATCTCGTGACGACCCCAGCCGGTCTCGAGCGCCGCCTGGGCGAGGATCAGCTCGGCGGGGACGCCGCTGGCTTGGCTTGCCGCCTGGGCCGGCTGGGCCAGCGTAGCCATGAACCGCTTCACATGATCCGGCGCGTTCGGGTTGATGACCGGCGCGGCCATCGTGGCAGCGCTCTCCTGCTCGACGCCGGTGACGACCCTGGCCTCGCGGATCGCCTCGAGCTCGCGCAGGAAGCGCCCGCCTCGAGGCTCGGCCGCGCCAGGCGGCTGGAGCGGGTCGTCCAGCACCCGCGGGGTGCCGCGGGGGATGCCGGCAATCAACGCCTGGAGTTCCTCATCGCCCTGCGCCGCACCCTTTATCGCACCCTGGCGCTGTAGCTGCTCGACGAGCACGTCGGCAAGGCCGACGCCTTTACCGGCGATCACCTGGGACCACTGCTGGTCGAGCATCTGCTGGTAGGTGTCGCCGGCGCTGCTGTTCATCAGGTTCGACGAGGGAATCGCCTCGCGCATGCTCTTCATCATCATCTGCACGAACAGCGCCTCGAACTGCTGGGCAGCCTCCCGCGCCCCGCCTTCCGGGTCGACGCGGGCGTTATGCTGCATGCGCTGGAAGCCGCTCATATCAAAAGCGAACTGGCTGCTCATGTCGGTCATGCTCATCAGATCACCTCGAGCTCGGCGCGCAGCGACCCGGACGCCTTGAGCGCCTCGAGAATCGACATCAGGTCCTGGGGCGTGGCGCCTAGGGCGTTGAGCGCGTTGACGACGTCACTGAGCTGTGCACCCTCGACGATCTGCAGGAAGGCTTCGCGCTGGTTGATGTCGATATCGGCATCCGGCACGACCACGGTCTGCCCCTGGCCCAGCGGGGCCGGCTGGCTGACACCGAACTGACTGTCGATGACGATCGACAGGTTGCCGTGGGCGACGGCCGCCTGGCGCAGCGTGACGGCGCTGTTCATCACCACGGAGCCTGTGCGCGAGTTGAGCACCACCCGGGCCGGGGCCTCCATGGGCGTGACCTGGACGTTCTCGACCCGGGCCATGAAGTTGACCCGTGAATTGGCATCCATCGGGCCGTCGAGGGCGATCACGCCGCCGTTGCGCGCATAGGCGACGGACTGGCCGAACTCGCCGTTGATCGCGCTGACCATGCGCTGGGCGGTGCCGAAGTCTGGGGTGTTCAGCTGAAGCTCCAGCAGGCCGCCGTTACCGCCCAGGTTGAGCGCCACTTCGCGTTCCACCAGCGCTCCACCGGGGATACGCCCGGCCGCCTGCTGGTTGATCTGTACGCTGCTGCCGCCGGCCTGGGCCCCGGCGCCGCCGACCAGCATGTTGCCCTGGGCGATGGCGTAGGTGTCGCCGTCGGCGCCCTTGAGCGGGGTCATCAAGAGCGTGCCGCCGCGCAGGCTTCTGGCGTTGGCGATGGAGGAGACGACGATGTCCAGGCGCTGGCCCGGCCGCGCGAACGGCGGCAGGTCCGCCGTCACCATCACGGCGGCGACGTTGCGCAGTTGCAGGTTGGTGCCCGGCGGCACGCTCACGCCGAGCTGGGAGAGCATGTTGGTCAGGCTCTGGCTGGTGAACGGTGCCTGGGTGGTCTGGTCACCGGTATTGTCGAGCCCCACCACCAGGCCATAGCCGACCAGCTGGTTGTCGCGCACGCCGGCGAAGCTTGCGAGCTCGCGTACCCGTTCGGCGAAGGCGCCCTGGGCCACCAGGCCCAGGGCGACGAGAGCGACGAGCTGCATCGCGCGTCGCCTCATCGCTTTGACGTTCCAGATTGAAGCCATGCGGTGTCTCATCCCAAGCGCCTAGAACGGCGACACGTTGAGGAAGAAGCGCTGCAGCCATCCCATGTGCTGCGCCTCGTTGATGTAGCCATCACCCACGTACTCGATGCGCGCATCGGCGACCTGGTTCGACGGCACGGTGTTGGCCGCCGTGACCGTCTGCGGGTTGACCACGCCGGAGAAGCGGATGAACTCGGTGCCCTGGTTGATGGCGATCTGCTTCTCGCCGCGCACCCGCAGGTAGCCGTTGTTGAGCACTTCCAGCACCGACACGGTGATGGTCCCGGTCATGGTGTTGTTGGCCTGGGTGCTGCCGCTGCCGGCGAAGATGTTGCTGCCCGCCACGTCGAACCCGTAATCCTCGAGAAAGTCGATGATCTCGGGAATCTGGGCGATATCGAGCGAGGCCGAACCGCTGCGGTTGGCGCTCGACTGCGAATTCTGGCTGGCGCTCACCTGCTCGTTGAGCACGATGGTCAGGATGTCACCGATAGCCCGGGGCCGGCGATCCTCGAACAGCGGGTGATAGCCGCGCCGGGCCTGGTAGATGGAGCCGTTGGCCACCGCCGGCGGCCGGTCGATGATATTGATCTGCTCCTGCTCGCCGACCACCGAGGCGCGCGGAATCTGCGCGCAGCCGGCGGCCAGCAGGATGAAAAGCAGTGCCGCCAGCTGCGTCAGGCGGCGAAAGAGGACGTGGTTGGACATCGTGCGACCTGTAGGGAAGAGCCGGGGGCTAGGCGTCAAAGCTGGCTGAGCCGCGCCAGCATCTCGTCGCTGGTGGAGACCGCCCGGCTGTTGATCTCGTAGGCGCGCTGGGTCTGGATCATGTTGACCATCTCCTCCACCACGTTGACGTTGGAGGTTTCCACGTAGCCCTGGAAGAGGCGGCCGGCCCCGTTGTTGCCCGGGATATCCTGGTTCGGCGCACCGGAGGCACCGGTCTCGAGATACAGGTTGCCACCGACGCTTTCAAGGCCAGCGGGATTGATGAAGGACGTGACGGTGATCTGACCCACGTCGGTATCCTGGGCAACGCCGGGCTGGCGGACGCTGACCGTGCCATCCTCGCCGATCGCGACGGAGAGCGCGGTGGGCGGCAGGAAGATGGCCGGCTCCAGCGGGTAGCCGTTCGCCGTGACCATCTGGCCATTTTCGTTGAGCTGGAAGCTGCCATCACGGGTGTAGCCGACGGTGCCGTCGGGTAACAGCACCTGAAAGAACCCGCGGCCATCGATGGCCAGGTCCCGGGAGTTTCCGGTCTCCTCGAGGCTGCCCTGGGTGTGCAGGCGCTCGGTGGCCACGGCGCGTACGCCGCTTCCCACCTGCATGCCGGACGGCAGCCGATCCTGGATGTTGTTCTGGGCGCCGGGCTGGCGCATGTTCTGGTAGAGCAGATCCTCGAACACCGGGCGCGAGCGCTTGAAGCCGTTGGTGCTGACGTTGGCCAGGTTGTTGGAGATGACGTCGAGCTTGGTCTGCTGCGACTCGAGCCCCGTCTTTGCCGTCCATAACGACTTGATCATGGTAGGTGTCCTTTAATCGGGCGGCTGGGGTCAGCCCTGGAGTGAAAGCATGCTGTTGGCGCGCTGGGCGTTTTCGTCGGCATTGCTGATCACGCGCATCTGCATGTCGTAGCGGCGCTGCACGTCGATCATCGAGACCATGGCGTCGATGGCGCTGACGTTGCTGCCCTCGAGTGCACCGCTGACCAGCCGCGCCGCTTCGTTGGCGGGCAGCACGCCGGGCTCGCCGGCGTCGTTCAGCGGCGCGCGGAACAGGCCATCGTCGCCGCGCGTAAGCGTCGGCTCGTCCGGGGTGACCAGCTTGATGCGCCCGACGTCCACCAGCGCGTTGGGGCCTTCGCCCTGAGGAATCGCGCTGATGGTGCCATCGGCACCGATGGAGATCTCGGCACCCTGGGGAAGCGCGATCGGACCGCCCTCGCCCATCACCGGCCGGCCCAGGTTCAGGAGTACCCCGTCGCTGTCGAGCTGCAGATCGCCGCGCCGGGTATAGGCCTCGGTGCCGTCCTCCGCGAGTACCGCAAGCCAGGCGCCATCCTGCATGGCGACATCGAGCGTGCGCCCGGTGAAATCGACCGGCCCCTGGGAAAAATCGCTTCCCGGCGTGGTCGCCACTGCCGAGACGCGGGTATCGAGTGGGCCCGCGCCCTGCACGGGGACCGAACGCGCCGCCTGCAGCTGGGCGCGAAACCCCGCCGTCGAGACGTTGGAGAGGTTCTGGCTCACCACCGACTGCTGGTCCATGGCGTTCTTGGCACCGCTCATGGCGGTATACAGCATTCTATCCACGCGCTACTTCCTCCCGGTGGCGCCGCTCATCACAGGTTGATGATGGTCTGCAGGAGCTCGTCCTGAGTACTGATGGAGGTCGAGTTCGCCTGGTAGGCACGCTGGGCAACAATGGTGTCCACGAGCTGCTTGGCCAGATCGACGTTGGAGTTCTCCAGCACCCCGGACTCGATCGTGCCGAAAACGCCCGCCCCGGCGGTGCCGATGATGCCGATGCCCGAGGCGTTGGTTTCACGCCAGGCATTGTCACCGATAGCCTGCAGGCCTTCGTTGTTGGCAAAGCTCGCCAGCACGATCTGGCCGGCATCGCGGCGCTCTTCGTTGGTGTAGGTACGAATCACGCGGCCATCACGAGTGACCTCGAGCCCCGCCAGGCTGCCCGAGGTATAGCCATCCTGGGTCAGGGTGTTCTGGATCGAGGTGTTGTTGAACTGCGTGGTACCCTCAAGATCCAGGTCGAACGAGACCGGAGCGGCGCCACCGCCTGGGTTGAAGCCGATAGTGGCAAGGCTGGCACCGTTTCCGAAGGCACCACCGACCGCTGTTCCATTGACAGGCCTTATGGCAACCACTTCGCTATTCGCATTACGCGGTAGTTGGCCACCCGTTGTGAAATCAACTGCAAACGCATTGTTGCCGTAGTTGGTGACCGCGCCCATATTGGCACCGCCGTTGGGGCCGTCAGCGCGTGCAAAGCCATCGATCACACCATCGACCGCTACCTGCGCTATCCACTGGTTGTCGGCGTTTTTCAGGAAATAGGTAGACACGGTGTGGCTGTTGCCCAACGAGTCATACACCGTATAGCTGTTCGAGTAGTGGTAGTTGACGTCCATCTCGTCACCATTACCACCTACAATCCTGGCCGACTGCACTGGCGTATTGGCATCTGCCTGGCCGATCACCGTACTGGCGTTCAAGTTGTAGGTCGCGGAGACATTCACGGTCGCTTTTGCAGGAATATCATCGGCAGGAATCTGCAGCGCCTGGGGGGCACCGCCCGCGACAACCGGTGAGAAGGGATCATCGGGATCCGACAGCCCATAGCCGGTCAGCCGGTGGCCGGAGGAGTTGACGATATACCCCTGGTTATCCTGGCTGAATTGACCGTTACGGGTATAGGCGGTTTCGCCACTGGTCAGTTGAACGCGGTAAAAGCCTTCACCGGCAACGGCCAGATCGAGGGTGCGCCCGGAGGATTCGAGATCACCGGCAGTGAAGTCCTGGCGAACGCTGGAAATCTTGACACCCAGGCCCACCTGGCTGTTGGCGCCGGCGAAGACATCGGCAAAGATGGCACTCGAGCTCTTGAAGCCAACGGTCTGAGAGTTGGCGATGTTGTTGCCCAGAATCTTCAGGTTCTGAGCCTGGGCGTTGAGACCGCTCAGTGCTTGTGAAAAACTCATTTCGTTCTCCTGGAAGCTTTCAGTACTGCTGAATCAAAGAATCTGCTTGACGTCGTTCAGGCTGACTTGGCCGTAGATCGCTCCCAGGTCAAGCCTTACATCGTTGCCACTGTTGGGCGTTACACTGTTGACGATCGCATAGTTCAGCGGGGCGGCCTCGATCGTATCACCCTCGCCGTCGGTCGCCGTCAACTGCACGGTGTAGCGGTTGCTTGCGACGACCTCTCCCTGATCATTTCTACCATCCCACTGGAAGGACTGGACGCCGGACTCGACCGCTCCCAGATCGTAGCGCCGGATGACCTCTCCGCCCTGGCCGGTAATCGTTGCCTGTACATTGGCGGCGGGCCTGGCAAGTTCGATACCAAACGGCGTGGAGTAAGGGTTACCGTCACCATCCTGCTCCAGCATGATCTGCCGACCGGGGACCATGACTCCCTGTCCGATCAGGCTGCTCGCCTGAAGCGCCTTGCTGGCTTCCATCTGACTGGTAATGCTCTGGAGCGTGGTGTTGAGCTGCTCGATGCCGCTGACGGTATTGATCTGGGCCAGTTGCGACGTCATCTCCGCGTTGTCCATCGGATTGAGCGGATCCTGGTTCTGCAGCTGGGTGATCAGCATCGTCATGAAGCTGTTGCGCAGCGCCTCGGACTGCTTCGGCTGCAACTGAGCACCGCTGGTACCGTTGATGGCATTCACTACATTGGGATCGAAGGTGTTCATGCTTAGCCCTCACCGAGCGATAGCGTCTGGATCATCATCTGTTTGGTGGTGTTGAAGACTTCCACGTTGGCCTGGTAGGAGCGCGACGCGGAGATCATGTTGACCATCTCGTGTACCGGCTCGACGTTGGGCTTGGCCACGTAGCCGTTTTCGTCCGCCGCCGGGTGGCTCGGCAGGTACTCGAGGCGCAGGGGGGAGTCGTCCTCCACCACCTCGGTGACGCGCACGCCGCCAACGCCGTAGCGGTTGTTCTGCGCCTGGGTCTGGAACATCACCTGCTTGGCGCGGTAGGTCTCGCCATCGGGGCCGGCGATACTGTCGGCATTGGCCATGTTGCTGGCGGTCACGTTCATCCGCTGGGCCTGGGCGCTGAGTGCGGAGCCCGCGATATCAAAGGCTGAAAACATCGACATGAGTTACTGAATCTCCTCGCCGGGTTATTCCGGCTGCATCGCGTTCTTGAGCCCTTGAATGCGGCTGTTCATGATCGTCAGCGCCGCCTGGTAGCGAACGGCGTTGTCGGCGAACTGGCTGCGCTCGCGGTCCATGTCCACCGTGTTGCCATCGAGGCTCGGCTGGTCGGGAATGCGGTAGAACAGGTCCGTCTGGGCGCCTTGCCAGGCCGGGCCTTGTGCGGCGATATGGTGCTCGGACGTCCGCGACAGCGCGACGCCGCCTTGCTGGGACGACTCACCGGCCTTGACCGCCTTTTGCAGCTCGCTGGCGAAGTCGATGTCGCGCGCCTTGTAGTTCGGCGTGTCGGCATTGGCGATATTGGCCGCCAGCACTTCGTGGCGCGCCTGGCGAAGGCCAAGCGCACGCTGATGGATATTGAACGCTGAATCGAGATGATCGAACATGCCGTCCCCCGCAGGCTGAGAGGCAAAGATAATTCGGAAATTTCTGAGGGTGCATGATAGGCAAGTGTCCCTGCGCCTAAAGCATGGAACAAATGCCTTTTCACCCAGCATTTCGCATGATGCCCGGGGGTCTTTTGCATTAGACTCCTGCCCACTGCCCCCTCTCTTTCGATCGAGCGACCGCCATGCTTGCCCCCTCTCTTCGCGCGTCCCGCTGCCTGCCGTTTCACTTGCGCTGCCTGCTGGTGATCGCACTGGGCCTGGCTGCGACCCAGGCGCGGGGCGATGACCCTTCGCTGATCGAAGCGGTTCAGGGCTTTCTCTACCAGCAGGCACAGCCGCTGGGCCAGGAAGTGATGATCGACGTCTCGCCCCCCTCCGCCCACCTGCCGGCCTGTATCGCGCCGGAGCCCTTCTTCCCCAATGCCCGACAGGCACCGATCGGCCGGGTATCCGTGGGTGTTCGCTGCGGCGAGGGGCGCCGCCAGGTACGCTACCTGCAGGCCCAGGTGGACGTCGTCGGAAGCTACGTGGTCGCCGCCCGGGACATTCCTCGCGGGGCGCTGATCACCCAGGCGATGCTCACTCAGCGCGAGGGCAATCTTGGCGATCTGACGGCCAACGCCTTGACCGACGAAGATGCTATCATTGGCAAGGTGGCACAGCGCCCGCTGCGACAAGGAGAGGTCTTCCAAGCACACACGCTTCAGGTGCCCGATGTGGTGGAACGCGGCCAGCGCGTGACGGTCACAGCGCAGGGGCCTGGGTTTCGCGTCTCCCGTGAGGGCGAGGCGCTCGAAAGCGGCGCTCAGGGCGCACGCATCCGAGTACGTTTCGACACGCGTGAACTGGTGACCGCGCGCGTGACCGGCGACGGCACCCTGGTCGTGGATTTTTGACCCGCTGCCTAAAGTTCAGGGCGGTGATGCCGATACTCTTCTTAACGGCAAAGAGCCAGGGCGTTCATGACGCTGCAACGTTGACGACGAGGCCTACAACGTGAAAATCGACAATCATAATCCGCTGCCGCGCACCCATTCGACGCAGCAGCGTGAAGAGACCCAGAAGGTCGGCGGCGCACAGTCGTCACCGGAAGGCAATACCACGCGCGAGTCGACCCGCCTGAGCCAGATGCACATGGACGATTCTCAGGACATCGACATGGCGCGCGTCGAGGAGATTCGCGATGCCATCCGTGACGGGCGTCTCGAGATTCGCGCCGACCGTATTGCCGACAGCCTGATTGCTCAACTGCAAGAGTGACCCTGCCATGAGCCTGTCCCGCCTGCTTTCCGATCAACACCAGCGCCTCGACGAGCTCGTTGATCTGCTCTCGCGCGAACAGGCGCAGTTGACCAAAGGCGAGATCGATGGCGAGGAGCTCGCCCGCATCGCAGAAGCCAAGCAGACGCTTCTGCAGGCGCTCGAGCGCATGGAAACACTGCGCCGTTCGACGCAGCGGCGACTGGGCTATACCGACGATGCCGACGGCGCCCGTGAGGCGGCCAGGGAGGCGAACTGCCAAGCCAGCTGGGTGTCGCTTCTCGACAAGAGCGAGCGCGCCGCGCGCATGAATGCGCTGACGGGCCAGATGCTGTCGGTACGCATGAAGCACAATCAGGACATGCTGAGCTATATCCAGCAGATTGCCGAAAAGACGCTTTACCAACCCAACGGGCGCAACAAGGCGCAATCCAGCCGCCTCAATACCTCCGCCTGACCGTTGTCCGTTTTTTCGGGTAACGTTTCACCTCTGTCAATACACCGAATCTGCTAGACCCACTATGCTTACTCCTGTTCTTTCGACAGGAGGTGCTGCATGCTGGATCATCTACCCGACGGTTTTACCGCGCTGGTCACCGGTGCTGGCGGCGGCATCGGCAGTGCCATGGTGGAGGCACTGCTGGACTCGCCTCGCGTGGGCCAGCTACTGGTCGTCAGTCGTACCGAAAGGTTCCACGACGACGAGCGCGTCACTCCCCTCAAAGTGGACATCACTACCAAGGAAGGCATCGATGCCGTTGCGCGCGTCCTCCAGGGTCGTCCCCTCCATCTACTGTTCAACGCTGTCGGCACCCTGCACGATCATGAGCAGGGCGTAGCGCCGGAAAAGCGCCTGGAACAGTTCGACGTCAGCGCTTTTACCCGGGTCATGCATGTCAACGCGGCCACGCCGTTACGGCTACTGACGGCACTGAACGGCTCGCTAAAGGGCTCCCATCCCTGTATCGTCGCCAGCCTCTCCGCGCGGGTCGGGTCGATCGGTGACAACGGTTTCGGCGGCTGGTACAGCTACCGGGCGAGCAAGGCCGCTCACAACATGCTGATGAAGACCGCTGCCATCGAACTCGCTCGCCTCAACGAGCAAATGATCGTCCTGTGCCTTCACCCCGGCACCACCGATACCGCGCTTTCGCAACCCTTCCAAGCACGCGTTCCAAAGGACAAGCTCTTCACGCCGGCATTCGTCGCCGGGCGCTTGCTGACCGTGATCGACCAGCGACGCCCCGAGGACACCGGCAGCTTCTGGGACTGGGCGGGAGAGCCCATCGAGTGGTGATGCGTCATTGCCTTCGAATCCAGAATGCCAGGCACGAAAAAAATCCCCCGCCTCATAGAGACGGGGGATTTTTCGAATAGGTGCCTGACGATGACCTACTCTCGCATGGGGAGGCCCCACACTACCATCGGCGCGTTGCGGTTTCACTTCCGAGT
>NZ_JAMZBC010000113.1 GCF_024158715.1 Halomonas sp. 707D7 | reverse complement strand
GCGCTATCACCTGCCCGGTTTCGAGATCACGCGCCAGGGTACCATCGAGCTCTGGCGCGGTGACTTCTTCCACCTGCATATCCACCAGGCCTTCGAGCTGAGCGGCGGCCTGGCGCGGACCGAAGATCACGAGCCCCTCCTCCTCGAAGCGGTCGACCACGCCCTCGACCAGCGGTGCTTCGGGGCCCACCACGGTCAACCCTACCTGCTCGCGCTTGGCGAACGCGATCAGCGCCTCGATGTCGGTGGCATCGATGGCCACGTTCTCGAGCCCGCCCTCGCCGGCGGTACCGGCGTTGCCCGGCGCGACGAACACCTTGCTCACCAGCGGAGACTGCGAAAGCTTCCACGCCAGGGCGTGCTCGCGCCCGCCACCACCAATCGTCAGAACGTTCATGTATTTCCTTCTCAAACGGATGCGTTGCGATGACGCATTATGCCATACCCAAGCGTTCGCGGCTCACGAGGGTTTATCGTCGTCGTCCGTCGGCGAGGGCTTTTGCAGCGCGCTCTGCCAGAAGCGCATGTTCTCCTCGGCCATTTCGCGCATCAGTTCCATGGGCGAGTTCTTGAACGCCTGCTGCCACTGGTTCTGCAGACGCTTTTGCTGCTGGAGCATCAGCTGGGTGCCCTGCTCGAGATAGCGGGCCAGCGGCAAGGGCGAGGACATGTCGTAGACCCGGATGAGCTGGGCGAGCAGGTCGTTGGAGAACACCTCGGCGTCGCTGTCGGCCTGCTCCTGCTCGATGATGATCGACAGTAAGATGGTGCGCGTCAGATCCTCGCCGCTCTTGGCGTCCTCGACGCGAAACGGCTCTTCATCGATGATCAACCGGCGCAGATCCTCGAGGGTTACATACCGGCTCTGCTGAGTATCGTACAATCGCCGGTTGGCATATTTGCGAATCACGCGCACAGCGCATCTCCTTAAAACGCGGTAAAGGCTTTCGTCGCCACTGCAGGTATTGTGCCTGCAACGCGCACGCATGCAAGCCGGGCGAACGTATGACCCGCTGGCACCTTGCCGTCACGACCTTGTGAGCCCCATGAACCTGATACTGCTTGCCCCCCACGAGCTCGATGGCCGGCGCGCCACTCTGACCGACGCCCGCCGCCTGAAGCACCTCCACGACGTGCATCGCGCCCGCCCCGGCGACGAGCTGACCGTGGGCATAATGAACGACCGCCTAGGCCGGGCGACGCTGGTCGAGCTCGATGCCCACCGTGCGGTGTTCGAACTGGGCACGCTCGCGGATGCGCCGCCGCCGGCGCTGCCGGTTCACCTGGTGCTCGCCCTGCCCCGCCCGCGCATGTTGGCCCGCACGCTCGAGCACGTCACCGCCCTGGGTGTGAAGCGCCTCACGCTCTTGCATACCAAGCGGGTGGAGAAGAGCTACTGGCAGTCGCCGGAGCTTAATATCGACAAGATCCACCAGCATTTCCTGCTCGGGCTCGAGCAGGCGCGGGACACGGTGTGGCCGGAGATCGAGCTGGTCAAGGGCTTTCGACCCTTCATCGAGCAAAGATTGCCGATGCTGATGAAGGACCACCGCGGCCTGGTGGCGCACCCGGGCATGCCCAACGCCTGCCCGCGCGAGGTGAGCGAGCAGACCCTGCTGCTGGTCGGCCCGGAAGGAGGCTTCATCGATTGGGAAGTGGAACAGCTGTTGGAAGCAGGCTGCGAAGGCATCCATCTCGGTGCCCGCATCCTGCGGGTGGAAACCGCCGTGACGGCGCTGTTGTCGAAGCTGTTCTAGCGGCGTGCCCGGGGCACGCCGGCGAGTTCGACTCAGTCCTGGTCGTCGTCGGGGTCGTGAGCGACGTACTCGGCATCGTCCGCGCACTCCGGGCTTTGAAGGAAGGTGTTCTCGACGTCCAGAAGCCCCAGGTGGCTGATGGTACGCCGCCCCAACAGCATGGGGTAGATCATGTCTTCACGATCGCGCAGGCTGAACTGCTCTTCGTAGATCGTGTCGCCCATGCAGATGTCCAGAAGCACGACCGGGCGGTCGTCCTTGCCACCGGCGCCGCGCACGGTCTGCTCCCGATGAAGCGGTCGCTCGATCTCGTCGCTGAAGGTTTCGCCGCTGGCCTGATCCTCGAGCTGCAGGCGAAAGCGCACCCACTCCTCTCCCTCTTTATCGAACAGTTCGATGTCGCGGGCATCGAGCGATGAGGTCAGCGCTCCGCTGTCGAGCTTTGCCTTCACCTTGATGTCCCAGTGAGCGATCACCGCGTTCTCGACCCAACCGTACACCTTGCGCTCGTCGTCCGCCTGGGCGCCGGCAGCGGACAGCAGCGCACCGGAAAGCGCCGCGACGCCCAACGTCTTTCCCATTACCGTTGAAAACACCTTGCTCATCACTGTTCATCCTTGATTGAAAGATCTTGATCGTAACGATCGTTCGTGAAGCGCTAACGAAGGCGCTCGAGCAACGACTGCGTGGCGAAGCCATCCGGCGTCAGCCCCTGATCGCGCTGGAATGCCCGTAACCCGCTTTGGGTATTCGGCCCCATGATGCCGTCGGGCGTGCCGACCGAGTAACCGGAGGCGTTGAGTCGCTGCTGGAGCGCTTTGACATCGTCCCGGGTCAAAGGTGCCTCGTCGCGCGGCCAGGGCTGTGAAATCCCGGAGCGCCCGGCAATCGCATCACCCAGCGTCGCCACGGCGAGCGCGTAGCTGGTGGCATTGTTGTAGCGCAGGATGGCGCGGAAGTTGGGGCCTACCAGAAAGGCCGGCCCACGGGCACCGGCGGGCACGATGATCGCCGCGCTGTCGAACTCGGGAAGCTCGCCGCTGACGGCGCGAACGCCCTGAGCGGCCCATTCGCGGGTACTGCGCCGCTCGGTTTGGGCATAGTCGAAGCCGTCGGGCAGGATCACTTCGCGCCCCCAGGGCTGGCCCGACTGCCAGCCGGCCTTGGCCAGGTAGTTGGCCGTGGAGGCCATGACGTCGGGGATGCTGCCCCAGATGTCGCGCCGGCCGTCGTTGTCGCCATCCACGGCGTAGGCTTCGAAGCTCGAGGGAATGAACTGGGTGTGGCCCATCGCGCCGGCCCAGGAGCCTTTCATCTGCTCGGCGGAAATATCGCCTTCGTCGATGATGCGCAGCGCCGACAGCAGCTCGTTGCGCGCGAACTCGCGCCTACGGCCATCATAGGCCAGCGTCGCCAGGGCCTCGAGGGTAGAGAAATCACCGAAATTGCTGCCGTAATTGCTCTCGATCCCCCAGATCGCCACGACGATCTCCGCCGGCACGCCGTAGCGGCCCTGCATCTGCTCGGCGGTCTGGCGGTGCGCCTGAAGTTTCTCGCGACCGGTCGCGACACGAGTATCGGACACTGCGGAATCCAGGTACTGCCAGATGGGGCGCACGAATTCCGGCTGATAGCGGTCGAGTTCGATCACACGCTCGCGATAGCGCAGCGAATCGAAAGCACTGGCCAGCGTGGCCTCGCTGATGCCCTGCTCCCGCGCATGGCGGCGAAAATCACCGAGCCACTGGTTGAAACTCGCGTACTGGACCTGTTCGGCGGCTCGCGCATCCACTTCGCTCATCAGTTGCAGGTTGGCGTGAGCGGGCAGCGAGACGAGCGCGCTCATCAGGAGCGCCCCCGTGAACCCGGCACAACGATAGCTTGCTAATGTATTGCTTTTCAATGACATGGTTTCGATCTCTCGGCAATCCCTGGCGAAGATCGATGATGGCGTAGAAACGTGCGCGTTACCAGTCCCGCTCGAGGCACGTCCCGCGCATCACTCTTCGGCCTCTTCGGTTTCCTCGATGGGCGCGCTTACGGACTTGCCCAGCCGCGCTTCTTGCGCAGGCAGGCGCTCGTGCGCCAGGGGAACGTCGACCTTGATCGGTTCGGATACCGACTCGGAAGCGCTTTCGGGAGCGTCGAGAAGCCAGCGATCCCACTGCCTTGGCAGTACGCAGGGCGCGTCGAAGCTTTCCGGGGCGCTGCGCCAGGGCTGGTGGCGCTCGATGCCGACGTCGAACGCATCGAGTTCGGGTAACCAGTAAGCCACGTAAAGGCCCTTGGGATCGTAGTGCCTGGCCTGCTTGAGCACGTTGAAGTAGCGATCCTTGCGGCCGTCACGCCCGAGGCCGGCGATGTGCCCCCAATTGCCCCAGTTGTTGGCCGGGTCGTAATCGATGAGGCAGTGCTCGAACCACCAGGCGCCAAGACGCCAGTCCACTTCGAGGTCGTTGACCAGAAAGCTCGCCACGTTCTGGCGTGAGCGACTGGAAATCCAGCCGGTGTATCGAAGCTCGCGCATGGCGGCATCGATGAAGGGCACCCCGGTTTTGCCTTCGCGCCACAGATCGAACCTCTCGCAAGGCACCGGCATGGCGGTATCGCCGAACAGCGCCGCTCCTTCGACCTGGGCATTACGATGGAAGTAATCGCGCCATAGCAGCTCGAAAACGATCCACTGACTGGACTCGTTGGCGCCGTTGACTGCCTCCCAGGCCTTCACCTCCTTGTAGACCTGACGTGCCGAGAGGCAGCCATGGGCCAGCCAAGGTGAAAATCGCGTCGAGAAATTGGCGCCGAGCAGGCCGTTACGGGTCTTCTTGTAGGATTCGGCGCCGTTCTGTTGCCAGAGATAGTGATGCAAGCGCTGGTGGGCGGCGGCTTCGCCTCCCATGAAGACGAATCCCTGACGGTCGTCCGGAAGCCAGAAGGCGCTCTCTTCGCTGACTGCCTTGAGCGGCGGGAAACCACGGGAAGCGTCTTCGGGCCAGCCTGGCAGCGTGAAGGGCGCGTTGACCGCCTCCTTGAAGCTCCACTGTTTCTCGACGCGCTGACGAAACGCGCTGAAACTCGCCGGCATGTCGTTGAGCTTGAAGGGAAGTTCGTCAGTATCGAACAGATAACCGCTCTCCAGACGCTCGAGCGTGGTACAGGAGGGCAGCTCTTCGGCCACGCAATCGATTCGCTGGCTCTCCTCGAATCCCGAATGAGAGGCTACGCGAACACTTCGCGCCTGATAACGTTCGGCTAGCTGTACAACTATTGACGAGGGATCGCCGATGCGCACCGAAAGATCACTACCGAGCTGTAGAAGCTCCCCGCGCAGTGCCATGAGGCTTTGCCACAGAAACCGTAACCGAGCGGGCCCGAGCCGCGGCGTCGCTTCGCCGGGCAGACTCGCGTCGAGTAGACGCTGATCAAGGACATACAGACAGATCAGTTGATCGGGCCTTGAATCGAATCGTAGCAAGGGGTTGTCCGCCACGCGCAAGTTGTCGTGCAGCCAGACAATATCGGTAGTGATGTTCATGCTAGGAGCCTCCCAAGCGTGCTTTGCCAACGTCGCGAATCCAAGCGATCCAACCGCGTGCATTCACCACGTCAGCCGTGCATCCATCGTCGCTAGAACTATGGGCGCAGGCATAGAACGCGATCATCGTAGGCTTTTGATACCTGAATATTGGGTACTGGGTCTTGAATGCGTCAGCGCTTTTCTTCAAGCGTTTCGACATGTGATACCTGAACACATTGTCTTATACAATACAATTATTGTACATAAATAATGGACTAATTTTTTGCATTATCAAGCGGCAGTCCGAAAAAAACCGCCCTCGAAAGGCGGTTTAAATATTAACTCATGTTATGAAGATGAAGGACAAAAGCCGTCAACGCTTACTCGGGATCGCTCTCTCGCGGTACGCGGCGGGCATTTTCCTGGGTTTCGAGCCCACTTTTCAACTCGTGGGTCAGCGGGTCGTAGTTGGGCTTGAGCTCGTCCTTGACGGTGCCGCTCCAGAGCTTCGAGCCGACGAAGTAGCCCGCCCGCCCGATCACGTGCGCGGCGACCGGCGCGGTCATCAGGATGAACAGGATAATGGCGAAGGAGCGCGCCACCACGCCCACTTCGGCGAAGTGCATCGCCGAGGCGAGCATGATCAGAATGACCCCGAGCGCCGCCGCCTTGGTCGTCGCGTGCATGCGGGTCAAAAGATCCGGCAAGCGCAGAAGTCCGATGGCGGCCAGCAGAATGAACAGCGACCCGCTGAGCAACAGCGTGCCCTTGACGACCTCAATCATCCCTGGGGCCTCCCCTTTCCAGAAAGCGAGCAAAGCCGATGGCGGCCAGAAAGCCCATCAGCGCGATCACGATGGCGGCGTCGAGAAAGCTCGCCACCTCCGACTGCACTGCATATACCCCGACGAGCCCCACCACGGTGGTGGAGAAGAGCTCGAGGGCCACCACGCGATCGGGCAGGCTCGGACCACGCACCACACGAACGAAGGTGAGCACGAGGGCCAGCCCCATGATCACCTGACAGATCAAAATCACGGTACTCATCAGCGAAACAGCTCCAGTGCGCGGTGCTCCATTTCCTTGAGATTACGACGCAGCTCATCCTCGTCGTCGAGGAACATGGCGTGAATGTAGAGCACTCGCCGATCGTCGGAGACGTCCAGGCTCAGCGTCCCCGGCGTCAGCGAGATCAGGTTCGCCACCAGGGTGATCTCCATTTCGGTGCGCGCCGACAGCGGCAGCGCGATCACCCCCGGCTTCATGTGCCAGGGCGGGGTCAGGATATCGAAGCCCACCCGCAGGTTCGCCTGCACTAGCTCCTTGATGAAGAAGCCGATGAAGCGAACGATGCGCGGGATGCGGGCTGGATACCCCTTGAGCGCTTCCACCTGATGCTCGATCAGCACCAGGGCGATATAGCCGAACACCATGCCCACCAGCAGGTTGAGGCCGGTGAAGTCACCGCTGAGCAGTACCCAGGCAAGCCCGAGCAGAAGATTCCAGATCGCACCGGTCATGGCAGCTCCTCCCCGGGTTCCTCGACGGCGTCGGCGTCGAGCTCTAGCGGTTCGACGATGGCAGCTTCGGCATCGCCGGGCGCGCCCAGCACCGCGTCGATATACCCCTCGGGCGCGAACAGCTGATCGCCGATGATGTTCATGACCTGCATGATCGGCTCGGCGAACACGCCGATCAGAAGCGACATCAAGGCCAGCACCACCACCGGTAGATACATCAGCCACAGGCTCGGCTTCAGAAGCCGCCCATCGTCACCGACCGGCGTCTGCGCGGCGGGCACCAGATTGTCCTCGGGAAGTGCCTTCCAGAATACCTCGTTCCAGATCTTCACCATCGAGTAGAGGGTCATCAGCCCCACCGCCAGGGCAAAACCGGTAGCGACGTAGGCCCCGGCTTCGAGACCGGCGCGAATCAGGACGAACTTGGCGAAGAAGCCGGAAAGCGGCGGAACCCCGGCCAGCGAGAACGCCGAGACGAAAAACGCCACCGCGAGCCAGGGCCGCTGGCGATAGAGCCCGCCCATCTTCTTGAGCTGGTAGGTACCCTGCAGGCGGTGGGTGATGCCGCTGATCAAGAACAGGTTCGTCTTCACCACGATGTTGTGCATGATCGCGAACACCCCGCCGGCGATGGCCAGCGGCGTGTAGATCGCAAGACCGAGAATCATGTAGCCGATCTGGCTGACGATATGAAACGACAGGATGCGGCGAAACTCGTACTGGGCAGCGGCGCCGAGCACACCGGTCACCATGGTGAATACCGCTCCCCACAGCATGATCTCCTGCAGGTAGCCCATGGTCTGGTCGAAGATGAGCGTGAACACGCGAAAAAGCGAATACACCCCCACCTTGGTCAAGAGCCCGGCGAACAGTGCCGATACCGCCACCGGCGGCGTGTGGTAGGACGCCGGCAGCCAGAAGAACAGCGGAAAGGCGGCAGCCTTGATGCCGAAGGCGACCATGAACATCACCGCCAGCACCTCGACCATGCCCGCGTGCTCCACCTGATCCATGCGCAGGGCGATGTCCGCCATGTTGAGCGTGCCTACGGTGCCGTACAGAAGCCCGATGGCGGTGAGAAAGATCACCGAGGCGAGCAGGTTCAAGGTCACGTACTTGATCGCCCCTTCCATCTGGGCCCGCTCGCCACCCAGGATCAGAAGCGCGAAGGAGGCCACCAGCATCACCTCGAACCACACGTAGAGGTTGAAGATGTCGCCGGTCAGGAAGGCCCCGGCCACGCCCGCCAGCAGCAGGTGCATCAACGGGTAGTAGCCGAACTTCTCGTGGCCGCGCCCGGTGGCGGCCAGCGAATAGATGCCCATGGCGAGGCCGATGATCCCGGTCAGCAGGATCATCACGGCGCTTAGCATGTCGGCGATCAGCGTGATGCCGAAAGGCGCCGGCCAGCTGCCCATCTGCATGGTGATGTAGCCATCGCCGAGAACCTCGACGAACAGCCAGAGGCTGACGCCGAGCAGCGCAACATTGCCCGCCACGGCGAGAAAGCGCTGCATGGGGCGCGAGCGCCAGAACATCAGCGACAGCGCCCCGGACAACAGCGGCAGCAGAACGGGAAGTGCGACTTCGGGCCTCACGTATCGGTATCCTTCATCTTGTCCAGATCATCCGCCTTGACGATTTCGTAGGCGCGGCGAATCAGTACCACGGCGAAGGCCAGCACCCCGAAGGCGATGACGATGGCGGTGAGCACGACCGCCTGGGGCAGCGGGTCCGCCACCTGGCCCAGCGGCTGCGACATGCCTTCGGGAATCAAGGGCGGCGCGCCGCGGGTCATGCCCGCCGTGGTGAAGATCAGAAGATTGGCGGCATTGGACAAGAGCAGCAGCCCGATCACCAGTTTCACGATCGAGCGCCGCAGCATCATGAAAATGGCGGTGGCGTAGAGAAGCCCGATCGCCAGGGCCATCAACGGTTCCATAGGTACCCTCCTTGCAGGTCACGGTTCATCCTTGTCCACCTCCATCAGCGCCATCACCATGCCGATCACCGAACCCAGCACGGCCAGGTACACCCCCACGTCGAAGATCAGCGGCGTCGAGGCCTTGAAGTCGATCACCGGAATGGTCCACCACTGGGCGGTCAGAAACGGCTGGTCCATGAACCAGGCGGGCACGATGGAGATCATGCCGAGCAATAGCCCTGCACCGATCAGATCGCGCGGGTCGAGCATGCGCAGCACCTCGCGGGTGGCGCTGACCCCGAAGGCGAACAGGTAGAGCGTGAAGCCCCCGGCCGCGACCAGCCCCGCGATGAAGCCGCCGCCGGGTTCGTCGTGACCGCGCAGCAGCAGGAACACCGAGAACATCAGCTGCAGCGGCATCAGAAAGCGCGCTGCCGTGTTGAGAATGATCGTGCCTGACTTAACCATCGTAGGGCTCCTCCTTGACCGCCGGCTTGCCGGTACCACCCGCCTTCCCTTCCCCGGGCGTGACGTGGCGCAGTTTCAGCATGGCGATGACCCCGATGGCGGCCAGCGCCAGCACGAACATCTCGCCCAGCGTATCCAGCGCCCGGTAGTCCACCAGGATGACGTTGACGATGTTGCGCCCATAAGCGAGCGGTGCGCTGTTCTCGACCATGTAGGTCGAGATGGGCTCGAATTGATCGATGCTCCAGGCGGTGATGACCAGCAGGAAGATCAGCACGCCCATGGCGGCGGCAGTGGCGCCGTCGCGAATGCGCTCCAAACTGGTCGACAGGTTGGAGAAACGCGGCAGCCGGAACAGCACCAGCACCAGCAGAATGACCGTCAGCGTCTCGACCAGCAGCTGCGTGATACCCAGATCCGGCGCGCTGAACAGGATGAAGATCAGCGCGATGGAAAAGCCCATGATGCCGACCGAGACCACTGCCCCCAGCCGCGAGCGCGAGACGGTGGCGAACAGCGCCCCCATGGCCATGGTGCCGACCACGATGATCTCGTGAAAGCGCACATCCAGGGAAAAATCGAACAGCGGCGAGTGGCGCACTAGGATCGACTGCCCGATCAGGACGATCAGCACCACCAGCATTACCAGAATGTAGTTGCGCATGTAGCCGTTTTGCAGAATTCGCGTCTGCCACTCGGCGAAGCGCTCGATGCCGCGCAGGCTGGCATCGAACCCGGCTTCCGGCCCGCGGCGCTGGATGGGCGCCAGAATGGACAGCCGCCCGCGCACGCCATCCCAGCGCTTGAAGAGCAGAAAGCCAAGGGCCAGGCTCACGATCGACAGGATCAGCGCCGTGTTCACCCCGTACCAGAGCGACAGCGACACCTCGAGGCGCGTGCCCACCACCGAGCTTGCCGCCGCGGTCAGCAGCGCATCCCCGCCCAATAGCGCTGGCGCAAGCCCGAGCGCCAGTGATATGGCCGCCAGCAGGCCCGGTCCCAGCAGCATGCTGAAGGGAGCCTCGTGGGACTCTTTCGGGGTCTGGCGGCGCTGGCCGAAGAAAGGACGAAGCGCGATGATCGCGGCCACCGCGATGGTCAGCACCGCCGAGGCGAAGGCCATCAAGATCAGCAGCGCCGCC
>NZ_JAMZBC010000112.1 GCF_024158715.1 Halomonas sp. 707D7 | reverse complement strand
GTGCTGCTCGGCGCTCTCGAGCGCCGGGGCGAGCTGGGCGAGCCGCTCTTCCAGCATCACGAGCTGCTCGTCGAGCGCCTCCATGTCCGGGGAAAGGGTCTCCAGGCGCTCGTCGATCGCAGCCTGGCGCTCGCGGTCGCCTTCGCTGACCCGGCGCTGCTCGTCGAGATCGCGCCGGGCGGTGGCGATGTCGGCGGCGAGCTGGCTTTCACGGCTCTTGCGGTGGGCCTGGTCCTGCTCGAGGCGGGCGATGCGGGTGGTGGTCTCGAAGAACTGCTGCTGGTGGCGCTCGAGCACCTCGGCGAGTTCGTCGTGGCGCGCTCGGGCCTGCTCCAGGCGGGTTTCGCAGGCGCGCACGCCGAGCACGTCCTTCTCGACGCTGATCTCGAGCTCGCGCACCCGGGCCTCCTCGCGGGTCTGCTCGGCCCGCAGCGCACGGCCGCGAATCAGCGCCAGTTCGCCCTTGAGCTGGTACTCCTGGGCCTTGAGGGTCTGGTAGCGCTTGGCGGCCTCGGCCTGGCGCTTCAAGCGCTCGAGCTGCTTGTCGAGCTCCTCGCGAATGTCGTCCAGGCGCTCCAGGTTCTCCTGGGTGCGGCGCATGCGGTTCTCGGTCTCGCGGCGACGCTCCTTGTACTTGGAGATGCCAGCGGCCTCCTCGAGGGTGGCGCGCAGATCGTCCGGGCGCGCCTCGATCAGCCGCGAGATCATGCCCTGGCCGATCAGCGCGTAGGAGCGCGGGCCGAGCCCCGTACCCATGAAGAGATCCGCGATGTCGCGGCGCCGGCACTTCTGGCCGTTGAAGAAGTAGTTGGACTGGCCGTCGCGGGTGACCAGGCGTTTGACGACGATCTCCGCATACTGGGCGTAGGCCCCGCCCATGGCGCCGTCGCGGTTGTCGAACTTGAGCTCGATGGAGGCCTGGCCGACGGGCTTGCGCCCGGTGGAGCCGTTGAAGATGACGTCCGCCATCGACTCCCCGCGCAGGGTCTTGGCCGAGGACTCGCCCATCACCCAGCGCACCGCGTCGATGATGTTGGACTTGCCGCAGCCGTTGGGCCCGACGATGGCGGTCATGTTGCCGTCGAAGGGTACCGTGATGGGGTCGACGAAGGACTTGAACCCGACGAGGCGGATGGAGGTTAAGCGCATGGCGGCTCTTCAGCTCCGGTTTCTGGGCAGGGATCGACACGCGACGAGCCCTGCAGGCACGGTCGTCGCTCGGGCGTCAGTCATCGCGGCTCTCCAGGCGTGCCTGGGCGGTGCGAATACCCTCGCGCAGCGCCTCGATGGTGGCCTCGTCCTCGAGACTCGCCAGGGCCCGGCGCCAGCGATCGATGGCGAGCTCGAAATCGCCGCCATCGAAGGCGTGGATACCGAGCAGGCTCAGCACCTTGGGCTGACGCGGGTCTTTCGCCTGGACCTCGTCGATCAGCGCCTGGACGGCCGGGGTGAGCCGGCGGCCGGCCTGGAAGAAGCGCAGCTCCGCGAGCTCCGCCAGCAGCGCCGGCGAGCGCCCCTCGATCTCGATCAGCCGCGTCAGAGCGGCATCGGCCCGGTCGAGCTCGCCGGCCTGGCGATAGAGCGAGAACAGCGCTCCCCAGACGTTGGGGTTGCCGGGCTGGCGCTCGGCCTCCTGTTCCATGCGTGCCTGGTACGCCGCGATGTCCGGCGCAGGTGTGCCGAGCATGTCCTGATTGATGGCGTAGAGGGCAAGATCGCCCTCGGCGCCGTTTCGCTGGTAGCCGAGCACGCAGGCCGCAAGGGCCAGCACCATCACCACGGGCACCAGCAGGCGACCGGCGTTCGGCGCCTTGAGCGCGCGCCGGGGAGCGGCGGCGGTGTCCTCGAGCAGGCTGCGCTCGAGCTCCAGGCGATCCTCGGCGAAGCGCGCCGGGTCGATCTCGCCACGCGCCCGGGCACGCTCGAGAGACTCAAGCCGGCGCTCGAAGATGGCCACGTTCTGCGCGTCGCTGCCGTCCTGCTGCTCGAAGCGGCGCTGGGCATCGAAAAGCGGCCGGGCGCGCCACAGCGGGGCGAGCAGAAACCCGAGCGCGGGCAGCGCGGTCAGGGCGATCGCGATCCAGAGCGGCGTCATGAAGACCTCTTTCGGTTGAGCAGCGCCGCGAGCCGTTCGCGCTCCTGGTCGCTGAGCGCCTGGCTCGAGGCGTGGCGCCGGGCACGCACCAGCAGGATCACCACGAACGTGGCCAGCACCACCAGGGCGATGGGCACGCCCCACAGCAGGTAGGTGCGGTTCTCCAGGCGCGGGTTGTAGAGGATGTATTCGCCAAAGCGCGTCACCATGTGATTGACGATCTCGCTGTCGGACTGGCCCTCCTGGAGGAGCTCGAACACGCGCTGGCGCATGTCGGCGGCGATCGGCGCGTTGGAGTCGTCGATCGCCTGGTTCTCGCACAGCGGGCAGCGCATCGAGGCGGTCAGGTCCGCGTAGCGGCGCTCGAGTACCGGGTCGTCGAAGGAGCGCACTTCGATGGCCGCCAGGCTCGCCACGCTCACCAGAAGCCCCGCCAGCAGGGCCAGCAGTCGCATCAGCGCCATTTTTCCACCTCCGGCAGGATGCGCGCCTGCACGTCACTCGGTGCGATGTAGCCCTTGTGGTGGTAGCGGATCACGCCGTCGGCGTCGACCAGGAACGTTTCCGGGGCGCCGTAGACGCCGAGATCGAAGCCGAGGCTCCCCTCGGGGTCGAAGATGTTCAGCTCGAACGGATCGCCGTACTCGTCGAGAAACTCGGCGCCCTTTTCGCGGCTGTCGCGGTAGTTCACGCCCACCATGCGAATGCCGTGATCGGCGAGTTCCAGAAGCTGGGGCATCTCCTGCTTGCAGGCCGGGCACCACTCGCCCCACACGTTGACCAGCGTGACCTCACCGCGCAGCAGCGTCTCGTCGACGCGGCGCTCAGAGTCTTCGAGGGTCGTGGCCTCGAAGGCGGGGAACGCTCGCGCCATCAGCGCCGAGTCGCGGGCGGTGGGATCGCGCCCCAGGCCCTGGTAGAAGAACAGCGCAATGCCGACGAACCCCAGCGGCAGCAGCAGCAAGAGCCAGCGCTTCATGGCGTCACCTCCCGAGTAGCGGCGCCCCGGCGCGTGGCGGCTCGCCGGTAGCGTTTGTCGATCACCGCCAGTATCGCGCCCAGCGCCATCAACAGCGCGCCGAGCCACAGCCAGCGCACGAAGGGCTTGTACTGGATGCGCATGGCGTAGCTGCCGTCGTCCAGGTCCTCCCCCATCGCCACGTAGAGATCGCGGAAAAGCCCCGGGCGCAGCGCTACCTGGGTCATGGGCATGCCGGTGGCGAGGTAGAGGCGTTTTTCCGGGTGCATCATGAAGGTGCGCCCGTCGTCTCCCCGGCGCACCTCGATCAGCGAGGTATCGGCGAGGAAGTTCGGCCCGCGCCGGCTCGTCAGTTCACGCATGGTGAACTGGTAGCCGGCCACCTCGACGGTGACGTCCGGTGCCATGCGCACGTTGCGTTCGACGTTGTAGTTCGACACCACCGTGACGCCGACGAGGGTGACCGCCAGGCCTAGGTGCCCCAGCACCATGCCCCAGTAGGCCGGCGTGAGCCTAGCAAGCCCTCGTCCCAGAGAGCCCGCGTGGCGGCACTTGTCGATCACGTCGCGCACCAGCGGCAGCACGATCCACAGCGCCGCGACCAGCCCCAGGCTCACCCAGAGATTCCACTGCCCGGCGTAGAGCAGTGGCGCCAGCACGCCGATCACCAGGGCCGCCGCCCCGGCCAGCCAGAGCTTCGTCACAAGCTCCCGGGCGCCCATGCGCTTCCAGCGCGCCGAGGGCCCGAGCCCCATGAAGGCGCACAGCACGACCGTGAGCGGCACGAACAGCGCGTTGAAGTAGGGCGGACCCACGCTGATCTTGCCCAGGTTCAGGGAGTCGAGGATCAGCGGGTAGAGCGTGCCCAGAAGCACCGTGACGGTCATGATCACCAGCAGCAGGTTGTTGACCAGAAGCAAGGAGTCCCGCGAGAGCCAGCCAAAGCCCACCCGGTGGCTCACCCGGGGGGCGCGCAGGGCGAACAGCAAAAGCGACAGCGTCACCGTCACGCCGAGCAGCACCAGGATGAAGAACCCGCGGGAAGGGTCGTTGGCGAAGGCGTGCACCGAAGTGAGCACGCCGGAGCGCACCAGAAAGGTCCCCATCAGCGACAGCGAAAAGGTGGCGATGGCCAGCAGCACCGTCCAGCTCTTGAAGGAGCCGCGCTTTTCGGTCACCGCCAGCGAATGCAAAAGCGCCGTGCCGGTGAGCCAGGGCAGAAGCGAGGCGTTCTCCACCGGGTCCCAGAACCACCAGCCGCCCCAGCCGAGCTCGTAGTAGGCCCACCAGCTGCCGAGTGCGATGCCGACGGTCAGAAACGCCCAGGCGACGTTGGCCCAGGGCCGCGCCCAGCGGGTCCAGGCCGCATCCAGACGTCCGCCCATGAGTGCTGCGATGGCGAAGGCGAACACCACCGAGAAGCCGACGTAGCCCATGTAGAGCATCGGCGGGTGAACCACCAGGCCGAAATCCTGCAGCAGCGGGTTCAGGTCGGCGCCGTCGGCGGGCACGTTGGGCAACAGCCGCTCGAAAGGATTGGAGGTCATCAGGATGAACAGCAGAAAGCCCGCGCTGACCATCGCCATGACGCTCTGCACCCGCGCCACCATGTCACGCGGAAGCGAATTCGAGAACGCCGAGGCGGCGAAGCCCCAGCCGGCGAGCATCAGGCTCCACAACAGCACCGACCCCTCGTGGTTGCCCCACACGGCGCTGGCCTTGTAGTACCAGGGCAGCAGCGAGTTGGAGTTGTTGGCCACGTTGGCGACGCTGAAGTCGTCCAGCAGGTAGCTTGCGCTCAGGCACAGGTAGGCCAGGGCCAGGAACACGAACTGCCCGGCCGCCATGGGCGCGCCGTAGGCCATCCACAGCGGACGCCTCGTCGCGACACCCGCCAGCGGCACCACGGCCTGGATGACCGCCATCACCAGCGCCATCATCAGCGCGAAATGGCCCACTTCCGGAATGATCTCGATCGACATACGCGCTAGTTCTCGTCTGGCTGGAAACCCGCCCGGGCCTCCAGCTCCTTGACCACCTGTTCGGCCTTCTGCTGGTAGTCCGCCGGCGAGTAGCCCGCCTCTTCCAGCGCCTGGGCCACCTCCGGCGGCATGTAGTTCTCGTCGTGGCGGGCCAGCACCTTGTCGGCGCGGATCCGGCCATCGCTCTGGAGTTCGCCGACCACCACCACGCCCTGCCCCTCGCGAAACAGGTCCGGCAGGATGCCGCTGTAGGCGACCTCGACCTCCTCCACGTAGTCGGTGACCGTGAAGGCGACGTCCAGGCTCTGCGGGTCGCGGGCGACGGAGCCCGCCTTGACCAGCCCGCCGGCGCGGATCTGGCGCTCCAGCGGCGCCTGGCCCTGTTTGATCTGCACCGGGCTGAAGAACAGGTTGATGTTGGCGCGCAGCGCGAAGAGGGTCAGTCCCACGGCGATGGCCGCGAGTACCACGATCCCGAGAAGCGCGAAGAGCCGCTGCTTGCGTTTAGGCGTCATCGTCCACCTTGGGCCTTGAAGAGTGAGCGGGGTCGGTCGTCTGGCGACGCCGGGCGTCGCGACGCACGCGGCGCGAAAGTCGCTTGAGCAGGGCGCGCCGCTCCAGGCGCGCCTGGAGAAGGCTTGCCGCGAACAGCGCCGCGGTCACCCCCCAGGCAGCCCAGACGTAGACGCCGTGGCCGCCCATGGCGAAGAACTCCTGCAGGGACGTGAAAGCCATCAATGCTCCTTGTCGACCAGCGCGCGCACCCAGCGCTTGTCGCCTTCGCGCTTCACTATCTCGCTGCGCGTGCGCGCAAGTGTCAGCGCCGTGAAGAAGCTGTAGAAGCCGACCAGCATGATCAGAAGCGGCAGCCACATCGAGGCCGGCATGGCCGGGCGCGAGGTCAGGGTGAAGGTGGCGGACTGGTGCAGGGTGTACCACCACTCCACGGAGTACTTGATGATCGGGATGTTGATCACCCCGACCAAAGCGAGCAGCGACGCGGCCCGCGCCCCGCTGTCGCGCCGGGCGAAGGCGCCGCGCAGCGCGATCACGCCCAGATAGAGAAACAGCAGGATCAGCATCGAGGTCAGCCGCGCGTCCCATTCCCACCAGGTGCCCCAGGTGGGAATGCCCCACACCGCCCCGGAGAACAGCGCCGCAAAGGTCATCATGGCACCGAAGGGCGCCATCACCGTCGCCGCCATGTCCGCCACCTTGATCTTCCAGACCATGAAGACGAGCCCGGAAAGCGCCATGGCGACGAAGATCGACTGGGCGAGCAGCGCCGCCGGCACGTGCACGTAGATGATGCGAAAGCTCTCGCCCTGCTGGTAGTCCGCCGGCGCCACCGCCAGTCCCCACAGCGTGCCGACGCCCAGCGCCAGCGCCGCCAGCGCCCAGCACCAGGGCTCGAGCCGGGCGCTGATGGCGTAGAACCACTTGGGGGATCCGAACTTGTGAATGAAGGCCCACATGAAGGCGTCCTCAACCGTTGATACTGATACGAAGCGAGACGGCGATGGCCAGCGGCGCCAGTATCAGCGCCAGCGCCAGAAGCGCCCCGAGGATCGCCAGGTACGCCCCGGCGCCGCCCACGGCGGCCGCCTGGACGGCACCGGTACCGAAGATGAGCACCGGAATGTAGAGCGGCAGGATCAAGAGCGACAACAGCGCCCCGCCCCGGGCAAGCCCCACCGTGAGCGCTGCACCGATGGCGCCGATCAGGCTCAGGCTCGCGCTGCCCAGCGCAAGCGACAGCGCAAGCACCGCGTAGCTTCCCGGCGGCAGCGCCAGCATCACCCCGAGCAGCGGCGCCATCAGCGAAAGCGGAAGCCCGGTGAGCAGCCAGTGAACGCTCACCTTCGCCATCACCAGCGCCGTCAGCGGCTGGGGCGCGAGCAGCAGCTGCTCGAGGGTACCATCCTCGAAGTCGCCACGAAAAAGCGTGTCCAGCGAAAGCAGCGCCGCCAGCAGCGCCGCCACCCATAGAAGCCCGGGCGCGATCAGTGACAGCCGCTCCGGGTCCGGCGAGATGCCGATGGGAAACAGCGTGATGACCAGCGCATAGAACACCAGCGGGTTGAGCACGTCGCCCCGCCGGCGCAGCGCCAGCGTCACGTCGCGCTTCAAGGTGGCCTTGAACGCTTTCCAAAGCCCCCCGGGTGGCGTTGCCGGCTGCTCGCTCACGCCGCCTCCTGGCCAGCCGACTCGCCCAGTGTCAGGCGGCGCACGCCGGCAACGTTACCCAGCGCGTGGTGGGTAGTGATCACCACGCTTCCGCCACGCTCGGCGTGGGCGAGCAGCCGGCGCTCGAGCGCCGCGACCCCGCGCTTGTCGATGGCGGTGAAAGGCTCGTCGAGAATCCACAGCTCGCGATAGCCAAGCGCCAGCCGCGACAGCGCCACCCGGCGTGCCTGACCGGCGGAGAGCTGAGCGACCGGCACGTCCTCGAACCCGGCCAGGCCGATCTCCTCGAGGGCGCGCTCGCAGGCCGCCTCGTCGGGAACGTCGCCGGCGAGCGCCTGGTACCAGGCAAGGTTCTCGAGCGCGGAAAGCCCCGCCTTGACCCCCGCCGAGTGCCCCAGATAGAGAAGATTGGCCAGAAAGCGTTCGCGGCAGCGGCGCAGCGGCTCGCCCCGGTAACGAAGCTCGCCGGTATAGTCGCCGAGCTGGCCGGACAGGATCTTCAAAAGCGTCGTCTTGCCGCTGCCGTTGGGGCCTTCGACGCAAAGAATCTCGCCGGCGTCGAGGGTGACGTCGAGTCCTTTAAACAGCACGCGGTCATCGCGCTCGCAGGCAAGCTCGCGGGCTTGAAGGCGCAGGCTCAAAGACGTCTCCCGGGGATTGAGTATCGCGCGCACTGTACACAAAAAGGGGCTTTTTCGCCAGCGCGGGGCGCCGGGGTGTCGGCACGACCCACGAGCGAAAAAGGGGCTACTCGAAAAGTTCACATACAGGCACTAGCACTGTATGCAAAGACAGGCTTATACTCCAACCACTGTACGAATAGACATGAGTTGGCGAGTTCACCTCATTCAACGCCTAGGGAGTGGGCGCCACGCTGGAGAGAATCGATGACGATCGCACCCCGACTGCCGGATAACGCCAATACGCTGCGCGCCGCACCGCCCTCTGCCGGCCTGCGTTCACCGGACGGCGAGCGCGAGGTCACGCGGCGCAACACCTACGCGGTACGCGTGCGGGGTCATCGCATGCGCCAGTACAATCTCTTCGACGGCGACGTCATCGTGCTTCGCCGCCATCAGCGCGGCCCGCATCATGAGATTGCCTCGGCGACCATCAACCAGCGCGAGGTCGCGCTCAGAGAGCTCTCCATCAGCCGCCTGGGCGTGCGCCTGTGCCCGGAGGACCAGACGCTGCCGACGGTTTTCCTGCATAATGGCGACATCCAGGTGCTGGGCATGGTGATGGGTGTCGAAGCCCCGAGGCCCGTCCGGCGCCACTGACCGCCACCCAGGGAGCCCCGCGTGCGTTACCGAGCCCCGCACCTGCCGCCGGACGAACACCACCGCGTCGATACCGTCGTCGAGAAGAGCCAGTTCATCGCCTGGCTCTGCCATGCCCCCACCGTCGCCGCCTTCGAGACCCTGCTCGAGCAGGCGCGCAGCGCTCACCCCGCCGCCAGCCACCACTGCAGCGCCTTCATCGCAGGCCCCCCCGGCGAGCAGACCCACATCGGCTTTTCCGACGACGGCGAGCCCGGCGGCACCGCCGGGCGGCCGATGTACAAGGCGCTGGCGGGCAGCGGGCTCGGCGAGGTGGGGTGCGTGGTGATCCGCTACTTCGGCGGTACCAAGCTCGGCACCGGGGGGCTGGCCCGCGCCTACGCCCTGGCGGTGAACAAGGCCCTGGAGACGCTGCCGACCTGCGAGATCGTCGAGCGCGAGGCGTACCGACTGAAGATCGACTTCGCCCAGGAGGCCCAGGCCCGCGACTACTTCGCCCAGCGTGACGTGCCGATCACCGGCACCGACTACGACGGCCAGGGCGTGGCCCTGACCCTTGCCTGGCCCACGGACGAGGCGGCCGACTTCACCGCGCTCGAGAGCCGCCTGAAAGGCGCCCTGGACATTCGCCGGGTCGAAAACTGAAACGCCCCGCACGAGGCGAGGCGTTCGAGTCGACGAGACCGCGGCTATCCCAGGTACTTGATCATCACCCCGGCGGCGACCGCCGAGCCGATCACGCCGGCCACGTTCGGGCCCATGGCGTGCATCAGCAGGAAGTTGTGCGGGTTCGCCTCGAGCCCCACCTTGTTGGCCACCCGGGCCGCCATCGGCACGGCAGAGACCCCGGCGGCGCCGATCAAGGGGTTGATCGGCATCTTGCTGACCAGGTTCAGGAGCTTGGCCATCAGCACGCCGGCGGCGGTGCCGATCCCGAAGGCGACGATGCCCAGCCCCAGAATGCCCAGCGTCTCGACGGCCAGAAAGCTCTCGGCCATGAGCTTCGAGCCCACCGAAAGCCCCAGCACGATGGTGACGATGTTGATCAGCGCGTTCTGGGCGGTATCCGCCAGCCGCTCGACCACCCCGCACTCGCGCATCAGGTTGCCGAAGCAGAACATGCCCAGAAGCGGCGCCGCGTCGGGCAGAAACAGCGCCACCAGCACCAGCAGCACCAGCGGAAACACGATCTTCTCGAGCTTCGACACCGGGCGCAGCTGGGTCATGGTGATCTTGCGCTCCTTCTCGGTGGTCAGAAGACGCATGATCGGCGGCTGGATCAGCGGCACCAGCGCCATGTAGGCGTAGGCCGCCACGGCGATCGCCCCCAGAAGTTCCGGTGCCAGCACGCTCGAGACGTAGATCGAGGTCGGCCCGTCCGCCCCGCCGATGATGCCGATCGCCGCCGCCTGGTTGAGCGAGAAGTCCATCACGCCCATCGAGGTGAGCAGCACCGCGCCGAACAGCGTGGCGAAGATGCCGAACTGCGCCGCCGCACCCAGGAACAGCGTGCGCGGATTGGCCAAGAGCGGGCCGAAGTCGGTCATCGCGCCCACGCCCATGAAGATGACCAGGGGGGCGATGCCCGAGGCGATGGCCACGCTGTAGAAGCTGTAGAGCACGCCGTTGCTGTAGCCCGCACCCACCGCCACGTCGCGGGCGGCGCGCAGCGCTTCCGGCGGCGCACTGTGGGCGAGCGCCTTGAGCGCCTCGCGAGACGCTTCGAGCCCTGCCGCCGGGTCGAGCGCCACGCCGAGTGCCGCGCCGATGCCGTCGAGCACCGCCGGGCGCGCCACGTCGATGGCC
>NZ_JAMZBC010000111.1 GCF_024158715.1 Halomonas sp. 707D7 | reverse complement strand
GATCAATCCCGCCTCTACCGGCGTGGTCTGCATGTCCATGTCGTGACCGTAGAGGCACAGCCCCGCTTCCAGGCGCAGCGAATCCCGCGCGCCGAGGCCGATCATCTCCACTTCCGGCTCGTCGAGCAGCGCCTTGGCGAAGGCTTCGCACTCGTCTGCCGCCACCGAGATCTCGAAGCCATCCTCGCCGGTGTAGCCGCTGCGGCTGACCCACACCTCGTGACCTGCGATATCGAATCGGCCATGCTGCATGAAGACCAGCTCGCAGGCCGCCGGGCAGAGCCTTTGCATCACGTCCACCGCCTGGGGGCCCTGAAGGGCGAGCAACCCCCGGTCGAGTACCTCGATCGGGTGGGTGGTGCCCAGGTTGGCGCGCAAATGCGCAACGTCCTGATCCTTGCAGGCGGCGTTGACCACCAGGTAGAAGTGATCTTCCGCGTTGACCAGCATCAGGTCATCGATGATGCCGCCGTCGGTATGAATGAACAGGCCATAGCGCTGACGCCCCGGCGCGAGCCCTTCGAGATCCGCCGGAATCAGCGTCTCGAGTGCTGCGGCGACGTCGGGTCCGGCCACCGTGATCTGCCCCATGTGGGATACGTCGAACAGCCCGCAGCGCGCGCGGGTGTGCTCGTGCTCCTTCTTGACGCCGAGCGGGTACTGCACCGGCATGTCATAGCCGGCAAAGGGTACCATCTTGGCGCCCAGCGCCTGGTGAAGCGCATGAAGCGGCGTTTTCCTGAGTTCCGTCATATCCAATCCTCGCCGTTAATAGACGGGCCGGGAAGCACGCGGCTTCCCGGCCCGAAAGTGCCGTCTGGGCTTACTGGTCGTGGTCCAGGGCTTCGCCGGGCAAAACGTCCTTGCCGGCAAAGTAATCTCTGGTCAGCTTGAAGACCACCGGCGAAAGCAGCGCCAGCGCGATCAGGTTGGGGATCGCCATCATGGCGTTGAAGGTGTCCGCCATCAGCCAGATGAAACCGAGCTGAGCGATCGCGCCGAGCGGGATCGCCAGGACGAACAGCACGCGGTAGAGCATGATTGAGCGAGTGCCGAACAGGAACTGGAAGCACTTCTCGCCGTAGAACGACCAGCCGAGGATCGTGGTGAAGGCGAAGATCGCCAGCGCCACCGCGACGATCTGGTTACCGAAGCCCGGCAGCGCCGCATCGAAGGAGAGCGCGGTGAGCGAGGCGCCCTGCTCGCCGGTCTGCCATACCGTGGAGGTCAGGATCACCAGTGCGGTGATGGTGCACACGATGATGGTGTCGATGAAGGTGCCCAGCATGGCGATCAAGCCCTGGCGCACCGGGTTCTTGGTCTGCGCCGCGGCATGGGCGATAGGGGCGCTGCCCAGACCCGCTTCGTTGGAGAAGATACCCCGCGCCACGCCGAAGCGAATCGCCGCCATCACCGCCGCGCCGGCGAAGCCGCCCGCCGCCGCGATGGGGTTGAAGGCGTAGTAGAAGATCAGCCCGAACGCCTCGCCGATCTGACCGGCATTGACGATCAGTACGACAAGTCCAGCCAGCACGTAGGCGATGCCCATGATCGGCACGAGCTTGCCCGCCACCTTGGCGATTCGCTTGATGCCGCCGAGGATGACCGCGCCGGCCAGCACCATGATCACCACGCCGGTGAGCCAGTGCGGCACGCCGAAGGTCGCGTCCATGGCGTCCGCCACCGAGTTGGACTGGACGGTATTGCCGATGCCGAAGGCCGCCACCGCGCCGAAGAACGCGAACAGCGCCCCGAGCCACATCCACTTCCTGCCCAGGCCGTTCTTGATGTAGAACATCGGCCCGCCGACGTGGTAGCCGGTGCTGTCGGTTTCTCGATAGCGTACCGCCAGCACCGCTTCCGAGAACTTGGTCGCCATGCCGACCAGCGCGGTGATCCACATCCAGAACACCGCCCCGGGCCCGCCGAGGGCGATCGCCGTCGCCACCCCGGCGATGTTGCCGGTGCCGATGGTCGCCGAGAGCGCCGTCATCAGCGCATTGAAGGGCGAGATTTCGCCATCGTCGCCCTTCTGGGCGCTCGCCTGGCCCGGCTTGGCATCGCGGCCTTGCCACATCAGCTTGAAACCCATGCCGAGCTTGCGGATCGGCATGAGTTTCAGGCCAGCCTGAAGGTAGATGCCCACCCCCAGCAGCAAGATGAGCATCAACGGGCCCCACACCACCCCGTTGATCGCTCCCAGTACGTTCGTCGCAGTTTCCACGCTCTTCTCCTTTCCCTTTTCTTGGCAATGGGTACCTTGGATGAGTACCGACTTGTTCTACCGCGAGAGAAGGGTCGCTTCTTTCGCCGTTTTTATGAAGAAACCGAGCGCGGGGCTCGGCCGCCACGCTCGACTGCCCTGTTTTACACCATTTGCTTGTCGGCTCGCCATGGCTGAGCGCTTTTTTCCTCGCTGCCCGCACACGTGCAAGGCCCTGGGCCCAACGCTGGCAGCGCGTTTCGTGTAAGGGTGAGGCGTGAACGCAAGCGACGCTAGACCCACCCATCACGCCAAACTAGAAATTTGTTTCCTATGAGAAACACGGTACCATAGCGCGCACTATTCACGCCGGCCGGAAGTCGCCAGCGGGCTTCACAAGCGCTAGTATCATCCGCTCCAGACAATCGTTTAGGGGACATATCATGAGCAACTTGCCTTCCAACCTGCGTTACGCCAAGAGCCACGAATGGGTACTGGACAACGGCGACGGCACCGTGACCATCGGCATCACCGACCATGCCCAACAGGCGCTGGGCGACGTGGTGTTCGTCGAGCTTCCTGAAATCGGCCAGACGGTCAGCAAGGGGAGCGAGTTCGGCGTGATCGAATCGGTCAAGGCCGCCTCGGATCTCTACTCGCCGGTCGATGGTGACGTCGTCGAGGTCAACGAAGCGCTCGAAGACGCTCCTGAAACCGTCAACGAAGCGCCTTATGAAGGCGGCTGGATCATGAAGGTGCGCGCCAGCATCGACGACGCCGGCGATCTTCTCGACGCCGATGGCTACCAGGCCACTCTCGCCGACGATTGATCCTTCAGCGCCTGCCTCATCGGCAGGCGCTTCCCCTTACGTTCTGCATGCCTGTCCCATCACGTCCGGAAGCCTCCCATGTCCTTCGAAACCCGCCGCCTGGCCGAACTGGCCGACCACGACGCTTTCATCCAACGTCACAACGGCCCGAGCGACAGCGACGTCGCCACCATGCTCGATGCCCTCGGCCTTGGGCGCATCGAGGAGCTGATCGAGCGCACCGTGCCCGGCGACATTCGCCTGGGCCGCGAGCTCGCCCTCGATGAACCACAAGGTGAAGCCGAGGCGCTCACCTACCTCGCTCAGCTGGCGCGCCAGAACCGGGTGGCCAAGAGTTATATTGGTCAGGGCTACTACGACACCCACCTGCCGGCGGTCATCCAGCGCAACGTGCTGGAGAATCCGGGCTGGTACACCGCCTACACGCCCTACCAGCCGGAAATCTCCCAGGGCCGCCTGGAGGGGCTTCTGAATTTCCAGCAGGTGGTGATGGATCTGACCGGCATGGAGCTCGCCAACGCATCGCTGCTCGACGAAGCCACGGCGGCGGCCGAGGCGATGGCGCTTTGCAAACGCGCCAACAAGAAGAGCAAGTCCAACGCCTTCTTCGTCGCCGACGACGTCTTCCCGCAGACCGTCGACGTGGTCAAGACCCGGGCGGAGTGTTTCGGGTTCGAGCTGGTGACCGGCCCCGCCGAGACCCTGGCCGAGCATGACGTGTTCGGCGCGCTGCTGCAGTACCCGGGCGCCGGCGGTGCCGTGACCGATCTCGCACCGCTGATCGAGACCGCCAAGGAACGCGGCGTGATGACCTGCGTGGCGACGGACCTTCTGAGCCTGGTGCTCTTGAAGGAGCCGGGTGCGATGGGCGCGGACATCGTGGTAGGCAACTCCCAGCGCTTCGGCGTGCCGATGGGCTTCGGCGGCCCCCACGCGGCGTTCTTCGCCACCTCCGACAAGCTCAAGCGCTCCATCCCCGGGCGCATCATCGGCGTCTCCAGGGACAGCCGGGGCAACACGGCGCTGCGCATGGCGATGCAGACCCGCGAGCAGCATATCCGCCGCGAGAAGGCGACCTCGAACATCTGTACCGCTCAGGCGCTGCTCGCCAACATCGCCGGCTTCTACGCCACCTACCATGGCGCCGAAGGGCTCAGGAAGATCGCCGCTCGCGTCCATCGCCTGACCACGCTGCTGGCGCTGGGCCTGGAGCAGGCGGGCGTGGCGCTGGCCAATGACAGCTGGTTCGACACCCTGCGCCTGACCGGCGTGGACGCCGGCAAGATCCATGGCCGGGCGATGACCCAGGAGATCAACCTGCACTATTTCGAGGGCGGCGACATCGGTGTCAGCCTCGACGAGACCACCACCGCCCACGACCTGGCCGCCCTGTTCGACGTGCTGCTCGGCGACGAACACGGCCTTTCGCTGCCGACACTGGAAGAGAAGGCGCTAGCGGATCAGCGCAGCGGCATTCCGGCCGCCTACCGTCGGGAGAGCGATTTCCTGACCCACCCCACTTTCCAGCGCTACCGCAGCGAGACCGAGATGCTGCGCTACTTGAAGCGCCTGGAGAACAAGGACCTGTCGCTGGCGCACGCCATGATCCCGCTGGGCTCGTGCACCATGAAGCTCAACGCCACCAGCGAGATGATCCCGATCACCTGGCCGGCGTTCGCCAAGCTCCACCCCTTCGCCCCGCGCGAGCAGGTGGCGGGCTATCACCAGATGATCGACGAACTGGCGGCGTTTCTGGTCGAGATCACCGGCTACGACCATGTCTCGATGCAGCCCAACTCCGGCGCCCAGGGTGAATACGCGGGGCTCCTGGCCATTCGCCGCTACCAGGCCGCCAGCGGCGAGGGTCATCGCGACGTCTGCCTGATCCCGAGCTCCGCCCATGGCACCAACCCGGCATCGGCGGCCATGCTGAGCATGGAAGTCGTGGTGGTAGAGTGCGACCGCCTGGGCAATGTCGACCTCGATGACCTGACCAGCAAGGCCGAGCAGTATCGCGATCGCCTCTCGGCGATCATGATCACCTACCCCTCCACCCACGGCGTGTTCGAATCCCACGTGCGCCAGGTGTGCGAGGTGGTCCACAAAAACGGTGGCCAGGTCTACGTGGACGGCGCCAACATGAACGCCCAGGTCGGCCTGACCCGCCCGGGCGACTTCGGCGGCGACGTCTCGCACCTCAACCTGCACAAGACGTTCTGCATTCCCCACGGCGGCGGCGGCCCGGGCATGGGGCCGATCGGCGTGAAGGCGCACCTGGCGCCTTATGTTGCCAACCACGTGGTCACGCCGATCAAGGGCGTCAAGACCGAGGGCGGCGCGGTGTCGGCGGCGGCTTTCGGCAGTGCCGCGATCCTGCCGATCTCCTGGGCCTACATCAAGATGATGGGCGCCCGCGGGCTTCGCGAGGCGACGCAGTTGGCCATTCTCAACGCCAACTACATCGCCAAGCGGCTTGAGGCGAGCTACCCGATCCTCTATCGCGGCGAGAACGGCACCGTGGCCCACGAGTGCATCATCGACATCCGCCCGCTCAAGCAGAGTTCGGGTATTTCCGAAGAGGATATCGCCAAGCGCCTGATGGACTACGGCTTCCACGCGCCGACCATGTCCTTCCCGGTGCCCGGCACGCTGATGATCGAGCCTACCGAGTCCGAGTCACTTTACGAGATCGACCGTTTCTGCGCGGCGATGATCGCCATTCGCGAAGAGATCGAGCGGGTCGAGAGCGGCGAGTGGCCGCTGGACGACAATCCGCTGGTCAACGCCCCGCACACCCAGCGCGACCTGGCCGACGCCGAGTGGAAGCACCCCTACGATCGCATGCTGGCGGCGTTCCCGAGCGACGCGGTGCTGGCGGCCAAGTACTGGCCATCGGTCAACCGGGTCGACAACGTGCTGGGCGATCGCCAGTTGATCTGCTCCTGCCCGAGCATCGACGAGTACCGCGCCTGACAAGGCGCCGGTTTTCGTGACAACAAAGCCCCCGCGACCGAGTCGCGGGGGCTTTTTCGTGGGCGAGGCGCCATGAGAACTAGAGCATGGTTTCCTGGAGGCGCTGCGCCTTGAAGCCGTTCAAGAGCTTTTCGTAGCGCTTGGGCAGCGTGGCGTCACGCCGGCGCAGCACGTAGAGCACCTCGTCGACCGTGACCGGCAGCGCCAGCGCCCGCACCTGGCGCTGCCAGGGCGAGGTTTCCAGCACCAGGCGCGACACCACGGTGAAACCGAGCCCGCGCGCCACGGCGTCCAGCACCATGCTCACCTCGTTGGTGAACCCCTGGTGGCGAAAGTGGCTCATCGAGCGGAACTCCTCCGGAAAGTTGGCGCGCAGCAGGTGATTGGCGTGGTTGATGCCGTCGTAGTAGTTGATGAAACCGAGCCCCATCAGCTCCGCCAGGGTGTTGCCGGTGAAATCCGCCGGCACCACCAGGCACAGTGGCTCCTGGTGCCAGACGCTGCACTCGAGATCCGGGTTCTTCACCGCTTCGGTGACGATCCCCACGTCGTAGCGCCCGTCGAGCAGGTCGCCGACGATCTCGTGGTTGAAGGCGAAGCTGTAGCTGACCGTCAAATTGGGATGCATCTGCTGCTGGCCGAGAATGAACGGGTAGAGCATCAGCCCCACGCTTCCCGGCGAAGCCAGGCGACACTCGCCGCTGTCGATGGAATCGTCGTCCAAGGCGTGGCGAAACTGCTCGTGCTCGGCGAAGAGCTTCAGGGCGTAGTCGTAGGCGCGCCGGCCGGACTCGGTCAGGCTGAAGCTCTTGCCCTTGCGCTCGATCAAGGTCTTGTCCAGGTAGCCTTCGAGCTTTCGAACGTGCTGACTCACCCCGGGCTGGGTCATCTCCAGCCGGCGCGCGGTGCGCGTGAAACTGCCGGTTTCCACCAGCGTGATGAAGGTTCGAAAGTAGTGAGCATTGAACATGGTAGGCGCCTGGCAAGAGTAACGTCGGGCGCCGCTTGCGAGGCCACCCGGATGCCTAGGTTAGCATAACCGCCGGGGCTCGTGGCCTTGCGCGCAGCGCCGGAGGTAAGGGATAGTAGGCAGGAGACAGCAGGCAAACGCTTGTCACGCTTGGAATCATTGCTCGCTCACCAGCCAAAGGGATAGCTCCACGCATGAATCAACCGCAGGCCCCGCGCCCCACGATGTCCAGCATCATCTCCCCGGAAGGCAGCCTCGAGGTGCTTTCCCAGCAGGAGGTCAACCGCCTGCAGAGTACCTCCCAGACCGGCCTGCACGACCTGTTGCGCCGCTGCGCCCTGGCGGTGCTCAACTGCGGCAATCCTTCTGATGACAGTCTGGCGATCCTCGAAGCCTACAAGGACTTCGATATCGAGGTGCTCCAGCAGGACCGCGGCATCCGCCTGAAACTGACCAACGCGCCGGCGGAGGCGTTCGTCGATGGCCACATGATTCGCGGCATTCGCGAGCACCTGTCGTCGATCCTGCGCGATATCGTCTACGTCTACAACGAGATCCAGCACCATAACCGCTTCGACCTGACCACCGGCGAGGGCACCACCAACGCGGTGTTCCACATCCTGCGCAAGGCGGGCACGCTCAAGCCCGGCCTCGACCCGAGCCTGGTGGTGTGCTGGGGCGGCCACTCGATCTCGCGCCAGGAGTACGACTACTCCAAGGACGTGGGCTATCACCTGGGCCTGCGCGATCTCGACATCTGCACCGGCTGCGGGCCGGGGGCGATGAAGGGTCCGATGAAGGGCGCCAACGTGGCCCACGCCAAGCAGCGACGCAAGGGCGGGCGTTATCTGGGCATCTCCGAGCCCGGCATCATCGCCGCGGAAGCACCCAACCCGATCGTCAACGAGCTGGTGGTGATGCCGGACATCGAGAAGCGCCTGGAAGCCTTCGTGCGCCTGGGCCACGGCATCATCGTGTTTCCCGGCGGCGTGGGCACCGCCGAGGAGATCCTCTACCTGCTGGGCATCCTGCTCCACCCGAAGAACGCCGCCACCCCCTTCCCGCTGATCTTCACCGGCCCTGCCGATTCCGCCGCCTACTTCGAGAAGATCGACGAGTTCCTGGTCTACACCCTGGGCGAAGAGGTGCGCCGCTTCTACACCATCATCACCGGCGACCCGGTGGCCGTTGCCCGACGCATGCGCGAAGGCATCGACGAGGTCGCTCGCTTTCGCCGCGAGCATCAGGACGCCTTCTACTACAACTGGCGACTCAATATCGACCGCGAGTTCCAGGCACCCTTCGAGCCGACCCATGCGGCCATGAAGAGCCTGGCGCTTCACCGCAACCAGCCCACCCACGAGCTTGCCGCCAACCTGCGCCGCGCGTTCTCGGGAATCGTGGCCGGCAACGTCAAGGAGCCGGGCATCCGCGCGATCAAGGCTCACGGCCCTTTCGTGCTCTCGGCAGAGCCCGAGTTGATGACACGCCTGGACGCGCTGCTCGACTCCTTCGTCGCCCAGGGGCGCATGAAGCTCGACGGCCAGCCCTACACGCCCTGCTACGTTCTCGAGCACTGACCTTCACGAGCCCGGCCGCGCGCCGGGCTCCCTCTCGCGGATCATCATGGGAACCAACGCGTGTTCATTGCCATCATCACCCTGCTGATTGCGGGGATCGTCAAGGGGGCGATCGGCTCCGGCGTGCCGGTCATCGTGGTACCGGTGTTTACCATGCTCTACAACGTCCAGACGGCGATTGCGGTACTGCTGGCATCGAATCTGTTCAGCAATCTGATCCAGGTCTGGCAGAACCGTCGCCACCTGCTGCCGCTGCGTTTTCTGGCGGCGTTTTCGCTGGCCGGGTGCGCAGGTATCGTGGTCGGCACCTGGGGGCTGGTGGCACTTTCTCACGACCTGCTGTCGCTGGGCGTGGCCGGCGCCATCGTGCTCTATCTCGCCATCAAGCTGCTCAAGCGCAAGATGGCGATGCCGATGGACGTGGCCCGGCGTCTCGTGCTGCCGGTAGGGTTCGTCGCCGGTATCCTGCAGGGGGCGGCGGGCATGTCGGCACCGGCTTCCATCACCTTCCTGAACGCCATGCGGCTCGAGCGGCGGGTATTCATCGGCTCGATCTCGGTGTTCTTCGGCGCCGTCACCGTGGTGCAGGCTCCGGCGCTGCTGGTGACGAACATCCTCACCCCGGAACTTGCCGCCTACAGCGTGGCCGCGTTCGTGGTGATCGCCCTGGCGATGCCGCTCGGCGCCGCACTCGGCAAACGCCTGCCTTACGTGTGGTTCGACAACCTCATCATGCTGCTGTTGGCGGGCATCGCCGTGAAGATCATCACCGAGGTTTTCTAGCGGCAGGCGAGGCATTCGCTTAACCGCTATACTGATGTGACCCGCCACCGGGCGGGTATTACCATCAAGGAGAACCGCTCACATGGAAATGATCGATCAACTTCACGAAGGTCCGACGAAGGCCTTCGCCAAGCACTGCTTCGAGGCCTACTCACCGGAGGAGCTCGAGAAAGCTGCAGAGGGCGCGCCGGACGAGGCGGAGATGAAGCACTGGGGCATCACCGCAGGCGAGTGGGAAGAGGCTGTCACCACCGCACTTGCCGATCATCGCTCGCAGAAGATGTGAACACGGGGCCACCGCGCGACGCCGCGGTGGCCGATCGTTTCGCTTTCAGGCAGCGCCGTCTTTGCCCTGTCATAGAACGACGAGGAGGTTGTCATGAGAAAGTGGATCTTGCTTGCGTTGTTCAATTGGCTGCGCAAGCCCGCCAACCGCCAGAAAGCCAAGAACGCCTGGAACAAGTACCGCGGCAATGCCCAGCGGCGACCGGGCCAGGCCTCGAGCGCTCCTGGCCCGGGCACCCGCCGCCGCCCGAGCGACTCTGGCGAGCGCTTCTGATCGTTGCCGGTGTCGAGAACGTTGTGGGGAGGGCTATCCTCTCGCTATAGTGTGCCTCCCCACTCTCGACGAGAAGGCTTCACCGTTGGACAAGGCCACCTACCACGCACGTTGGGACGCGCTCGAGCAGCGTCAGCGCGAACAGAGCAATCTGCCGGAATCCGGCGTCGAGGACGCGACAGCCCTTCACCGCATGCTGACCCATACCTTTCGGGAATTCTTGATCGCCGCCTACTGCGATCACTGGCGTCTCGCTTACGCGCCCGCAGCATTCGATCTGGCATCGGACCGGGAGGTGCTCATCGCTCGCGCGGTTACCGTGCATGGCTGGACGCCAGGCGTCTCGGCCAGTCTCTCGACCCAGGACCTGGCGCTATCGCTGATCCATGAACTCGCACGCTTCACGCTGCCGGAAATGGCGGTACACGTTTCCTACATGAACCTGCAGGCCCTGCCCGCGGAGCAGTACCGCGCGCTGATCGAACCTCACGAGTGAGGCCGGCCAGAGACGGCACAAGAC
>NZ_JAMZBC010000110.1 GCF_024158715.1 Halomonas sp. 707D7 | reverse complement strand
CTGCCGGAAGGCATGGCGCTGGCGCTCGACTATGACGCTTCGCTGTTCGTCTCCGGGGCCATCGAACAGGTGGTGAGCACGCTGTTCGTCAGCATGATGCTGGTCGTGGTGGTGATCTTCCTGTTCCTGGGCAATTTCCGCACCACGCTGGTGCCCGCCGTGACCGTGCCGATCGCCGTCATCGGCGCCTTCACGGCGCTGGCGGTGATGAACTTCTCGATCAATCTCTTGACCCTGCTGGCACTGGTACTGGCGATCGGGCTGATCGTCGACGATGCCATCGTGGTGCTCGAGAACATCAACCGGCGCATGCATGACTATGGCGAGACGCCGCTGGTCGCCGCCTATCGCGGTACCCGCCAGATCGGCTTCGCGGTGATCGCCACCACCCTGGTACTGGTGGCGGTGTTCGTGCCGCTGAGCATGCTCCAGGGCGATATCGGCAGGCTGTTCTCGGAGTTCGCCCTGACCATGGCCGCGGCGGTGGTGTTCTCGACGCTTCTGGCGCTGACCCTCACCCCGATGATGGCCTCGAAGATCTTGAAGCCCGGCATGCACGATGGCCGCATCGGGCGCGGTGTACAGCGCCTGCTGGGCGCCTCCCAGCGCCTCTATCGACGCGTGCTGATCAGAACGCTCGCGCTGCGCTGGCTGGTGGCGGCGCTGTTCGTCGGCCTGCTGGCGGCCACCGCCTGGCTCGCCATGGCCCTGCCGAGCGAATATACCCCTCAGGAGGATCGCGGCAATTTCATCGTGCTGGTCAACGGCCCGGAAGGCGCCACCTTCGAGTACATGATGGACTACATGGACGAGATCGAGGCGCGTCTGGCCCCCTTCGTCGAGCGAGGCGAGCTGAAGCGTGTGGTGGCGCGGGCGCCGCGCGGCTTCGGCAATATCGAGAACTTCAACAGCGGCTTCTTCATCATCGACATGGTCGACTGGGGCAGTCGTCGCAGTGCCTGGGAGATCATGGGAGACGTCCGCGAGACGCTGACCACCCTGCCCGGCGTCCAGGCGTTCCCGGTGATGCGCCAGGGCTTCGGCCAGCGCACCCAGAAACCCGTCCAGTTCGTGATCGGCGGCGGCTCTTATGAGCAGATCGCCCGCTGGCGGGACGTCATGATCGAGCACGTGCGCCGCGACAACCCGCGCCTGACGGCGCTCGAGAGCAATTACGACGAGACCCAGCCCCAGCTTCGCGTGGACATCGACTACGAGCGGGCAGCGGCGCTCGGGGTGACCGTCAGCGAGATCGGCCGCACCCTCGAAGTGCTGCTCGGCGGTCGCAACGTGACCCGCTACGTCGACGATGGCGAGGAGTACGACGTGATCCTCGAGGGCGATCGGGCGCGCCAGCAAAGCCCCCGGGCGCTGGACAACATCCAGGTACGCTCGATCCGAAGCGGCGCCCTGGTGCCGCTGTCGAGCCTGGTGACCCTCACCGATTTCGCCGGCGCCAGCACGCTCAACCGCTTCGACCGGGTACGCGCGATCACGCTGGAGGCCAACCTGGCCGATGGCTACCCGCTGGGCGAGGCGCTGGCCTACCTGCAGCAAAGCGCCGATACGCTGCTGCCCGAGGCCGCCCAGACGAGCTTCGCCGGCCCCTCGCGGGATTTCCAGCAGGCCAGCGGCGCCACCGCCTTCCTGCTGGTGCTCGGGGCGGTGGTGGTGTTTCTGGTGCTCGCCGCCCAGTTCGAGAGCCTGGTGCACCCGCTGGTGATCATGCTGACGGTGCCGCTGGCCATGAGCGGGGCGCTGCTGGCGCTGCTGTTGAGCGGGCAGTCGCTCAACATCTACAGCCAGGTGGGGCTGGTGCTGCTGATCGGCCTGGCGGCGAAGAACGGCATCCTGATCGTCGAGTTCGTCAACCAGCTGCGCGACGAGGGTCTGGCGTTTCGTGACGCCCTCGTCGAGGCATCGGTGACGCGCCTGCGCCCGATCCTCATGACCGCGATCACCACCATGGCCGGCGCCATCCCGCTGATCGTCTCGAGCGGCCCGGGGGCGGAGTCGCGGCTGGTCATCGGTACCGTGATCATGGCCGGGGTCGCCGCGGCGACGCTGTTCACGCTTCTGGTGGTGCCGGTGGCCTACGACCTGCTCGCCCGGCGTACCGGCTCGCCCGGCGCGGTCAAGCGTCGGCTGGAGGAGGAGATGGCGCGCAGTGATGCACGCTGAAACGCAAGGAGCGCCCGAAGGCGCTCCTCGTGACTCGCTCGAAACGCTCAGCCGCAGTCGCCGACGCGCTCGCCCTCGATCGAGGTGTTCATGGTGAGCTCGCCCATCGGTGACTCGGTCAGAATCGACACGTCGCCGTCGATGCGCTCGCCCATGAAACGCATCTCGCCTTCGATGGTGGCCTGGCCGCCCTCGGCGCTGCACGCCATGCTGTAACTGATGCCGTCGGCGTTCATGTCCTGGCTGAGAAGCTCGCAGCCCTGCTCCTCCTCGATCAGCCCGAAGGAGTCGCTGTCGAGCTCTTCCTGGGTGATGCACTGACGCTCGGTTTCGGTCTGATCGGGAATGTCCATGTCGCCGCTGATGCGGGTGACGCTGACGAATTCCCACTCGCCCGGGGTGACGTTGGGCGTATCCGCCAGGGCGACCATCGGGACGGCCAGAGCGGCCGCAACTGCCATGTAACGTATCATCATCGTTCTCTTTGATTGCTGGGAAGAAAGACCCGCCCTCATCCTACCCGATTCCGCCCCTCGGTGTCCGCATCCGCTCTGCTACACTCAATGACAATCATCTCACTGCCTGGAGAACCCGCCATGGACGACGATGCCTTGATCGAGCACGCCTTCGACTGCCCCTACTGCGGCACCCCGCTCACCTTCGTCATCGATACCTCCCAGGGCAGCCATACCACCTGGGAGGATTGCCACCGCTGCTGCGCGCCGATCCAGGTACAGGTGGTGCTTTCGCCGATGACCGGCGAGATAGAGGCCATCACCACCGGGCGCGACGACGACGTGCTGTGAACTATTCGCCGTCGCCCGCCTGGTGAATCAGCGCCAGGCGACGCTTTTCGCTTCGACGCATGACGTACCAGGCCAGGAGGGTGGCCAGCGACACCACCAGGATGATCAGCGTGGCCAGCGCGTTGATCTTCGGCGAGACGCCCAGGCGCACCGAGGAGAACACCACCATCGGCAGCGTGTTGGCCCCGGGGCCGGAGACGAAGCTCGCGATCACCAGGTCATCCAGCGACAGCGTGAAGGCCAGAAGCCACCCGGCGACCAGCGCCGGCGAGATCACCGGCAGCGTGATGCTGAAGAACGTCTTGAGCGGCGGCGAGCCCAGATCCATCGCCGCCTCCTCGATCGAGCGGTCCATCTCGCGCAGGCGCGCGGCGACCACCACCGCGACGTAGGCGCTGCAGAAGGTGGTGTGAGCGATCCAGATCGTCGCCATGCCGCGATCCGCCGGCCAGCCGGTGAGCTGGGCCATCTGCACGAACAGCAGCAGAAGCGAAAGCCCGGTGATCACCTCGGGCATCACCAGGGGCGCCGTCACCATGCTCGACAGCGCCGTCTTGCCGCGAAAGCGTCCGAAGCGAGTCATCACGAAGGCCGCCACGGTTCCCAGGCATACCGCCATGCTGGCGGCGAAGAAGGCGATCTCGAGGCTCGTCCAGACGGCGGCGAGGATCTGGCGGTCGCGAAACAGCGCCCCGTACCACTGGGTGGAGAAGCCCGCCCACACGGTGACCAGGCGCGAGGCGTTGAAGGAGTAGACCACCAGTACCAGCATCGGCAGGTAGAGAAACACCAGCCCCACCACGAGCATCACGGTGGTGAACGACGGCATGCGCGGCTTTCTCATTTTTCGAGCTCCCGGGACTGGTAGCGGTGAAACCACACGATGGGCACGAGCAGCAGTGCCAGCATCACCATGGCGAGCGCCGAGGCGACCGGCCAGTCGCGGTTCAGGAAGAACTCCTCCCACAGGACCTTGCCGATCATCAGCGTATCCGGCCCGCCGAGAAGCTCGGGGATGACGAACTCCCCTACCGCCGGGATGAACACCAGCATCGAGCCCGCGATGATGCCGCCCATGGAGAGCGGCAGCGTCACCTTGAGGAAGGTGTTGAGCTTGCGCGAGCCCAGGTCCGCCGCCGCCTCCAGCAGCGAGTTGTCGAGCCGCGTGAGGTGGGCGTAGAGCGGCAGCACCATGAACGGCAGGTAGGCGTAGACGATGCCGATCACCACGGCGAACCGGGTGTTCATCATGCGCAGGGGCGAGTCGATCAGCCCCAGGCTCATCAGCAGGTTGTTGAGCAGGCCGCTGTTGCTGAGAATCCCCATCCAGGCGTAGACCCGGATCAGAAACGAGGTCCAGGACGGCAGCATCACCAGCAGCAGGAGGATGAGCTGCCAGCGCGCCGGCGCCCGGGCCATGGCGTAGGCCATCGGGTAGCCGAGCAGCAGACACACCAGCGTCGAGATGAACGCCGTCTGGATCGAGCCCCAGTAGGCCGCCACGTAGAGCGAATCCGACAGCAGGAACAGGTAGTTGCCCAGGTTCAGGAAGACGTGCAGCGTCTGGTCGGCGTACTCGAGCAGCGGCCCGAAGGGCGGAATCGCCACCATCGATTCGGACAGGCTGATCTTCAGCACTAGGGCGAAGGGCAGCAAGAAGAACAGCGTCAGCCACACCAGCGGCAGCGCGATCACCGCGCGACGGCCGAGCTTCAGGCGCTGCAGGCGCGCGGCGAACGTAAGCGACTTCATCAAGGGCGCTCTCCTGAATCCACGCTCATCGGTTGAGCACAATGGCGCTGTGGTCTTCCCAGTACACGTAGACGTCGTCCTCCCAGGTGGGACGATCGCCACGCCGCTCGACGTTGGCCATGCTCACCTTGATCGTCTGTCCCGTGGCGGTGCGCACGTAGTAGAGCGAGTAGCCGCCGAGGTAGGCGATGTCGTCGACCTTGCCCGCCTCCCAGTTGTAGGCGCCTTCCGGCTTCTCGCGGGAGAGCCAGATCTTCTCCGGGCGCAGTGCCGCCCACACCCGCCGATCCATCGCCTGGGTGGTGATGCCGTGGTCGATGTAGATCGGTCGTGACAGCAAGGGCGTCTCGATGGTGCAGTGATCCGCCGCGTCCTCGACGATCTCGCCCTCGAACAGGTTCACCGTGCCGACGAACTCCGCCACCATGCGACTCGCCGGGCTCTCGTAGATATCCACCGGCGAGCCCACCTGCTCGATCCAGCCGTCGGCCATGATCGCCACGCGATCCGCCATGGTCATCGCCTCTTCCTGGTCGTGGGTCACCATGATGCAGGTCACACCGACCTGCTCGATGATCTCGACCACCTCGAGCTGCATCTCGGTGCGCAGCTTCTTGTCCAGCGCCCCCATCGGCTCGTCGAGCAGCAGGAGCTTGGGCCGCTTGGCCAGCGAGCGCGCCAGCGCCACCCGCTGGCGCTGTCCGCCGGAGAGCTGGTGCGGCTTGCGCTTGGCGAAGCGCTCCATGTGCACGAGCTTCAACATCTGCGCCACCCGCGCCTCGATCTCCGCCTTGGGAAGCTTGTCCTGCTTGAGCCCGAAGGCGATGTTCTGGGCCACGCTCATGTGCGGAAAGAGCGCGTAGGACTGGAACATCATGTTGATCGCGCGCTTGTGCGGCGGGGTTCGCGTGATGTCTTCGCCACCGAGCAGAATGCTGCCATCAGAAGGCGTCTCGAAGCCGGCCAGCATGCGCAACAGCGTCGACTTGCCGGAGCCTGAGCCGCCCAAAAGCGCGAAGATCTCGCCGCGCTTGACCTGCAGGTTGACGGTATCCACCGCCAGCGCCTCGTCGAAGCGCTTGCTCAGGCGCCTGACCTCCAGCACGATGTCCTCGGCGAAGCGCGGGGTCTTGCCGGGCGTGCGGGGCGCCGCGTGAGCGGCCGAGGTGTCGTTCGACAGGGGCGTTGTGACCATTCGCCACTCCCATCCAAAGGCCCGGGCTAGCGGGCACCAAACGATAAGAAGCGGACAGGGTCCTCCCCTGCCCGCCGCGGGGTCGGCGCTAGATCAACGACCGGACTTGACGCGGTTCCAGATACGCGTGCGAGCGCGCTGGAACGGCTGGGGCATGTCGCGGGCGACGTAGAGATTCTGCATGACCTCGGTTTCCGGGTAGATCGCCGGATCGCTCAGGATCTCTTCGTCGAGGTAGGCGTCGGCGGCCGAGTTGGGGTTGGCGTAGCTGACGTAGTCGGTGATCTCGGCGGCGATTTCCGGGTCGAGAATGAAGTCGATGAAGGCGTGGGCGTTTTCCGGGTTCGGCGCATCGGCGGGGATCGCCATCACGTCGAACCAGAGCGCGGCGCCCTCTTTCGGAATGGAGTAGCCGATGGTGAAGTCGCGACCCGCTTCCTCGGCGCGCTCGGCGGCCTGGAAGACGTCGCCGGAGTAGCCGCCGGCCACGCAGATGTCGCCGTTGGCGAGATCGGAAATGTAGCGCGAGGAGTGGAAGTAGGTGATGTCGTCGCGCACCGCGGCGATCGCCTCGCCGGCGGCCTCGAGATCGTCGGTGCTGTCGCTGATCGGGCTCAGGCCCAGATACGCCATGGCGGCGGGCAGCATCTCCTCGCCGGTATCGAGCATGGCGATACCGCAGCCGGCCGCGTTCAGGGCGCCGGTGATCTCGGGGTCGAAGAGCATTGCCCAGCTATCCACCGGGGCGTCATCGCCGAGGATCTCGCGGACCCGGTCGACGTTGTAGCCGATGCCGTTGGTGCCCCACATGTAGGGAACCATGTACTCGGTGGTGGCGTCGATGCCCTCGAGGTTCTCCATCAGCTCCGGATTGAGGTTACCGAGGTTGGGCAGTTGGGCGGCATCGAGGGTCTGGTAGACGCCGGCCTGGCGCTGGCGCAGAAAGAAGTGGGACGAGGGAACCACCACGTCGTAGCCGGAGCGGCCGGCCAGAAGCGCCGCATCGAGGGTTTCGTTGCTGTCGTAGACGTCGTAGGTGACGTCGATGCCGGTGCGCTCAGTGAACTTCGCGAGCGTCTCCGGGGCGATATAGTCTGACCAGTTGTAGACCCGCACTTCGTCAGCGTGGGCGTTCGCCGCTACGACACAGGAAAGCGCCGTAACGGCCGCTGCGAGTTTGTGGATGTTCCCCATTCCATTGCTCCTCGTGCAAATGCTGATAGAGCCGACCGGAGAGTGCCGAGTCGACGTCACCGCGAACCGCCATCGTTGAGTGCCACTTCATCGGCGCCAACCCTCAAATTAGCACCTAAATGCGGCGAGGCAATTTTTCGAAGCTGCGAATTCTGCGCGGCCTCGCCCCCCATCGCAAGGGTTGGCGAAAAAATTGTTGCATTGAGCGTCCCGCGACCCCACTTAGGCCTTGGGGTCCGGACCCGGCACGCGGCCTCGATGCCACGCACCGCTCCTGATGCCATAGCCGATTGCTATGAAATGAATGTCTTTTTTCAATTTTAGCTATCAAGCATCGGTCGTTAGTATGACCCTACATTTTCGAGCCACACCCATCCGATAACGGAGACTAGCTGAATGTCCTTGATCAACACCGAAGTAAAACCTTTCAAAGCGACCGCTTACCACAACGGTGAATTCATCGACGTTACCGACGCCGACCTGAAAGGCCAGTGGTCCGTTTTCTTCTTCTACCCGGCCGACTTTACCTTCGTCTGCCCGACGGAGCTTGGCGACCTGGCCGACAACTACGACGCGTTCAAGAAGCTGGGCGTCGAGATCTACAGCGTCTCTACCGACACCCACTTCACCCACAAGGCGTGGCACGACAGCTCCGAGACCATCGGCAAGCTCCAGTACCCGATGATCGCCGACCCGACGCTGAAGATCTCACGCAACTTCGAAGTGCTGATCGAGGAAGACGGCCTGGCCGAGCGCGGCACCTTCGTGGTCGACCCGGACGGCAAGATCCAGATCGTCGAGATCAACGCCGGCAACATCGGCCGTAACGCCGAAGAGCTGCTGCGCAAGGTGAAGGCCGCCCAGTACGTTCGCGAAAACCCGAACGAAGTGTGCCCGGCCAAGTGGAAGGAAGGCGAAGAGACCCTCGCACCGTCTCTGGACCTCGTCGGCAAGATCTAAGCCGCCAGTCGCTTCTCCGCTTTGACAGTCACGATTTCATCGACGGAGTAGCCCCGCGCCCGGGCACTCGCCCGGGCGCGCCGTTTCAGCCCCCCGCTTCTTCAAGCGTCGGGTCTTCATTACCGCAACACCCCTTTCTCCCGCCTCACCCCGACGTTCGGGCTCATGGGCGGTCGAGACATATTCAAGCCGATTGCGAGGAACCACGGTCATGCTGGACGCGAATTTGAAAAATCAGTTGAAGGCTTATCTGGAAAAGGTGACCCAACCGTTCGAGATCGCGGCATCCCTCGACGACGGCGCCAAATCTCAGGAGCTGCTCGGCCTCTTGCAGGACATCGCCAGCCTCTCCGACAAGATCACCCTGACAACCGATGGCCAGGACGCGCGCACGCCGTCGTTCGCCATCAACCGCCCCGGCGAAGAGACCGGCGTGGTGTTCGCCGGCATCCCGATGGGCCACGAGTTCACCTCACTGGTGCTGGCGCTTCTGCAGGTCGGCGGTCACCCGCCCAAGACCTCCCAGGAGACACTCGATCAGATCAAGGCCCTCGATGGCGAGATGCGCTTCGAGACCTACTATTCGCTGTCGTGCCAGAACTGCCCGGACGTGGTGCAGGCGCTGAACCTGATGGCGATCTTCAACCCGAACGTCCAGCACGTGGCCATCGACGGCGCGCTGTTCCAGGATGAGGTCGAGGCGCGCGAGATCATGTCGGTGCCGAGCGTCTACCTCAACGGCAAGCCCTTCGATCAGGGCCGCATGACGATCGAGCAGATTCTCGCCAAGGTCGATACGGGTGCGGCCGAGCGCGACGCGAAGAAGCTCAGCGAAAAGGCCGCGTTCGACTCCCTGATCATCGGCGGCGGCCCCGCTGGCGCCTCGGCGGCGATCTATTCGGCGCGCAAGGGCATCAACACCGGCGTGGCTGCGGAGCGCTTCGGCGGCCAGGTCTCGGATACCCTGGGCATCGAGAACTTCATCTCGGTCTCCCATACCGAAGGCCCGAAGCTGGTGGCGGCCCTCGAGCAGCACGTCAACGACTACGAAGTCGACGTGATGAACCTGCAGCGCGCCACGGGCTTCAAGGCCGCCGAGACCGAGGGCGGGCTGCATGAAGTGACGTTCGAATCCGGCGCCACGCTCAAGAGCAAGACCTTGATCCTGGCGACCGGCGCCCGCTGGCGGGAAATGAACGTGCCCGGCGAGCAGGAGTACCGCAACAAGGGCGTGGCCTACTGCCCGCACTGCGACGGCCCGCTGTTCAAGGGCAAGCGCGTGGCGGTGATCGGCGGCGGCAACTCCGGCGTCGAGGCGGCGATCGATCTGGCGGGTATCGTCGATCACGTCACCCTGGTCGAGTTCATGGGCGAGATGCGCGCCGATGCGGTGCTGCAGAAAAAGCTCAAGAGCCTGCCCAACGTCGACATCATCCTCAACGCCCAGTCCACCGAGGTGACCGGCGACGGCAGCCGCGTGAACGGCCTGACCTACAAGGATCGCAACACCGACGAGCTCAAGCAGATCGCGCTCGAAGGCATCTTCGTCCAGATCGGTCTGGTGCCCAACACCGAGTGGCTCAAGGACACCCCGATCGAGATGACCCCGCGTGGCGAGATCATCGTCGACGCCCACGGCATGACCTCCGTGCCCGGTGTCTTCGCCGCCGGCGACGTCACCACCGTGCCCTACAAGCAGATCGTCATCGCCATGGGCGAAGGCGCGAAGGCCTCGCTCGGCGCCTTCGACTACCTGATCCGCAACTGATCGACCCCGAGGGGCTGCGGCCCCTTTTTCTACTTTTCTTTTCCCCTTTGACGCAAGACCGTGACGTCCCGCCCGCCTCCCGGCGGGCTTTTTTTGTCGCTAGGCCTCGCTCAAACGGCGGGCGAGCTCGCTCAGTCCGAACTTGTTCGAGCCCTTGAAGGCGACCCAGTCGCCGGGTTCGAGCGCCTCACGAAGCCGCTCGGCCAGCGCTGATCTCGAGGAAAAACTGGCCACCCGGGGAACGCTCTTTCCGAGCAGCGGCTCGAGGGTCTGCATCTGCTCACCCAGCAGCCACACCGAGTGGGCGCCGCTTGCGAGGATCGGCTCGACCAGCGCGCGATGGTAGTCAGGGCTCTGCGCGCCGAGTTCGAGCATGTCGGCCAGCACCAGGTGCTTGCGGCGCGACTGGACCCCCTGCGCCTGCGCCAGCATGGCCTTCATCGACAGCGGGTTGGCGTTGTAGGCGTCGTCGAGAAGCTCGATATCGCCCTCTCGCCAGGCGATGCGTCGGCGGCGGCCACGCCCCTCGGGCGGCGCCACCCGTGACACGAACGGCACCACGTCGCGAGGCGAGAAGCCCAGCGCGAGCAGCACCCCGAAGGCCGCCAGCACGTTCATCGCCCAGTGCTGCCCCTGCCCGTCCATGGCGATCTCCACGCGCTCGCCTGGGTAGTCGACCACCAGGCGCGCCGCGTCGTCGGACTCGACCCGGCGAACCGTGGCGTCCGGGTGGGCGCCGAAGGAGAGGATGTGCAGCCCGTGTCGTCGCGCCGCCTCCAGGACGATCGGCCACTGCGCCATGTCGCGGTTGATCACCGCCACGCCGCCCGGCGGCATCGACTCGAAGATGCGGCTCTTGCGCACCGCCACCTGCTCGACGCTGTCGTGATACTCCAGATG
>NZ_JAMZBC010000109.1 GCF_024158715.1 Halomonas sp. 707D7 | reverse complement strand
CCGAGACCGCCGATGGAGTACCCCGCTGCTGTACGGCAGTGGCGACCTCGCGGATCGCCTCTTGCCCCGCCGGTGAGATCGTGGCGCTATCGAAGCCGAACAGCAGGTCGGCGGAGAGGCTGTAACCGGTGGGTCTCTGCTCGTCGTAGAGCGCTTCGCACTGGGGCCGGCGCCACTGCGTGCCGGTAAGACGCTCCTGAGCGAACGAGACGCGGTACTGACAGACCAGCACGTCGTCGTCGGTCAGCGCGAGATCGATGTTGTAGAGCCAGTGATCATCCTGGTAAGTCGATCCCGCTTCATTGGGAGGACCGATCAAGGCGACGACGTCCGGCTTGCTCAATCGGCCGATGCCTTCTTCAACCCGGGCGAGTTCTGCCACCGGCACGGTGACGCCGAGGCGGATGAAGGCGCCATCGAGGGCGCTGAAATCCTCGCTGACATCGCTGAATTCGTAGGCCATCGTCAAGGGAGTCAAGAGCATTCCCGAAAGCAAAAGGCACGCCGAAAGGCGCGCGAACGAGCGTCGCTTACGCCTAACGTGGCGGGATTCTTTAGACGAGAGAAAGAACGCTACTGGCCGACCGGACATTCCCATGATGCACCCCTTATTTAAACTGCGTGTCGATGACTGCGTTGTTTAAACAGCTGGCAAGGCGCCGGGCCGCCAATAGCGACGCCGGTAAAATGTCATTTGAGTACGCGGAATACGCCGCGTTATATCACTGAGCGTGCATTTATGATTTGGTCGAGCGCTGACAGAGAGCGCGGGGCGAATATATATCGCGGCGCTTCACGTCAGACTGTTGGTGTCCATAAGACGTTAACCATTGACCCATTAGCTTATTAACTTTTATTCAATTCGGGTCGTTAAAACGCTAAACTTTTAACAAAGAAGACTCTAACCAAAATTTATCATGCACTAAATGGAAGGTAGGGCAGCTTTTTGAAGGCAGGCAAATGGAAAAAATTAAACTTTTGTAAAGAAAGTTTATTGGTTTTTTTCCATGATAAAAAAACAAACTAACGCTCAAAGAGTTAAAGGGTTTATCGAACACTCGATATAAAAAACCAGCGGCGTTTTACACGCCGCTGGTCGGGTGGATCGATCTAATACCGGCTGACGCGGTGGCGTCAGCGCCGCTTGGGCTTGCGCATCGCCTGTACCGGGCGACGCTTGTGCTTGTCGCGGCTCCAGCGGTTCTTCTCGTCCGGGGTGAGCTCGGGCACCTTGCGTGTCTCGAGCTGGGCCAGCGTCGCCAGGTCGTCGATCTCGTCCTGGGTGAGTTCGATCCACTCGCCGGCCTTGGCGCGCTTGTCGAGGAAGATGTTGCCGTAGCGCACGCGCTTCAGGCGGCTGACGGTCAGCCCCTGAGACTCCCACAGGCGGCGCACTTCGCGGTTACGGCCTTCGAGGATCACCACGTGGAACCAGGTGTTGATGCCTTCACCGCCGAACTCCTGCACGTCGGTGAAGCGCGCCGGGCCGTCTTCGAGCATCACGCCGTCGACCATCGCCTTGACGTGCTCGAGCTTGACGTCGCCCATCACGCGCACCGCGTACTCGCGCTCCACCTGGGTGGAGGGGTGCATCAGGCGGTTGGCGAGCTCGCCGTCGGTGGTGAACAGCAGAAGGCCGCTGGTGTTGATGTCCAGCCGCCCGATCGCGATCCAGCGCTCGCCTTTCAGGCGCGGCAGGCGTTCGAACACCGTGCGCCGCCCCTCCGGGTCCTTGCGGGTGCACAGCTCGCCTTCGGGCTTGTTGTACATCAGCACGCGGCGCGGCACTTCGGCTTCCGGGCGCAGTGAGATCGGCCGGTCGTCGAGGCTGACGCGGTCGCGCTCCTCGACCCGGTCGCCGAGCTTGGCGACCTGGCCGTTGACCTTGACGCGGCCGTCGCTGATCACGGTTTCCATCTCGCGGCGCGAGCCGAAACCGGCGCGGGCCAGCACTTTCTGCAGTTTTTCGCTGCCGGGAGGGGGTGTTTGGCTATTCTGACTCATGGTCGTCGGACCTCTTTTCTGTCGACGTGGGCGGGTCACGCTTTTCCGCCGCACGGGCCGCGAGCCGTGCCTCCAGATCGGCAAAGCTCAGCGGCGGGGTTAACGCCGTCTCGGCGTGGTGTTGGGCGTCGTCGTTGTCGGAGCGCACGCCCGGGTCGGGGGGCGCATCCTGCCCGGTTTCCGGCGGCGCGTCCAGTGCCTCGCCACTGTTTTTGTCGGCGCCAAGCACCTCGTCGTCGATGGCGAGCTCCTCCTGGCTCGTAAGCTCATGCATCGGCGGCAGCGCGTTCAGCGTCTTGAGGCCGAAGTCGTCGAGAAAGCCGCGGGTGGTGGCGTAGACCGCCGGGCGGCCGGGCACGTCGCGGTGGCCGACCACGCGAATCCAGCCGCGCTCCATCAGCGTGCGAATGATCGAGCTCGATACACTCACCCCGCGCACCTCCTCGATATCACCCCGGGTGACCGGCTGGCGGTAGGCAATCAGCGCCAGGGTCTCGAGAAGCGCCCGGGAGTAGCGCTGCGGGCGCTCGTCCCAGAGCCGCGAGACCCACTGCGACAAGCGCGGGCGAATGCGCAGCTGAAAGCCGGAGGCACTATCCACCAGCTCCAGCGACCCGGCGGCGTGGCGCTCGGAAAGCCGGCCCAGCGCTTCACGCAGGCTGCGCGGTCCGGGGCTCTCGCCGTCCAGGAACAGGGTTTCCAGGCGCTCGACGCTCAAGGGCTCGCCGGCGGCGAGCAGGGCGGCTTCGATGATGTCGTCCAAAGGGGGGCTGTTCACGGCTCGTCCTCGCCGGTGTCGTCGGTGTCGTCGGTGTCGTCGGTGTCGTCGGTGTCGTCGGTGTCGAATGAAGCGTCAGCGGCGGCGTCCTCGAAGGCGTCACTTTCCTGCTCCTCGGGCTCGAAGGCACTCTCTTCGTCGGCCAGCGCTGCCGGCCTTGCGCGCACGTGGATCGGCGAAAGCGGCGCATTCTGCACGATCTCGATCATCGCCTCCTTGGCAAGTTCCAGGATCGCCATGAAGGTGACCACCACGCCGCCGCGCCCCTCTTCCAGGGTGAACAGCGCCTCGAACGGCGTGTAACGCCCCTGGGCCTCGTCGCCGGCCAAAATCTCCATGATCTTGAGCATCCGCTCGCGGGTCGAGAGCACCTCGCGGCTGATCTGGTGGCTCTGGGTCAGCTCGGCGCGCTTGAGAATGCCCGAGAGCGCGCCGAGCAGCTCGTCGAGCTCGACGTCCGGGTGGATCACGCGCGTTTCGATCGGCGGAAGCCCGGCCTGCACGCTGAACCAGTCGCGCCCCACCCGGGGCAGCGTATCGAGCGTCTCGGCGGCGTCCTTCAAGCGCTCGTACTCCTGCAGCCGTCGGATCAGCTCGGCGCGCGGGTCCTCTTCCTCCTCGCCTTCCGCCTTGGGCGGGCGCGGCAGCAGCGTGCGCGACTTGATCTCGGCGAGCATCGCGGCCATCAAGAGGTACTCGCCGGCAAGCTCGATCTGCATCGCCTTCATCAGCTCCACGTACTCGATGTACTGGTGGGTGATGGCGGCGACGTCGATCGCTAGGATATCGAGATTCTGGCGACGAATCAGATACAAGAGCAGATCCAGCGGCCCCTCGAAGGTCTCGAGGAATACCTTGAGCGCCTCCGGCGGGATGTAGAGATCCTCGGGCAGTTGGGTGATCGGCTCGTCGAACAGCCGCCCGAGCGCCTCCACCATCGGCTCTTCGATGGCGGATTCGATCTCGTTGGCGGGGTCGAGCGTCTCACTCACGCGGGGGGATTCCTCGTCGGCTCGCAGGCGATGGTGCCATCAGGTGCCAGTGTAACAGCGCCGGGCTCACGGGGCATCGCTGCCGGCATCGGCCGCCTTGCGAAAGCGCCCCTGGTAGTCGAAGAGCTTGTCGCGTAGCTGCCAGTGGCGCCCCACCTTGCGCCCGACCACGAAGTCCGGCCGGCGCAGCCGCTGGCGCTGGCCCACCACCTCCTCGGCGCTTTCGGGTTTCCACGCGATGCCCGGCGCGCGGGCGTGGTCCTTCAGAAAGGCATGGTAGAAGGCGTGACGCTGAGCGCCGGTCTCGAGCGCAAACCACTCGGAAAGGCTCTCGCCATCCTCGTCATGGTAGGTGACCTTGAGCCGGGGAAGCCCACGCCCGTTGACGGTAGCGACGAGCTCCATGCCGCTGACCCGCAGCACCTTGGCATCCTTGAGCTTCAACGCGTCCTTGAGCTTGTCGTCGGCGTCGACCAGCAGCGCTTGGCAGCCGTGGCAGCGCCGTGCGGCGATGTCGTTCTCCGCGCCGCACTGATCGCACACCTTGAAGCGAAAGCGAAAGTCGCACTGCACGCGCTTGCCCTGATCGCTTTCGACCAGCCCTTGGCAGCGCCGGCCGAAGTGCTCGAGGACGATCTCGCCGTCGCGCTTGCCCCAGAACAGGTTGGCGTGCTCGCAGGCCGGGCACACCACCTGCACCGGCTCCGAGTCGCTGTCGGGCTTGGGCTCGCCTACCTCCGGCGCATACAGGTTCCAGGGGTTGCCGGCGTAGTCGAGCACCAGGCAGTTCTGCTTGCCCGGCGAAAGCCGCAGCCCGCGCCCGACGATCTGCTGGTAGAGGCTCACCGACTCGGTGGGGCGCAAAATCGCGATCACGTCCACGTGGGGCGCGTCGAACCCGGTGGTCAGCACCGAGACGTTGACCAGGTACTTGAGCGCGCGCGCCTTGAACGCATCGATCAGCCGCTCGCGCTCCTGGCTGTCGGTGTCGCCGGTGATCAGCGCCGCCTCGCCCGCTGGCAGGTAGCCCATGATCTCCTCGGCATGGGCGACGGTCGCGGCGAAGATCATCACGCCCTGGCGCTCTTTGGCACGTTCGACGATCTGCTCGACGATGCCCGGCGTTGCGCGGCTTTTCGCCACCACCTCGTTGAGCTCGCGCTCGACGAACTGGCCCGTCGGCGCCGGCACCAGGCGCGAGAAGTCGTAGCCTTCGATGGCCATGTCCAGGCGCTCGGGCGGAGTCAGGTAGCCTTGCTTGACCATCAGGCGCAGGGGCTGTTCGAACACGCAGTCGGTGAAGAAGCTCTCGGCGTCGCCGCGCACCATGCCGTGGTAATGGCGGTGGTAGATGAAGCCCTGGCCCAGCCGATAAGGGGTCGCGGTCAGCCCCAGTATCTTGAGCTGTGGATTGTAGCGCTTGAGGTGCGCGATCACCTTCTGGTAGCTCGAGGTCTTCTCCAGCGACACCCGGTGGCACTCGTCGATCACCAGCAGCGTGAAGTTCTCGTCCGCGAAGGACGCCAAGTTGCGCACCACCGACTGCACCGAGCCGAACACCACCTGGCGGCTTGATTCGCGGCGCTTGAGCCCGGCGCTGAAGATATCCGCCTCGAGCCCGTAGGCCTGGTATTTGGCGTGGTTCTGCTCGACCAGTTCGCGCACGTGGGCCAGCGCCAGCACGCGGCCCCGAGCCAGCCGCGCAAGCTCGGCGATCACCAGGGATTTTCCGCTGCCGGTCGGCAGGACCACCACGGCGGGATCGCTGCCGCGGCGAAAATGCTCGACCACGCGCACGACCGCCTGCTGCTGGTAGTCGCGAAGCGTCGGAAGGGGCGCACACGCGTTATATAACAATGATCAACCTGTTCTTGAACCTTTGGAGGAGGATGCCATCACACGAATTAGGGAGCACGGGTTTTAGCTGAAGTTCACGTCCCCGCCAGGCGGGGGAGCACACAAGGAGTATGCCATGTCGACCAACCATTTCAGCTCCGAGTGCCCGACGTGCGGTAGCCGGCTCAAGCGCTTGCCCGCCACTCGGCGCAACAATATCCATGTCTACTGCATGGATTGCGGTCACGATTTCGGTCGCTACGAAACCATGGTCCAGCGCTATCGCCAGACGCTGACCGACCTGGAAGCGGATCTCGGCGTCAGCGCCGGGGCGGGTGAAAAAAGCACCTCGTCGCAGCCCCATCACTGAAGACCTCGTCACTGAAGCATGCAGCAATGGTCACCTTGAAACGCCAAGCGGTGGCAGAACCATGTTCTGCCACCGCTTTTTAACGCTCGGCGATCGACCGGGTCGACGGCCTAGCCGAGCCAGACGCGGGCGTTACGGAACAGCCGCAGCCAGGCGCCATCTTCACGCCACTCCTTCGGCCGCCAGGAGTTGGTCACCGCACGGGTGACGCGCTCCGGGTGCGGCATCATGATGGTGACGCGGCCGTCCGGCGTGGTCAGGCCCGTGATGCCCGAGGGCGAGCCGTTGGGGTTGGCCGGGTAGCGCGTGGTGACCTGGCCGTAGTTGTCGATGTAGCGCAGCGCGATCTGGCTGGATGACTGCATCTGGCGCAGGTGGGCGCTGTCGCGGAACGCCGCGCGGCCCTCGCCGTGAGCCACGGCGATGGGAAGCGTCGAGCCCTCCATGCCGGAAAGCAGGATCGACGGGCTCTTCTCCACGCGCACCATGGCCACGCGCGCCTCGAACTGCTCGGACTCGTTGCGCAGGAATTCCGGCCAGTTCTCGGCGCCGGGAATCAAGGGCTTCAACTGCGAGAGCATCTGGCAGCCGTTGCACACGCCGAGGCTGAAGGTGTCCTCGCGGGTGAAGAACGCCTGGAACTGCTCGCGGGCGCGCTCGTTGAACAGGATCGACTTCGCCCAGCCGCCGCCGGCACCGAGCACGTCACCGAAGGAGAAGCCGCCGCAGGCGACCAGCCCCTTGAACTCGTCGAGCGCCACCCGCCCTTCGAGAATGTCGCTCATGTGCACGTCGACGGCCTCGAAGTTGGCCTTGTCGAAGGCCCAGGCCATCTCGACCTGACCGTTGACGCCCTGCTCGCGCAGCACCGCCACGGCGGGTCTGGCGGTATTGACGAACGGCGCGCTGACGTCCTCGTTCACCTCGAAGCTCGGCGTCGCGGAGAGACCCGGGTCGCGCAGGTCCATCAGGTTGTCGAACTCGTTCTTGGCGCACTCGGGATTGTCGCGCAGCGCCTGCAGACGGTAGCTGGTCTCGGACCAGGTACGCTGGGTGAGCTGGCGGGTGGTTTCCAGAAGCGGCTCCTCGAACAAGGTGACGCGCACCTGATCGTCGTAGCGCGGACGCGCGATCACGCCGCAGGTCTCGATCCCGGCCACGGCGAACTGGGTCAGCACCTCTTCGGTGTGCGCTCGGTTGACCTGGATCACGGCACCCAGCTCTTCCGAGAACAGCGCGTTGAACGCCTGGACCGGCTCGTCGATCAGCCAGTCGAGCTTGATCTCGAGCCCTGCGTGGGCGGCGAACGCCATCTCCAGAAGCGTCACCAGCAGACCGCCGTCGCTTCTGTCGTGGTAGGCCAGAAGCTTCCCGTCGCGGTTGAGCCCCTGGATCACCTCGAAGAACGCCCTGATGTCCTCCGGGTCGTCGACGTCCGGGCACTCGTCGCCGAGCTGGCCGTACACCTGGGCCAGGGCCGAGCCGCCGAGGCGGTTCTTGCCGCCGCCCAGGTCGATCAGGATCAGGTCGGATTCGTCCTGCTCCATGTCGATCTGCGGGGTGAGCGTGGCGAGCGCATCGGTGACCGGCGCAAAGCCCGTCACGATCAGCGACAGCGGCGAGGTGATGCTCTTCTGCTCCGCCTCGCCCTTCGCGCTTTCGCCCTGCCAGGCGGTGTGCATCGACATCGAGTCCTTGCCTACCGGCACGGCGATGCCAAGCGCCGGGCAGAGCTCCATGCCGACGGCGTAGACCGCGTCGTACAGCGCCTGATTTTCACCGGGCTGGTCGGCCGCACTCATCCAGTTGGCGGAGAGCTTGATGTCCGAAAGCTTGGCGATCGGCGCGGCGGCCAGGTTGGTGATCGCCTCGGCGACCGACAGTCTCGCGCTCGCCGCCGGGTCGATCAGCGCCACCGGCGCGCGCTCGCCCATCGCCATCGCCTCGCCGGCGTGGGTGTCGAAGCTCGCCGTGGTCACGGCGACGTCCGCCACCGGCACCTGCCAGGGGCCGACCATCTGGTCGCGCGCCACCTGGCCCGTGATCGAACGATCGCCGATGGTGATCAAGAAACTTTTCGAAGCCACCGCCGGCAGGCGCAGCACCCGATCCAGCGCCTCGCGAAGATCCAGGTTGTCGAGCATCACCCCGGAAAGCGCCGGGCGCTCGCGGGTGAATTCGCGCTGCATCTTCGGCGCCTTGCCGAACAGCACGCTCATCGGAAGGTCGACGGGCTGGCTCTCGAAGTGGCCGTCGCGCACCTCGAGGTGGTGCTCTTCGAGCGCCTCGCCGACCACCGCGTAGGGGCAGCGCTCGCGCTTGCAGAAGGCATCGAACGTAGCGAGGTCTTCCGGGGCCACCGCCAGCACGTAGCGCTCCTGGGCTTCGTTGCACCAGATCTCCAGCGGGCTCATGCCGGGCTCGGCATTGGGCACCGCGCGCAGGTCGAAAAGCCCGCCACGGTTGCCGTCCTTGACCAGCTCCGGCAGGGCATTGGAGAGCCCGCCGGCGCCGACGTCGTGGATGAAGCGAATCGGGTTCTTGTCGCCCATCGCCCAGCAGCGGTCGATCACTTCCTGGGCGCGGCGCTCCATTTCCGGGTTCTCGCGCTGCACCGAGGCGAAGTCGAGATCCGCGCTCGAGGTGCCGGAGGTCACGCTCGACGCCGCCCCGCCGCCGAGGCCGATCAGCATCGCAGGCCCGCCCATCACGATCAGCTTGCCGCCGACCGGGATGTCGCCCTTCTGGACGTGCTGGGCGCGAATGTTGCCGTACCCGCCGGCGATCATGATCGGCTTGTGGAAGCCGCGACGCTGGATGGTGTCGCCTCTGAGCACGTCCTGCTCGAAAGTGCGGAAGTAGCCGGTCAGGTTCGGGCGACCGAACTCGTTGTTGAACGCCGCGCCGCCGATCGGACCGTCGAGCATGATCTGAAGGGCCGACTGCATGCGCTCGGGCTTGCCGTAGTCGAACGCCTCCCAGGGCTGCACGAACTCGGGGATGCGCAGGTTCGACACGGTGAAGCCGGCAAGGCCCGCCTTGGGCTTGCCGCCGATGCCGGTGGCGCCTTCGTCGCGAATCTCGCCGCCGGAACCGGTCGCCGCCCCCGGAAACGGCGCGATCGCCGTCGGGTGGTTGTGGGTTTCCACCTTCATCAGGATGTGGATCGGCTCCTGGTGGGCACCGTAGGTGGCGCGCTCGCCGTCACCGCCGGTCAGAGGCCGAGGGAAGAAGCGCCCGGCCTGGCTGCCCTTGATCACCGCCGCGTTGTCGCTGTAGGCGGAGAGCACGTTGTCCGGCGAGCTCGCGAAGGTGTTCTTGATCATCTTGAACAGCGACTGGGGCGTGGCCTCGCCATTGACGATCCAGTCGGCGTTGAAGATCTTGTGGCGGCAGTGCTCGGAGTTCGCCTGGGCGAACATCATCAGCTCCACGTCGCTCGGGTTGCGGCCAAGCTCACCGAAGGCGTCGACCAGGTAGTCGATCTCGTCGTCGGTGAGCGCCAGGCCAAGCTCCCGGTTGGCGACGACCAGCGCCTCGCGCCCGCCGTCGAGCACGTCCACCGTGCCCAGCGGCGCCGGGTCGAGTTGCACGAACAGCCGCGCGGCCTCGGCGTCGTCCCACAGCACCGTTTCGGTCATGCGGTCGTGAAGCACGGCAGCGACCGCCTCGCGGCCCTGCGCGTCGAGGGCGCTGGCCGCCACACGGTACTCGATGCCGCGCTCGATGCGCCGAACGCAGCCGAGCCCGCAGTTGCGCGCGATGTCGGTCGCCTTGGAGGACCAAGGCGACCGGGTGCCCAGGCGCGGAACCACCAGAAGCCTGACCGGGTTCTCGACGTCGTCGCCGCCGTCGAAGCTGCCATAGTCGAGAAGCTGCTCGAGGCGCGCGCGCGCCGTGTCGTCCAGAGTGTCGTCGCCGTCGACGAAATGGACGTAGTGGGCGGACAGCGCCGTCACCTCGGGAACGCGTTCACGCAGTGCTTTCATGAGCCGGTCGTGACGGAAGGCGGAAAGGGCGGGCGCGCCTCGCAGTTCGAGCATATCTGGGAGCCTCTAGGAGAAGAGTTCGAGCGGGAAATGGCCAGGTCGCAGTGCGACGATGGCGGCCATGATACTGGAAAGCGCCAGCGATACGAAATCCACAAGGTGACAGCCCTCGGCAGGCTGGGTATGGTGACTGCCTGTTTTGCCTCGACCGCGCCCCATGCCGACATCCGAACGCCGCCATTTCCTTGCCTATTACCGCCGCTACTGGGCCTTGATCAGCGTCTTCTGGCTGGTCATGGTGCCTCAGGTATCGCGCCAGACGCCGGACGAGCATCTAACGCGCATCCTGCAAAAGGACTTCATCACCGTTCACACCCGTACCACGCCCACGACCTACTACGAAGGGCGCCAGGGGCCGACCGGCTTCGAGTACGAGCTGATGCACCAGTTCGCCGAGCATCTGGGCGTGAGCTTAAACCTCAACGCCCGCCACGCGCCGGAAGAGGTGCTCGACGCGGTACGCGAGCAGGGCGACATGGGCGCCTCGGCGCTGCCGCTCTACCCGGACACGCCCGGCATCCACTACTCCCGGCCGATTATCGAGATGCAGCCGCTGGTGGTGTACCGCCGCGGGCTCAACGGCATCAACGCCGTCGAGGACCTGGTGGATCTCAAGGTCGGCACGCTGCGCGCCACCGGCACCGAACGAACGCTCGAGACCCTCGCCGCCGACGTGGCGGGGCTCGACTGGCACGCCTTTCGCGAGATCGAGATCGCCGAGCTCCTTGCCATGGTGGAGGA
>NZ_JAMZBC010000108.1 GCF_024158715.1 Halomonas sp. 707D7 | reverse complement strand
GGCGAGTACCGCTACTTCATCGACTCCTTCGAATCACTGGGCGTACCCGCCTCGCACTGGCAAGCGCCGCCCCTGGCCGAGCCTACCCGCGCCTTCATCGACTTGATGGAGCGCGCCTGTCACTCCCAGGATTACGCCGAGATCCTCGTCGTTCTGGTAGTGGCGGAGTGGCTCTATTTGGAGTGGGCCCAGCGCGCCGGAGAGTGCCTGCCCGAGCGAGCCGAACACCGCGACTGGATCGTCATCCACAACGAGCCGGCCTTCGTGCGCTGGGTAGCGTTTCTGTGCGGCGAGCTCGAGCGCGTGGGTGCCGATCGGGACTTCGAGACGCTGCGGGCTACCTTCGTCGATGCCACGCGCATCGAGGAGCGCTTCTTCGACGCGGCCTTCGATACATCGATTTCGGCCTACGGCCCTTGAGCACATAAGCTAAGCACAAAAGCCGCCCGAAGGCGGCTTCTTGAGCGTCGAGCGTGAAGGCTCAGGGAATCAGGATCGTCGAGCCGGTGGTCCGGCGGCCCTGCACGGCGTCCTGGGCCTTGCCGGCCTCGGCGAGCGGGTAGCGGTTGGCCACGTCGATGGTGATCTTGCCGCGCTCGATCATGGCGAAGAACTCCTCGCACATCGCCTCGAGGCGCTCGCGGGTATCGGCATAGCCGTTGAGGCTCGGCCGGGTGGTGAAAAGCGACCCCTTCTGGTTGAGGATACCCAGGTTGACGCCGTCCACCGGGCCCGAGGCGTTGCCGAAGCTGACCATCAGCGCCCGGGGCTTCAGGCAGTCCAGCGACATCTCCCAGGTATCCTTGCCCACGGAGTCGTAGACCACGTCGCACATTTCGCCGCCGGTCAGCTCGCGTACGCGCTCGACGACGTTCTCCTTCGTATAGTCGATCGTCGCCCAGGCGCCGTTGGCCTTGGCGAGCTCGGCCTTCTCTTTTGAGCTGACCGTGCCGATCAGCTTCACGCCGAGCGCCTTCGCCCACTGGCAGGCGATCGACCCCACCCCGCCGGCAGCGGCGTGGAACAGGATCGTCTCGCCGCCTTTGAGCTCATAGGTCTGGCGCAGCAGGTACTGTACCGTGAGCCCCTTGAGCAGGCTGGCCGCCGCGGTATCGAAGTCGATGGCATCGGGAAGCTTCACCACCTTGGCTGCCGGCAGGGTATGCACCTCGGCGTAGGCGCCGAGCGGCCCCTGGGCGTAGGCGACGCGGTCGCCCTCCTTCAGGTGGGTCACGCCCTCGCCCACCGCCTCGACGATGCCCGCCCCCTCGGTGCCGAGCCCCGAGGGCATCGACGGCGCGGGGTAAAGGCCGGTGCGCACGTAGATATCGATGAAGTTGAGCCCCACGGCCTTGTTGGCAATGCGTACTTCACCCTTGCCCGGCGCCGCCGGCGTGATCTCCTTGAGCTCGAGCACCTCGGAACCACCGGGGGTGGCAAACTCGATTCGCTTGGCCATGACGCATACTCCTTGTTGTGTTGTCGATCCAGGGACATTCGGGCTCATATCCAACCGCGTCGTCGGGGATAAATCAAGTCATCCCCCGGCTGCCACGGCGCTGTCACGCAGCCGTGCTAGACTGACCCATTTCCCGAACCCGATGAACGGACGCACCATGACCCATCCCGGCATTCTTCTCCCGGCGCTCGTCGCCCATCGCGGCTACTCCGCCGCCGCCCCGGAAAACACCCTGGCCGCCGTGCGCGCCGCTTTCGATGCCGGCGCCACCTGGGTGGAGCTCGATGTGCAGCTTCTGGGCGATGCCACGCCGGTCATCTGGCACGACGCTGACGCCGCTCGCTGCTCCGATGGCCGTGGCGAACTCAAGGACCTCGACCTCGAGGCCGCCAAGCAGCTGGACGTCGGCGCCTGGTTCGGCGACGAGTTCGCCGGCGAGCGCATGGCCACACTCGACGAAATGCTCACCCTGCTCGACGAGCTGCACATGGGCGTCAACCTGGAGATCAAGGTGAACAAGGGGCGCGATGCGATCGCCCTGGTCGATACGGTACTTCCCATGCTGGTGGAGAAAATACCGGCGAATCGGCTGATCGTCTCCTCCTTCGACCTCGAGGCGCTGCGCCGCTGCCGCGAGTTCGCAAGCTCGAAGACCCTTGCACTCGGCGTGCTGTTCGGCGCGGTGCCCGAGCAGTGGCAGGCCATGTGCGAGGACGTCGACGCCTACAGCGTGCATCCGGACTGGGCACGGCTCAAGCGCCCCCAGACCGAGGCGATGGCCGCGGCTGGCTACCAGGTGCTGTGCTACACCCCGAACGACCCGGCCGCCTTCGAGCCCCGCTGGCGCTGGGGCGTGACCTGTGCGATCACCGACGAACCGGTGGCGTTCAAGCGTTTTCTCGATCACCGTGACCGCGCATAATAGCGGGGAACCCAACGACATCGGGAAGTTGCCATGAAGTACATCGGTGCGCACGTCAGCGCCGCCGGCGGTCCGGACCAGGCCGTTCTCCGCGCCGTCGAGATCGACGCCAACGCCTTTGCCCTGTTCACCAAGAACCAGCGCCAGTGGCAGGGCAAGCCGCTGACAAGCGAGGCCATCGCGGCGTTCAAGGCGGCGTGCCGGGAGCACGGCTTCGGCCCGGCTCAGATCCTCCCCCACGACAGCTACCTGATCAACCTGGGCCACCCGGAGAGCGAAGGACTCGAGAAATCCCGCGCGGCCTTTCTCGACGAGATGCAGCGCTGCGAGCAGCTGGGGCTTTCGCTTCTGAACTTCCACCCGGGCAGCTTTTTGAAGAAGATCAGCGAGCGCGACTGCCTCCTGCGCATCGCCGAGTCGGTCAACCTGGCCCTCGAGAAAACGGCCGGCGTCACGGCGGTGATCGAGAACACCGCCGGCCAGGGTACCAATCTGGGCTGGCACTTCGACCATCTCGCCACCATCATCGAGCACGTCGAGGACAAGCGGCGCGTCGGCGTGTGCATCGACACCTGCCACGCCTTTGCCGCGGGCTACGATCTGAGAAGCGCGAAGGCCGCCGAAGCGATGCTCGACGAGCTCGAGCGCGTGGTGGGCATCGAGTACCTGCGCGGCATGCACCTGAACGATGCCAAGAGCGACTTCGGTAGCCGCGTGGATCGCCACCACGGCCTCGGCAAGGGCAACATCGGCCTCGAGGCGTTCACCGCCCTGATGCAGGACGCCCGCACCGACGACATCCCGCTGATCCTCGAGACCGTCGAACCGGAGAACTGGCCGGAGGAAATTCGCTGGCTGCGCGCTCAAGTCTCCGAGGCCGCTCCCGGCAGGTAGTGGATCACATCGTGAAAGCGCAGCCGGCCCATACCGGGATTGCGCATGGCGTGGGGCCGGTCGGCGAGAAAGCGCAGCCCCTCGCCGCTCTCGAGACGCTGCCAGCGCTCGTCGATCCGCAGCTCCAGTACCCCTTCCACCACCACGATATGCTCCACCACGCCGCTTGCGTGAGGTGCCGACTCGCTCAGCGCCTTAGGGGCGAGCTCGATCATGAACATCTCGAACCCGAGAAGCGGGTCGAACGGGAACAGCAGCCTTGCCTGCATGCCGGCGCTGTCCTCGCCCCATACCGGGGCGGCCTCGTCGCGGCGCGGCTCGTCAGGCAGCGGCTTGCCATCATCGAACAGCGTCGAGAACGAGACCCGAAACCCGCTGGCGATCTTCCATAGCGTGGCCACCGTCGGGCTCGACTCGCCGCGCTCGATCTGGCCCAGCATCGCCTTGCTCACGCCGGTCTCCAGCGCCGCCCGGGCCAGGCTCCACCCGCGCACCTGGCGCAGCCGCTTGACGGTTCGCGCGACGTGAACCGCGATGGGCGTCGAATCGCTTGCCATGAAAGCTCCTTGCAGTGACGAAAAGAAATTGCGCAAGTGGGCCTGCTGGCCCCGGTAATGACCTCCAGGCCATTGTGCGTTTTAGCGCACGATGGTAGCGTCAATGTGCGCTATAACGCACACAAGGAACGCCGCAGAAGGTACCCATGAGCACACCCACCGCCTCCCGTCGCCGATCACTCTGGCAGGACACCTCGCTTTCGACCATCACCGCCGGGCTCGTCGCCGTCACCATCGGCTACACCAGCTCGGCGGCGATCATCTTCCAGGCCGCCGCGGCGGCGGGTGCCAGCGCCGCCCAGATCAGCTCCTGGCTCTGGGCGCTGGGCATCGGCATGGGGCTGACCTCATTGGCGCTTTCGCTCTACTACCGTATGCCGCTGCTCACCGCCTGGTCCACCCCCGGCGCGGCCTTTCTGGCCACCAGCCTGCCCGGGGTGCCGATGGCCGAGGCCATCGGGGCGTTCATGTTCTCGGCGCTGTTGATCACGCTGTGCGGCGTCACCGGGCTCTTCGAGCGCTTGATGCGCTTCATTCCCGCGGCCATCGCCCAGGCGCTGCTGGCAGGCATTCTGCTGCGCTTCGGGCTCGAGCTCTTCGCGGTGATGCAGACCCAGTGGCTGCTGCCGCTGGCCATGCTCGGCGCCTGGCTGGTCGGGCGCAGGCTATGGCCGACCATGGCCGTGCCCGGGGTACTGGTGGCCGGCGTGGCGGTGGCCCTGGCGCTGGGTCAGGTCGCCTTTGATGAGATTCCGCTGGCACCGGCACTGCCGGTGTTCACCCTGCCCGCTTTCGTGCCCACAACGCTGATCGGCATCGGCATTCCGCTATTCATCATCACCATGGCGACCCAGAACCTGCCCGGCGTGGCGGTGCTGCGCGCCGCGGGCTACCAGCCGCCCACCTCCGCGCTGATCGGCTGGACCGGGGCGGCGACCGGGCTGCTCGCGCCCTTCGGCGGCTTCGCGCTCAACACCGCCGCAATCAGCGCAGCGGTATGCGTCGGGCCGGACGCCCACGCGGACATGCAAAGGCGCTACGCCGCCGGCGTCGCCGCGGGCGTGTTCTATATCGTGATGGGCATCTTCGGGGCATCGGTGACGGGGCTGTTCAACGCCCTGCCGGATGCGCTGGTCACGGCGCTGGCGGGCATCGCGCTGCTCGGCACGCTCGCAGGCGGGCTTGCCGGCGCCTTCGCCGACCCGCGCGAGCGCGACGCGGCGATCGTCACCTTCCTGCTGACCGGGGCCAACGTCACGCTGCTGGGCATCGGCAGTGCCTTCTGGGGATTGGTGGCGGGGTTGATCACCCTGCGTTTGACGCGCCGCGGCTAGCCGCGGCGCCAGGTGTCAGAGCAGGCCCAGGCGCTCGTCGTCGAGCACGCCGGACATGCGCACCATCGCCAGCGCCTCGTCGAGGCTCTCGACCGGCTCCATGATCATCAGCTCGTCGTGCAGGTCGACGGGCTGGCCCGCCTTGTCCGAGAGCAGCTTCTCGAGGGTGGCGACATCGTGGGAATCATCGAGCTTAAAGGTATCGATCGAGGCGCTGGTGTGGCTCGGAAGGTAGATGGTGCCGTTGGAGAAGTCCACCGCGTAGGCGATGACGCCGGGCAGGATGAAGAACAGCAGGCCCACGCCGTTGGCGATCGCCACGACCGGGTCCACGTCGCCGGAGAGCTGCCCCTTGCGCTCCGGGTGAAACAGCGTGCCGCAACCGCTCAGGCCAACGACCAGGGTGCCGATCACGGCCCCCTGCCAACTACGCTGCAAGAACTGCTTCATCGTGCGTCTTCCCTGTGCAATCAAAACGAATAGGATGTGCCACGGTTATACCACCGCGAGCGGCGCAGTCTAGCATAAACGCGTCAACGCTTTGGCGCCTGCCGCGCTAATTTTGCCGCTCCCGGCGCTTGGCCGTACAATGGCCGGCACTCAATGCATCGAAAGCGCCAACCGCTTTGGTATTACCGACCCTAAAGGAAGCTTCTCGCCCATGCGCGCCAGCCAACTACTGATCGCCACCCTGAAAGAGACCCCGGCCGATGCGGAGGTCATCAGCCACCAATTGATGCTGCGCGCCGGCATGATCCGCCGCTTGACCTCGGGGCTCTACACCTGGCTGCCTCTCGGGCTTCGTACCCTGCGCAAGGTCGAGCGCATCGTGCGCGAGGAGATGGACCGCGCCGGCGCTCAGGAGGTGCTGATGCCGGCGGTACAACCTGCGGATCTGTGGCAGGAGTCCGGTCGCTGGGAGCAGTACGGCCCGGAGCTTCTGCGTCTGAAGGATCGCCACGACCGCGACTACTGCGTGGGCCCGACCCACGAAGAGGTGATCACCGATCTCGTGCGCAAGGAGATCGCAAGCTACAAGCAGCTGCCCGCCACCTTCTACCAGATCCAGACCAAGTTTCGCGACGAGATCCGCCCGCGCTTCGGGGTGATGCGCTCGCGGGAGTTCATCATGAAGGACGCCTACTCCTTCCACGCCGATGAAGACTCCCTCAAAGAGACCTACCAGTCGATCTTCGAGGCCTACACGCGCATCTTCACCCGTCTCGGGCTCGATTTCCGCCCGGTGATCGCCGACAACGGCTCGATCGGCGGCACCGGCTCCCACGAGTTCCACGTGCTGGCGAGCTCCGGCGAAGACGACATCGTCTTCTCCAACGCCTCGGACTACGCCGCCAACATGGAGAAGGCCGAGGCCCTGGCCGCTCCGCTGGGCAGCGACCTCGAGCGCCCCGCCCCGACCCAGGAGATGCAGCTGGTCGATACGCCCAACGCCAAGACCATCGCCGCGCTGGTCGAGCAGCACGGCCTGCCCATCGAGAAGACCGTGAAGACGCTGATCGTGCGCGCCGCCGAAGGCGGGCTGATCGCGCTGCTGGTGCGCGGCGATCACGAGCTCAACGAAGTGAAGGCCGAGAACCTGCCCGAGGTGGCCGCGCCGCTGACCATGGGCGACGAGCAGGAAATTCGCGCGGCGGCAGGCGCGGGCTTCGGGTCGCTGGGCCCCGTCAACCTGGACATGCCGATCATCGTCGATCGCAGCGTGGCGCTGATGTCCGACTTCGGCGCCGGTGCCAACATCGAAGGCAAGCACTACTTCGGCATCAACTGGGAGCGCGACCTGGCGCTGCCCAAGGTGGCAGACCTTCGCAACGTGGTCGAGGGCGACCCTTCGCCGGACGGCCAGGGGACGCTCTCGATCAAGCGCGGCATCGAGGTGGGTCACGTCTTCCAGCTGGGCAGGAAGTACTCCGAGGCGATGGACGCCAAGGTGCTCGGCGACAGCGGCAAGACCCTGCATCCGTGGATGGGCTGCTACGGCATCGGCATCACCCGCGTGGTGGCGGCGGCCATCGAGCAGAACCACGACGACGCCGGCATCATCTGGCCCGACGCCATCGCGCCGTTCAACGTGGCGCTGGTGCCGATGAACGCCCACAAGTCCCAGCGCGTGCGCGAGGCGTCCGAGGCACTCTACCAGACGCTGGTCGAGGCCGGCTTCGACGTGCTGCTCGACGATCGCGACACCCGCCCGGGGGTCAAGTTCGCGGATCTCGAGCTGATGGGCGTGCCGCACCGCATCGTGATCGGCGACCGGGGGCTCGACAACGGTGAGCTCGAGTACAAGGGCCGTCGCGACACGGAAGCCACCATGGTCAAGCAGGCGAACATTGTCGCGTTCCTGAACGAACGCCGCGGCGCCTGATCGGCGCTATTGGCCGGGCGTGAGGCGGGCATGATGCGTCGGCTCGTTCAGGGAGCGGCACTGGGACTTGCCCTCGCGCTTTCGCCCGGCTGGGCCGAACCTCCCCACCGCCCGACCTTCGAGGCGGGCGGTGGCGTCGATCACCACCACCTGCGCCACTTCCAGGCGCGCATGCACGCACCGCTCTCCCGCTTCATCGCAAGTGCCGAGCATCGCGAGGCGCTTCTGGCTCGCCTCTACCAGGAAGCCCAGCTGGCGGGGCTTCCGCCGGCGCTGGTGCTGGCGCTGATCGAGGTGGAGAGCGCCTTCAAGCCGGACGCGGTCTCCTCCGCCGGCGCCGTGGGTTTGATGCAGATCATGCCCTTCTGGGTCGCGGAGCTCGGCCTGCCCCTGGACGACCTGACCGACCCGCACCGCAACCTGCGCTACGGCTGCACGATCCTCGCCCACTACCTGGCCGTCGAGAACGGCGACTTCACCCGGGCGCTGGCCCGCTACAACGGAAGCCTGGGCCAGACCTGGTACCCGGAGCGCGTGCTGCGCGCCTGGCAGGCCCACTGGCGCTAGGCGTATCTTGCAGCCAAAAAAAAGCCGGCCCCCCGGCCGGCTGAATCGAAGGCTTGCGCCTTCTCCCCTGACAAAGCAGTCCTGTGCGCTGACGAGCGCTGACTGACTAAGCAGGTTCCACTCTAGCGACTTCACGCCAGAAAACCTTGATCCCGGTCATCTTCCCGCCGTTTAGAGCACCTTGCGGTCCTCGACCTTGGCGTGCTCGGTGCCCGGCGGCAGCGGGTGCCCCTTGGCGAGCTCCGCGCGGGTCGCCTCGCGCACCTCGAGCACCTCGACCCGGTAGTGCAGGGTGTGGCCGGCCAGCGGATGGTTCAAATCCACCCGCACCCGATCGCCCTCGAGTTCGAGCACCGTGACGATCTGCGGGCCGGCCTCGCCTTCGGTCTGAAAGCGGCTGCCCGGGGCGAGCTCGGCGCTGCCGAAGGCATCACGCTTGAGCCACTGCACCAGCGCCTCGTCACGCCGCCCGTAGGCATCGCTGGGTGCCAGGGTGGCGCTGAAGACGTCTCCCGGCCCCTTGCCGACGAGCGCGCGTTCGAGCCCGGGCAGGATATTGTCATGCCCATGCAGGTACTCGAGCGGCTTCTGGCGCGCGCGGGAATCGTCCAGCGGCGCCTTGGTGCCGTCCTGCTGGACGTCGCTCAATACGTAGTGCAGGCGCACGACCTGGTGGGGCGCAATCGACATGCAAAACTCCTCTCCGGTAAGCTGGTGGTTCGATGCGGCACTAGTCTATCATCCGCGCGTTTTTACACGGTTTTCGATGACCGGTTTCTTTCTGGAGTTCGATGTTCATGGCCATCCCCACCCCGAAGCGTAGCTGGCGCAGCGCGCTGCTGGTCTATTTCTGCGCGCCGGTCGTCACCATGCTGTTTCTAGGGTTCTCCGCGGGGCTGCCTTTTCTGCTGGTGTTCTCGACGCTCTCGGCGTGGCTTAGAAGCGACGGCGTCGAGGTCGCCGCCATCGGCTTCTTCGCCTGGATCGGCATGCTCTACTCGATCAAGTTCTTCTGGGCGCCGGTGGTCGACCGGCTGGCGCTGCCGGGCTTGACGCGCCTGTTCGGCCAGCGCCGCGGCTGGATGCTGCTCGCCCAGGCGCTGATCGTGGCGGGGCTGGTCGGCATGGCCGGGGTCGATCCGGTCGGTAACCTCGGCTGGGTGGCCGCCTTTGCGCTGCTGGTGGCCTTCGGCTCGGCCACCCAGGACATCGCCGTGGACGCCTACCGCATCGAGTCCGCCGGCGACGACCTGCAGGCGGCGCTGTCGTCGAGCTACATCATCGGCTACCGGCTGGGGCTGATCGCCGCCGGCGCCGGGGCGCTCTACATCGCCGCGCACGTCTCCTGGTCGGCGGCTTACCTGTGCATGGCGCTGCTCATGGGCGTGGGCGTGCTGACCGTGCTGATTCGCCCGGAACCGGCCCGCGCCTCGCTCGGGCTGCAGCTCGTCCACGAACCCAGCGTGCGCGCCTTTCTGCGTGGCAGTCGCGGCAAGTCCAAGCTCTACCGGCGCCTGGGCGCCTGGGCGCTGGGCGCGGTGGTCTGCCCGTTCCTGGATTTCTTTCGCCGTTTCGGCGTAAAGGCGCTGGGGCTTCTGCTGTTCATCGCGGTGTTTCGCATAAGCGATCTGGCGATGGGCTCGATGGCCAACCCGCTCTATATCGACTTGGGCTTCTCGCTCGAGACCATCGCCACCGTCACCAACATCTTCGGCATCGCCATGAGCATCGCCGGCGGCATTCTGGGCGGGCTTCTGGTGGTGCGCTACGGCATCGGGCCGCTGTTGATCGCGGGGGCGGCTTTGGTGATGATCACCAATCTGCTGTTCTCGGCGCTGGCCCTGATGGGCGATCGGGTGCCGATGCTGGTGGTGACGATCATCGGCGATAACCTCGCCAACGGTCTGGCGAGCGCGGTGTTCATCGCCTTTCTGTCGAGCTTGACCTCGAAGGCCTATACCGCGACCCAGTACGCGCTGTTCTCGTCGCTGATGACGCTGCCGGGCAAGTTCCTGAGCGGATTCGGCGGGCTGGTGGTGGCCGCCCAGGGCTACGCTACCTTCTTTCTGGTGGCGACACTCCTGGGCCTGCCCGCCGTGCTGCTGGCGGTATGGGTGAACCGCGACGTGGCGCTGCTCGGCGCGCAAGAGCGCTAGCGGCGAGCGAGCAGCCAGTCGAGCGCGCCGGGCGTGGTGCGCCACTGGTCGCGCATCAGCGTGCGGTACTGCCACGCCTCGGCCCGCGAGCCCGGGTCGACCTGGCCATCCGGGTGCGGCAGCGACGGCTTGGGGCTCTCGGCGCAGATCAGCTCCAGGGCGTGACGGTTGTGGGCCACGGCCTCGTCGAGCGCCTGTTCCGCCGCCGCGTGCTCGCCCAGGCGATAGAGCGCGAGCGTGCGGCCCATCATCAGTCCCAGCACCAGCGAACCGTCGTCTTCATCCTGCTGCTCGGTGAGCGCCAGCGCTTCCTGGTTGCGGTCATCGCGCAAGAGCTGGTCGAGCACCAGCTCCTTGAGGCCGAGGCTGTCTTCCTGGTCGATGGCCAGCAGCTCCTCGGCGAGCTCGCGCGAGTGCTGGCGGGCACCGCGCTCCATGCCGACCACTAGCGCAAGTCCCGTGCGCAGCAGCATGACGTTGCTCGCATCGTCCCAGCACAGGT
>NZ_JAMZBC010000107.1 GCF_024158715.1 Halomonas sp. 707D7 | reverse complement strand
CGCTGCGCGCCCGCACGCCCTGGTAGCGGCCTTCGTAGTGCGCCAGGCATTCGCTGGCGCTCAAATCGAGAATCACGTCGATGGAGGGCATGGCCAGGCGCTACCGCGAGCCGGCGCCAAGCGGCGCCAGCGCCTGCCACTCGCGGCGCTCGGGCCAGCGGCGCAGCCAGCCGGGCACCTCATCGGCGGGCATCGGCCGGGCGATGCCGTAGCCCTGGGCCAGGTCGCAGCCCAGCGAGAGCAGCGCCTCGGCGTGGGCCAGCGTCTCGACCCCCTCGGCGATCATGGGCTTCTTGAAGCGGTTGGCCATGTAGATCACGCTCTCGACGATCGCCATGTCGTCCTGGTCGACGAGCATGTCGCGCACGAAGCTCTGGTCGATCTTGATCAGATTCACCGGCAGCTGGCGCAGGTGGGTCAGCGACGAGAAGCCGGTGCCGAAGTCATCGATGGCGAACCCCACGCCCAGCGTCTGGCAGCAGGCCATGTTCACCAATGCCGATTGGGTGTCGTGGATGGCCGCGCTCTCCAGCACCTCGAGCTTGAGAAGGCTGGGGCAGACGTTGGGATGGGTGGCCAGAAACGCCGACAGCCGCTGGCTGAAGTCCTTCACCAGCAGGTGCGACGGGCTGATGTTCACGCTCACCGGCAGCGCCGTGCCCGCCTTCTGCCACTCGGCGAGCTGGCGCAGCGCCTCGCCCAGCACCCACTCGCCCAGGTCGACCTCGAGCGGGGTGCTCTCGACGATGGGCAGAAACGCCGCCGGCGAGAGCAGCCCCTCTTCGGGATGCTGCCAGCGCACCAGCGCCTCGAGCCCGACCACCCGACCGCTGCGCATGTCGACCTGCGGCTGGTAGAAAAGGCGCAGCTCGTCGCTGTCGAGCGCGTCGAGAAAGCGCTGGCGCTGTTCGTTGCGCGCCTGCAGCAGGCGGTCCTGGTCCGGGTCGAAGAAGTGGTAGGTGTCGCGGCCGCGCTGCTTGGCGCGATACATCGCCTGGTTGGCATGGCGCAGCAGCACGTCGCCCTGAGCGTAGTCGTCGGGGTAGAGCGTGACCCCGAGGCTCACCGTCAGGTAGATGCTGTGACCATCGATCACCATGGGCTGACGAATCGAGTTCAGCAGCGCCTCGAAGTACGCCTCGTCCACGCCGTGGTGCAGCAGCAGCACGAACTCGTCGCCGCCCACCCGGGCCAGCACGTCGTCGCCGAACAGCAGGTGGCTGACGCGTTGGGAGAAGGCGGCGAGCAGCGTGTCGGCGGCCTGGGCGCCCAGGCGCTCGTTGAGGACCTGGAAGTGGTCGATGTCCAGCGAGCACACCGCCAGCGGCAGGTCTCTCGCCTCGGCGTGCTGGATCGACTCCTGGATCAGCTGGGTCAGAAGCTGCAGATTGGGAAGCCCGGTGAGCGAATCGAAGTAGATCTCACGGTTCAGGTGGCGCGCGTGAGCGGGAATGGCGGAGAGATCGGACAGCACGATGACGTGGCAGGTCACCCGTCCCTGCTCGTCGCGCACCCGGTTGGTCGACATCATCGCCGGGTAGAAGCGCCCGTCGTGGCTCTTGTAGCTCACCTGGCTCTTGCTGCGATCACGCAGCTGGACGTCGCCGGCCAGGCGCGACGGCCGGCCATCCTCGAGCGCGAGGATGCTGAACGACTCGAGGCGGTGGCCGAGTACCGCAGCACGCGAAAGCCCCGTCAGCTCGCAGAACGCCGGGTTGACGTCGCGGATCCGGTTGGCCGCATCGGTGACGATGATGGCTTCATTGGCATGACCAAAAGCCGTTTCGCCGAGCGAAAAGACGGCGTTGGAGACGACGACCGACAGGGAAGCGTCGCTTGGCGACGGCGCAAGGTCGCGATGTTGCTGGGCCAATGACTGCTCCTTAGGCAGATCGAATAGCGGGCGGCGCGCGACGGTTGTTGTTGATGGAAGATCGCGCGAGCGCTTTATCGTCTTGCTCAACCAATATAGCGGTCATGAGTCTAGTGTTCGGATCATCAGCGCACTCGGCGTGCGCTCGACTACTTTATCCGACAAAACCTGTACAGCGTTAGGTAGAATTCATTATGGCCATAGCCCACGTCTATAGGCCACCCTTATTGGCATTATCCGAGCATCGCGATCGGTCGCGTCGATCGAGCCACCGAGGCGTCGCGTATTTCACGGCGCCAGCGCCGCCGCGCCTAGATAGCGCTTCTCCCAGTACGCCACGTCCAGCGGCACGCTGACCACCTTGCGCCCGCTGCCCGGGGCATGGATCATCTGCCGGTCGCCGCGATAGATGCCCACGTGGGTCGCCTTCGAGCCGCTGCCGAAGAACAGCAGATCCCCCGGGCGCGGCGTGTCGGTGCCGGGCAGCGCCCGGTACTGCTCGTCGGCGGTACGTGGCACGCGCATGCCGGCGGCGCGGTAGGTCATCTCGACCAGTCCCGAGCAGTCGAGCCCCTTCGGCGTATTGCCGCCGAACCGGTAGGGCGTGCCGATGGCCTGCTGGGCGTGGGAAAGAATCAGCGCGCGCTCCATCGAGATGCCCGCCATGGCGCCAGGGGCAGGCCCGGGCGCCGTGGCGATCTCCTTGCTGGCGCAGCCGGCCAGCAGCAACAGGGTGAAAAGCGCCGCGAAAGGGCGCAGCAAGACGGCGTGACGCGGGGTGAACAGCGAGAGAGCGTGGGACATGGAGCACTCGACCGGTGGCGTTTCGGGGTGCCCTCATCATGGCCCAAGGGCTTGCGATTCGCCACTGGATCATACACTTGGCGCGTTAGATCATGGCGCGACGCACCCGCGCCGAGACCCATTCGGAGACGATGACGGTGGCGAAGATCATCACGAAGATCACGCTGACCTGGCTCCAGGCGAGGCTGTTGATCGAGGCGTTGAGCGCAAGGCCGATGCCGCCGGCGCCGACCAGCCCCAGCACGGTGGACTCGCGGATGTTGATGTCCCAGCGGTAGAGGCTGATGCCGGCGAAGGCCGGCAGCACCTGGGGCAGCACGGCGTAGTTCATCACCTGCAGGCGGCTCGCCCCGGTGGCGCTGATCGCCTCGACCGGGGTCGGGTGGATCTCCTCGACCGCCTCGTACAAAAGCTTGCCGACGAAGCCGATCGAGCGCAGCGCGATGGCGATGATGCCGGCGAGCACGCCGGGGCCGACGATGGTGACCAGCAGCATCGCCCAGATCAGCGAGTTGATCGAGCGCGACGAGACGATGATCATGAGCGCGAGGCTTCGCACCAGCGGGTGCGGCGTGGTGTTGCGCGCGGCCAGAAACGCCACGGGAAAGGCCATCAGCACGCCCAGCGCCGTACCGAGGGTGGCGATGTTGAGGGTGTCCCACATCGGCCGCCAGAGTTTTTCGGCGTACTCCCAGCGCGGCGGCAGCATGCGCCGGAGCAGGTCGCTTCCCTGGCGGCCGGCGTCCTCCACGAACACCCACATGGTGTTGTCGGAAATCACCTTCCAGCAGAGCAGAAACAGGCACAGCCCGAACAGCCAGGCGGCGAAGCGCAGCCACTGGGCGGCGGTGGTACGCCGCTGCCACAGCGGCAGGCCAGCGGAGGAGGTCGAGACGGGCATGGCGAATTCCTTGGGCGCGGCGGTTACTGGGTGAAGCGGCGAACGTGGCTGGAGGCGTATTCGCTGGCAAGCACGATGGCGATGATGATCAGAAGGATCGCCGCGGCGGTGCCGTATTCGTAGCGGCTGAGCGAGGTGTTCAGGGTCGCGCCGATGCCGCCGGCGCCGACGATGCCGATCACCGAGGATTCACGGAAGTTGATGTCGAGCCGGTACATCGAAAGCCCGATCAAGCGCGGCATCACCTGGGGCTGGATGGCGTGGTTCATCACCTGCCACCAGCCGGCGCCGGTCGCGCGCACCGCCTCGACCTGGCGCCAGTTCAGGTCCTCGATGTCCTCGGCCAGAAGCTTGGCCATGAAGCCGATGGTGGCGAAGGCCAGGGTGATCATGCCCGCCAGCGGCCCGAAGCCGAACATCACCACGAACAGGATGGCGATGATGATCTCCTGGAAGGTGCGCGACACCGCGATGATGGCCCGACACAGCGCGTAGATCGGCAGCGGCGCGATGTTGCGCGCAGCCCCCAGCCCCACGGGAATCGCCAGCAGCACGCCGATCACCGTGGAGGTGAGCGTCATCGTCAGGCTCTCGATCAGCCCGTCGATGATGTCGCCCTGGCGGCTGGTGAAGTCCGGCTGGGTGAACGCCGCTAGGAAGTTGACCGCCCGCCCCGCCCCCTCGGCGACCCGCGCCCAGTTGACGTCGACGGAGCCCAGTGCCAGCACTAGGTAGGCGAGCACGGCCACCGCCAGCGCCCAGCGCCGCCCGGCCCCGGTGATGAACGGTTGTCGCCGCCACTGCCCCTGGCGCGCCGCTCGAAGGCGCCCTTCGCTTGCGTGCAGGCTCATCGCACCGCTCCGCTCAGGGCGGCATCGAACGCCCGGGGTGGCGCCGGGCGCTCCTCTGCCGGCGCCTCGGGCTCGACGCGGGTGTCCCACTCCTCCTCGCCGTAGATGGTGGTGAGGATGTCGTTGGTCAGCTCGCTCGGGGCGCCATCGAAGACGATGCGCCCGGCGTTGAGCCCGACGATGCGGTCGGCGAACTGCCGGGCCAGCGCCACGTCGTGAATGTTGATGATCGCGGCCAGGCCCCGCTCGGCGCACAGCTCGCGGATCAGGCGCATGATCTGGCGCGAGGTCTTGGGGTCGAGGCTCGCCGTCGGTTCGTCGACCAGCAGAAGTCGCGGGCTTTGCAGCAGCGCCCGGGCGATGCCCACCCGCTGGCGCTGGCCGCCGGAGAGGGCGTCTGCGCGCTTGTCGAGAGCGTGCTCGAGACCGACCCGCTCGAGCAGGCGAAACGCCTCGCGCACGTCCTGCTCCGGGTAGCGGCGAAAGAAGCTGCGCCAGAAGCCGACGTAGCCCAGCCGCCCGGAGAGTACGTTCTCCATCACCGAGAGCCGGTCGACCAGAGCGTACTCCTGGAAGATCATGCCCATCGAACGGCGCGCCCGCCTGAGCCCGGCGCCGGAGAGTGCGGTCAGCTCGTCGCCCTCCAGGCGAATGCTGCCCTGGCTGGGTTCCACCAGCCGGTTGACGCAGCGGATCAGGGTGCTCTTGCCCGCCCCGGAAGGGCCGATCAGGGCCATCACCTGGCCCTTGGGCAGCGTGAGGTCGATGTCGCTCAGGGCGCGGTCCCCGGTCGGGTAGCGCTTGCCGACGCCTTCGAGTGTGAGCATGGAAGTGCCTCGTCTATACGGCCTTCGGCCGGAAGGCGGGCTTCCGGCCGAAAGGGGGCTGAAAATGCGTTCAGTCGCAGTCGTAGGTCACGTCGGTGGCGTCGGCGATGGTGCGCACGACCGACCACTGATCGGCGTAGGTGATGGGAATGAACTGCGCCTCGCCGGAGTTGGCGAACTCCGCCTCGAGCGGCGTGCCTTCCCAGTCGTAGCTGAAGAACGCTTCCTGGATCTTGTCGGCGAGCTCCGGGTCCAGGTTGTGGGCCAGGCCGTAACCGGTGGTGGGGAAGGTGTCCGAGGTGTAGATGACCTCGAAGTCGCCCTCGTCGATCACGCCGCGGGCGATCATCCGCGTGGCCACCGAGTTGGCGATGGCGGCGGCGTCGTAGTCCTTGTTGATCACGCCCAGGATCGAGTTGTCGTGGGAGCCGGAGAAGGCCGGCTCGAAGTCCTCGCCCGCCTGCATGCCGTACTCGGAGCTCAAAAGCGCCGACGGCGCGCGAAAGCCGGAGTTGGAGGTTTCCGAGGTGAACGCCAGCTGGCGGCCCTCGAGATCCTCGATGGTCTCGATGCCGCTGCCCGGGTAGGTGATGATCTCCATCTCGTAGCCGTAGCTGCCGTCCTCGGCGGCCATCATGGCGAACGGACGGAAGCCCCCGCAGTTCACCGCCACCGGCACGCCGCCGGTGTTGAAGCCGGCGATGTGCAGGCGCCCGGCGCGCAGCGCCTCCTGCTGGGCGGCGTTGGACTGCACCGGGAAGAACTGCACCCGCTTGCCGGTGGCCTCGCTCAGGTGATCGAGAAAGTCCGCCCACACCTCGGCGTAGACCGCCGGGTCCTCGACCGGCGTGTAGGCGAACACCAGCGTGTCCGGGTCCACCCACTCGGCGGCGTCCTGGGGAATGTCGGCGACCATGTCACCGTCACTGTCGGTATAGCGCGCGGAGAGATCCGCCGAGGCGTTCGTCGCGATGAAGGCCAGCGCACCGCAGACGGCGGCGCTCACGAGGGTACGGCGTAGGGACAAGGTCGTCATGCATCACCCGAGACATGGTTGGAAGTCTCGCTATCCTGGCAAGCCAAGGTGAGAGCGCCGCGACACTTGCATGACGCCTCGATGACGGCGGGCGAGGCGTCGCCTCTTCGGCGCTCGACGAACAGGCTGTTACCGGCGATCTTCTTGGCCTGGTGCTTGAGCTCGGAGAGCCGGGCGGCGATCTCGAGCGCCCGGCAGCGGTCGTTCTCGTGCACCGGCTTGACCGCGATCGACACGCTCACCCAAGGAAAGAAGTCCGGCTCGCCGCGGCGGTTCTCCACGCTCACCCCGCCCTGGCGCTGGTCCTCCTTGGCGTAGAACCCCGGCGCCATCACCGCGAAGGCGTCGAGGATCTGGCGACAGATGCCCTCCCACTGCTCGATGGGCAGCAGCATCATGAAGTCGTCGCCGCCGATATGGCCGATGAACCCGCCGGCGCTCTCCACCTGGGCCTGCAGGAGCCGCGACAGCGCGATGATCACCTGATCGCCCCGGGCGTAGCCGTAGGCGTCGTTGTAGGCCTTGAAGTTGTCCAGGTCGACGTAGGCCGCCGCGAAGGGCTCGCCCTTCTCCAGCGTGCGGGTCAGCGTCTCGTTGATCAGGATGTTGCCGGGAAGCCCGGTCAGCGGGTTGGCGTGGCGCGCCTGGCGCACCTGGATGGCGGTGATCTCGCGCAGCAGGTCGACGATGCTGCCCATGCCCAGGTACGCCCCGCGATCGACGATCACGAAATCCTCCTGCTCGATGTCGTGGCTGTCGGTGAGCTGCTGGCTGAGCACTTCGAGCAGCGTGTCCGCCTCGGCGATCAAGGGGCGCGCATCCGCCACCTCCAGCACCTTGCGCTTGGCGTAGAGCGAGTGGCTGTAGGGATTGGTGAACAGCGTCAGAAAGGCGTTGCGGCGCACCACCGCCACCGGCCGGCCCTCCTCCACCACCGCCACGCAGCGCAGCGTCGGTTGCTGGCGAAAGCGCTCGACCAGCGCCGGGATCGAATCGCCGGGCGAAACGGTCTCGATGGCCCGGGTGATCGCCCGGGCGGTGCGCCCTGCGCCGCTCGCACCGCCCGCCGCCGGCAGTTGCAGGGCGAGCGTGTGCGGCGGCTCCCGGGTGGGCCGCGCGAAGTAGAACCCCTGCAGCAGCGACAGCCCGCGATCGAGCTCCCACAGGCACAGGTGCTCCGCGGCGGTCTCGACCCCTTCGGCGATCAGCTGGCAGTCGAGGCTTCGCGCCACGTCGAGGATCGAGCGCAGGAACTCGCGCTTGGCGGGCTCCTGGTCGATACCGGCGACGAAGTGGCGATCGAGCTTGACGAAGTCCGGGCGCAGCTCCGCCCAGTGGCGCAGGCTCGAATGCCCGGCGCCCAGGTCGTCCAGCGCCACCTGGAAGCCCATGTCGCGGTAGTGATCCACCGCCTGGCGCATCAGCGCGTAGTCGTGGATCGGCACGTGCTCGGTGAGCTCGATCACCACCCGCTCCGGGGAGAGCCCGCTTTCGCGCAGAAACCCGAGCGTCAGCCCCTCCTCGAAGTCGCGCTCGACGATGGTCAGCGGCATCACGTTGAGAAACAGCCGCCCGGGCAGGTCGAGCGCGACGAAGCGGCGAATGGCGAGCTGGCGGCACTTGAGGTCGAGCTCGACCAGAAGCCCTGCCTGCAATGCCACGTCGAACAGGCGCAGCGGGGAGTGAAGCGGCGAGTGCTCGGGGCCGCGAATCAGCGCCTCGTAGCCGAACACCGCCTGGCGATTGGCATCCACGATGGGTTGGAACAGCACGTGGAGCTCGTCGCCGTCGAGAATGCGGCTCAGCCAGTGGGCGTCTTGGGAAGTCATGGAGCGGGTGCCTTGTAGAGCGCCGTGGTGCGCTAACAGCCGATGAAAACGATCATCGCGCAGCTTGCGACATCGGGATGACACTTTCGTGACACGCGCCTAGCGCCGCACCTCCGGCGGCGGGAAGCTCACCTCGCCGCCTTGGGCATCGAGCTGGCGGATATCCTGCGGACGGCCCTGCTCGTCCAGGCTGACCAAGCCGATGCCGCTGGCGTTGACCAGCCGCTCGCCGGCTTGCGCCCTGCTCGGGTCGCGCGGCATCACGGCGAGCTTGCGCCGCTTGGTGAAACCGTTGAGCGGCGACCAGGGCGCGTAGAGCCAGCGGTTGAGCCGGTCGAAGATATCGAGCAGCCGCGCCGGAAAGGTGTTCTTGATGCCGCTGGAGGTGATCTGCCACAGGTGCGGGGGGCGCGTCTGGCGGCGAACGACGATGTCGTAGGCAAACGAGTAGTGCACGTCGCCGGAGAGGATCACGTAGTTGCCCGGTGTCTTCGAATGACACCAGATCTGCAGGAGCACGCTGGCCGCGCCGCGATGCGCCATCCAGTTCTCGGCATCCACCACCAGCGGCTTGCCTGCGAGCGTGAAGAGCTTCTGCACCCCCTCGATCAGCTTCACGCCGAACATCGGTGCCGGCGAGACGATCACCGCGCTGGGGCAGTCGAGCAGCGCCTGCTGCATCTCCATCAGCGCCTCCCAGTCCATCAGCCCCGAGGGGCGCTTGGGGCTTCGCTCGCTGCGCCAGCGCCGGGTGCGGGTATCCAGCACGATCAGCGCCGGGGTGCCGGGTACCTGGAACTCCCAGCCCTGAAAGCGCAGCAGCCGCTCGATCAGCGCATCCTGGGCCGGGGCATCGAGCGTCTCGTCGCCCGCGTCGAGCAGCTGGCCTGCGACGTCGACCAGGGGCGCGAGCTTGTCCGGGTCGTTGCCCCATCCCTGGCAGAGCAGGTAGGCGATCAGGGCGTTGCCGATGATGCGCTTGGAGAACGGGTGGCCGTAGGCGCAGCGCTCCCAGTCGGCGGTCAGGTTCCAGTCGTCGGTGACGTCGTGGTCGTCGAAGATCATCAGGCTCGGCAGGTGTGCCAGCAGGCGTGCGCAGGGCGAAAGCCCCGCGACGAAGGCGTCCATCGTCGCCTGCTCCTGGCGGTAGATGGCGGCCTCCTTGTCGGCGAGCGCGGGCGCGGTCACCTCGATCACCCGCCAGGGCGTCGGCGACCATACCAGGCAGTACATGGCGAGCATCTCGGCGAGCGTCATCAGGTGGTTCGAAGCGTTGGCGGAGGTGAACACCGGCTTTTTCACCCCGCCGAAGAAGCGCTCGCGAAGCGCGGCGTTGCTGGTCACGTCCGGCAGCAGCTGCTCGCGGTGATAGTAGGTCTCGGGCGCGGCGTAGAGCGCCTGGCTATCCGCCACCGTGGCGCCTTCGAGCTGCTCGTCGAAAAGCCCCAGCCGCGCGATCAGCGCGTGCACGGCGGCAAGCGTCGGGCCCGCCACGTCGTCCACGTAGACCTGATCGCCGGTCATCAGAAGCCACGCCGGCCATTCGCCAGGGCTTGCCTTGTGCTCGCCAAGCCAGGCGTCGGCGCGCACCAGCCCGTCCGGGGCGGGATGATGGGGCTTGCGGCAGGAGCCGTGCATCAACCGGTGGTGGCGCCCGGCGAGCACGAAGGCGGGCAGCGTCTCGCCCTCCTGGGCGAGCCAGGGCGCCCACTCGGCGATCGAGCGCGCAGCCCCCGACGCGCCGACGCGCAGGTCGTAGCCAATGCGCACCTCCACGGGCAGGGGGTCGTCGAGGGCGACGTCGACCAGGGCGATGAAGGCGTGACGACCGATGGCGATGAAACGCATCGAGCCCGCCAGGTCGATCTCTCGCACCGGCTCTTCCCCCGGGTACAGCGCAAGCGAGAGCGACAGCGGCCGCGAGGTGACCAGCCACATCACCAGCCGCTGCGGGGAAAGGCGGCGCAGCAGCGGGCCGACCAGCACCTCGGGCAGCGCTTGGGCGGGCGATTGGGCGCTAGCGCTCATGGCTCACCACCGGAAGCGTCAGGCAGACCTCGAGCCCGCCGGCCGCAGCGCGGGAGAGCGCCATCTCGCCGCGATAGAGCGCGACCAGGTCCGCCACGATGGCAAGCCCCAGGCCGCTCTCCGAGCGCTGCTCGTCGAGCCGCGCGCCCCGGGCGAGCGCTGCCTGGCATTGCTCCTCATCGAGCCCCGGGCCATCGTCGCTGACCCGCAGCGTCAGCGTCTCGCCGTGCACCTCGGCGCAGAGCGTGACGTCAGCGCTCGCCCAGCGGATCGCGTTGTCCAGCAGGTTGCCGATCACCTCCTGCACGTCCTGGGCGTCCATGCGTACCCGAGGGCGCGCCTGCCAGCGCTGGCTCAGCGTGATGCCGCGGCGGGCGGCCAGCCGTGTGAGGCCCTCGAGCAGCCCGGCGAGCGTGGCGTCGAGAGCGATGGGCGAGAGCGCCAGCCCCTCGCCCGCCGCCGACGCGCGGGCCAGATGATGGCGCACGGCGGCGTCGATGCGCGCAAGCTCCACGCCCAGGCGTTCGGCGCTCTCCGGGGGGAGCTGCTTGAGCTGCAGGCGCATGACGGACAGCGGCGTCTTCAGGGCGTGGGCCAGGTTGCCGGCGGTATGGCGGCCGCGCTCGATCAG
>NZ_JAMZBC010000106.1 GCF_024158715.1 Halomonas sp. 707D7 | reverse complement strand
TTGGCAAAAGCGCATGATTTCCGCATCCGACTTGCCCTTGGGGTCGAAGTCGGCGCCCCCTTTGCCACCGCCGATCGCAAGCCCGGTCAAGGCGTTCTTGAAGATCTGCTCGAACCCCAGAAACTTGATGGTGCCGGCGGTCACGCTGGGATGAAAGCGTAGCCCGCCCTTGTAAGGGCCCAAGGCCGAGTTGAACTGGACACGAAAACCCTTGTTGACGTGTACTTTCCCGGCATCATCGGTCCAGCTGATGCGAAAGAACACCTGCCGTTCGGGCTCTACGATCCGTTCGATGATGGCATGATCGTGGTAGTGCGGGTAGCGCTCGAACAGCGGGCGCAAGCACTCCAGTACCTCTTCGGCAGCTTGGTAGAGTTCGGCTTGCGCGGGGCTGCTGCGCTGTAGCCGGTTCAAGGTGTCGTGAACGTAGGGCATGAAATCGTTTACCGTTACTGGGTCATTGAAAGTGATGGCTGACCAGCCAGTAGCCTCATTTAACGACCCCTGCGCAAAGCTGCATACCCTATGTCGTTTTGTAATGGTGAAATAGGTATGGGGGATTAGACTAAAGTCTTGCTTTTTTAGGGTGCCGACTGATGTTTGGTAGAGTTCTGATAAACGAAAATTAAACGCTATCGGTCTGGATAGTAGGGCGAAGCGGTGCTCCAGGCTGCCGTGGCGCTTTCGAGCGGCTGGTCGCCGCCGTCGCGGGTGCCTCGCTATCGCTCGTTACGCCGCGCTACGGCTGTGCAGGTATCCGTAGCGCGGGTAAGCCGTATGGCGCACCCGCGAAAGGCATCGCGAAGCGGTGCTCCAGGTTGCCGTGGCTCTCCGGGCAACTGGTCGCCGCCGTCGCGGGTGCCTCGCTGTCGCTCGTTACGCCGCGCTACGAGTGTGCAGGTACCCGTAGCGCGGGGGCGCACCCGCGAAAGGCAGCGCGAAGCGGTGCGGTGGTTGCGGTGGCTCTATCCGGGCGGCTGGTCGCCGCCATCGCGGGTGCCTCGCTGTCGCTCGTTACGCCGCGCTACAAGTGTGCAGGTACCCGTAGCGCGGGTAAGCCGCGAAAGGCAGCGCGAAGCGGTGCGGGATGGTCATTCCCAGTTCATATCGGCGACGGCGGGTGGTTGTTGTGTGCTCCAGTCTTCCTCATACCATCCCTTTTTCACGCAGGCCTTGAAACTGGACCAGCGCCATTGGGAGGGCGCCGCTACGTAGCCGTGTTTCACCGGATTGAAGTGGATGTAATCCATATGGCGCTGCCAGTCGTGGTCATCGCGGATGACGTGCTCCCAAAAACCGCGTTGCCAGGCGCCATCGCTCCCTTCGGCCAGTAAGAACTCCCTGGTGGCCGTTTTCTTGATGTCTCGCCAGCGCGATGAATAATCGGCGTCGCCTTCGGGGAGCGTCCACAGGCAGTGGAGATGGTCGGGAAGGATGACGAAAGCGTCGAGCGTGAAGGGGCGCGCGTGACGTACGCGACGAAATGCCCGCCCCAGGGCGGTGATGTTGCTTTCCTTTGCCAACAGCGGCTGTCGCCGGCAGGTAACGACGGTAAAGAAGTAGGTGCCGCCCGGTATCAAGGCCCGTCGATAGGTGGCCATCGAATCCTCCCGCCATCTTTCAAGTCAAGTCAGACTAAATAAAACGGCTGGGCTTGAAAACCCGTAGCGCGGGTAAGCCGCAGGGTGCACCCGCGGCAAGCATCGCGTAGCGGTGCGGTGGTTGCGGAGGCTCCATCCGGGCGGCTGGCCGCCGCCGTCGCGGGTGCCTCGCTGTCGCTCGTTACGCCACGCTACGAGAGTGCAGGTATCCGTAGCGCGGGTAAGCCAATGGGCGCACCCGCGGGAAGCACCGCGTAGCGGGGCAGTGATGGCACCCCCACAAAAAAGCCGCCACGTTTTCGCGTGGCGGCTTTTTTACGTTTCATCGGCGGGGCATCAAACCGGCAGTACCGCACCGTCCGCGCGGGGTTCGGTGCCACCCTGCAGCGCGCCGGTTTCCGGGTCGCGCAGGATGATCTGGCCGCGGCCGAAGGTGAGGCCGTCCACGCACTTCACGATGTGGTGGCCACGGCGCTCCAGGGCCTGGACGAGGTGGTCGGGGAAGCCCGGTTCGACCTCGACGGTCTTGCCTTTCGTCCACTTCCAGCGCGGCATGTCCAGCGCCGCCTGAGGGTTGAGGCCGTCCTGGAACATGCTGGCCACTACCTGCACGTGGCCCTGGGGCTGCATGTAGCCGCCCATCACGCCGAAGGGGCCGACCGCCTGGTCGCCCTTGGTGATGAACCCCGGGATGATGGTGTGGTAGGTGCGCTTGCCCGGGCGCAGCACGTTGGTATGGTCTTCGTCCAGCGAGAACGACCAGCCGCGGTTTTGCAGGCTGATGCCCGTGCCGGGCACCACGATACCGGAGCCGAAACCTTCGAAGTTGCTCTGGATGAACGACACCATGTTGCCGTCATCGTCCGCCGTGGAAAGGTACACGGTGCCGCCCAGCAGCGGGTCGCCGTGGGTCGGATCGAGGGCGTCCCGGGCGATCAGCTCGCTGCGCTTCTTGAGATAGGCGGGCGAGAGCATCTGCTCGACGGTGAGCGACATGTGCTTGCGCTCGGTGATGTAGCGAAGCCCGTCCACGTAGCCCAGCTTGGTCGCCTCGATACGCCGGTGCAGCGACTCCACCGGGTCGTGGGGTTCGTCGCCCATGGCTTCCAGAATGCCCAGTGCCTGCAGGGCGATCAGGCCGCTGCCGTTGGGCGGAATCTCCCATACGTCGTGGCCACGATAGCGCACGCTGATCGGGTCGACCCACTCCGGGGCGAAGGCGGCGAGGTCTTCCTTGCGCAGAAAGCCGCCGTGCTGGCGCGAGAAGGCATCCATGGCGTCGGCCAGCTCGCCGGTGTAGAAGGCCTGGGCGCGGGTCTCGGCGATGGCGCGCAGGGTCTTGGCCATCTCCGGCGAGCGCCAGGTCTCGCCGGGCTTGGGCGCACGGCCCTTCGGTGTGAAGTGGTCGAACCAGGGCGCGAACTCCGGGCGGCCGTACTGGCCGTAGCGGGTATGCGCCTGGGCCCAGAGCTTGCTCGCGGTGGGCAGCACCGCGTAGCCCTCTTCCGCCAGGCGGATGGCCGGGGCGATCAGCGCCTCGAAGGGCAGCTTGCCGAAGCGCTCGGAGAGCGCGGCCCAGGCGCCGGGTGCGCCGGGTACGGTGACCGGCACCAGGCCGTGGGCGGGCATCTCGTCAAGGCCCAGCGCCTTGACGGCCTCCACCGAGATGCCCATCGGCGCCTTGCCGCTGGCGTTCAGGCCGTGGAGCTTGCCATCCACCCATACCAGCGCGAAGGCGTCGCCGCCGATGCCGTTGGAAGTGGGCTCGACGACGGTGAGGGCGGCGGCGGTGGCGATGGCTGCATCGATGGCGTTGCCGCCGTCGCGCAGGATGTTCGCGCCCACCTGGGCGGCCAGGCTCTGGGAGGTGGCGACCATGCCACGCTTGCCGAAAGTGACGGTGCGCCGCGAGGCAGTGGGGTAGTAGTAGGGGTCGAGCGTCATGATGAAGTCCTCATTCTTGCGAGGCGCCGTCCTGGAAGGCGCGATTCTGGGCGGCCTGGGCACGCTCGGCCATCAGGCGGCGCTGACGAAGGTAGCTGTAGACACTGTATGCCACGGAGACCACGGCCAACGTCAGCAGCAGCGCCGAGATCGGCCGGGTGAAGAACAGCGTCCAGTCGGTGCTGGTCTGGAAGGCGCGGCGCAGGTTGGTCTCGGCGATCGGCCCGAGCACCACGCCCAGCACCAGAGGCGCCAGCGGGTAGTCGAGTTTCTTCAGCAGGTAGCCGAAGGCGCCGATCGCCGCCAGCAGGTAGAGATCCGACACGCGGTTGTTCAGGGTATAGGTGCCGATCGCGCAGCAGGCCAGCACCACCGGCACGACGATGTACTTGGGCACGTTCAAAAGTCGCATGAAGGCACGCATCATCACCACGCCGATCACCAGCATGAACACCGAGGCGACTGCCATGGCGATGAACATGCTGTAGACCAGGTCCGGGTGATCGAGAATCAGGCGTGGCCCCACGCTGATGCCGTGCACCATGATCGCCGCCATCAGCACCGCATCCGCCGGGGAGCCGGGAATGCCCAGCGAAATGAGCGGGATGAGGCTGCCGCCCACGGTGGAGGAGTTGCCGGCCTCCGAGGCGACCACGCCTTCCGCCTCACCCTTGCCGAAGGTTTCCGGGTGGCTGGAGGCGCGCTTGGCCTGATCGTAGGCGACGAGGTTGGAGATCGAGCTGCCGGCTCCCGGTACCGCGCCGATGAACACCCCGAGAAGTGACGAGCGCAGGATGTTGAAAGGCTTCTTGAGCGTACCGATCATCACGCTCCACAGGTGCGGGCGCATGTCGCCGCTGACCAGCGCTCTGGAGCCGTCTTGATTCGCGGATGACGGCTCGAGCTCGGAAAGCAGCTGGCTCATCGCGTACATGCCGATCAGCACTACCAGAAACGGGATGCCGGCGGTCAACAGCTCATAGCCGAAGGTGAAGCGTTCGCGGGCCATCAAGGGGTCCGGGCCGATGGTGGCGATGCCGATCCCCAGCAGCCCCGCGATCAGCCCGCGCAGGATCGAGTCGCCCACCAGGCTTGCGATGATCGTCAGCGCGAAGACAATCAGCGCGAAGTACTCCCACGGGCCGAGCTTGACCGCCAGCAGGGCCAGCGGAGGCGCCGCGACGATCAGGATCACGATCGAGATCAGCGAGCCGACGAACGAGGCAAAAAGCCCCAGCGACAGCGCCCGCCCGGGCTGGCCGTTGCGTGCCATGGGAAAGGCGTCGAAGGTGGTGGCCACCGCCGACGGCGTGCCGGGGATGCCCAATAGTGCGGCGCTGAACAACCCCCCGCTCAAGCCCCCCACGTACACCGAGAGCATCACCGCGATGCCCTGCATCGGCGGCATGGCGAAGGTGAGCGGAAGCGTCAGCACGATCGCCATGGTGATGGTGAAGCCCGGAATGGCCGCGGCGATGATGCCGGCGAAGGTCGCCAGCGCCATCAGCGCCAGCGTATAGGGTTCGGTGACGCCCCCCAGGGCGACGAGAAATGCATCGGTCATGAAATCACCCGTTCACCAGCGCGCGCGCGGAAGATAGATACTGAACACGTCAGCGAAGAGATAGTACGGCCCGATCGAGAACAGCAGTGCCACGCCGACGACGACCAGGAGCGTCAGCGGCCGGCGGGGCGCCAGGTAGAGCTGGGCCGCGAGCAGGTAGCAGAACGTGGCGGCGATGAACCCGGCGAAGGGCATCGCGATCATGTAGGCGATGAACAGCCCCAGGTTGACCAGCACCGGTTTCAGGGCCATCAGCCGGCGCCAGGCCACGCCCGGACGGGTGCGCGGAAAGCCTCGCCGGAGGAGTTCGAGCGCGATCGCGGCCACGCACAGCACGGCCATGGATGAGAAGATCAACTGCGGAAAGGTGCCGGCGCCCATCGGTTCCCAGCGTGAGGCCGGCAGCGCGCCGGCCTTTAACGCCATGAACACCGCACCCACCGCGAGCACTGCATAGGACACCAGCTGCAGCCAGGGCTGCAGCGCGGCGTCAGCGTCGTTACGCGCCATGACGGATTCCTGCCAAGTGGTGGCTGCTCTTAGTCGAGCAGATGGGCGTTCTCTTCGATCAGCGCATCGGTGCGCTCGAGGTAGTCGGTGTAGGCGGCGCGATCCATGAAGCGCACGCTGCTGCCGACGTTGGCGATATCGCCCTGGAAGGCCTCGCTTTCGGCGATGGTCGCGAGCGCGGTTTCCAGGCGCTCGATGACCGCTTCCGGCGTATCCTTGGGTACCACGATGCCACGCGTGACCAGAAACTCGAGATCGTAGCCCAGCTCCTTGAGGGTGGGCACGTCGGGTAGCTCTTCCAGGCGCTCCTCGGTGGCCGCAGCCAGCACGTTGATGTCGCCGTTCTCGACGAAGGCCTCGGCGGAGTGGTAATCCTCGATCGACAGGGTGATGTGACCGCCGGCCAGTGCACGCAGCCGCTCGCCGGTACCCTCGTAGCCCACGTAGCCGAACTCGGTGTCGGTGGCGTCTTCGAACTGCACCGCCCACAGGTGCGGAATGCCGCCCAGCGTCACGCCCATGCGGTAGTCGCCGGGGCTCGGCTGTACGGCTTCGAGCATGTCATCCAGGGTTTCCCAGCCGGTATCGGCGTTGGCCAGTACCACGATATCGTCGCTGGTCATCATCGCCACGGGCTCGAAGGCGTCCCAGTTCTGGTCGGTCACCCCGGCGTGATGGGCGATCAGCAGGCCTTCGTGGATCTGGCTGATGCTGTAGCCGTCCGGGGCGCGGCGCGAGGCTTCGCGAAGCCCGACGGTACCGCTGGCGCCGGGCATGTTGATGATCGGCACGGGCTTACCCAGTTCCTCGGAAAGATGCTGGCCGATCAAGCGCATCAGCAGGTCGCTGGCGCCGCCCGGGCCCCAGGGCACGATGAACTCGACCGGGCGCTCGGGGTAGTCGGCCGCCGCCACGCCGGGCAGGGCGATGACGGTCGAAAGCGCAGAGAGGGTGAACAGCTTCTTGAGTGTCATGGTTGTTTCCTGTTGGGTCTTGAGTGCTACGAGCGTAATGACACCTTGGCACGACCGCGGGGAAGCGGCGCGTCGCCAATCGTCGTGGTCGAGCCGTTCGTGGATGAACCGACGTCGCCCGCCGGGTATCGGTGCGATGCCGGGCGAGCGCCACGCGGGCGTGATTATGATTGTTCAACGCTCGAATCGAGCCGTTGATTTTTCGCTTATCGTTTATCGATTTAAAAATCGATTTTTCAAGGCCATTCGACTATAGGCGAAGCAAGGAAGGAGCGTCAATGAACCTCTATGTAATTTTAAATTTTGGTGTTTTTTTCGGATTTAACAGCTGTAAACAATATTGATAATCGTTTATAGCTATTTTGTTGTTGAAAATAATGAGATGTCTCTATAAGTCATTTATCTTGACTCGCATGACAAACGATACTGTTGAAATAGGTACAACGGTGCTTTCAGCCCCTCTCTATAAAAGACTTATTCAGTTTCGATCCCTCAAGAGTCGCTTGCTGCTGGGCGTCTCGGCGACGCTGCTGATTCTCGCGGCCGTCGTGCTGGGCCTGACCTGGCAGGCGGGTCAGAGCATGCTGCAGGAGTCCAACGTCACCCACCTGCGCTACGAAGCCAACATGCTCGCCGACGAGATCACCCAGCAGGTCGAGAACCGTATCGAGGCGCTTGAGCGGTTGAGCCAGACCATGGGCACCGCGAGCGACACCGAATGGGTCCAGTACGAACTGGCCAAGAACGACTCCCTGCTTTCCTGGTTCGAAGGCATAGTGGTGAGCGACGAAGAGGGTAGGCTGATCGCCGACTGGCCCAGTGTCGTCGGACGTATCGGGCTCGAGACGCGCGATCAGGAGTATTTCGAGATGCTGCGCGGCACGCGAAACGTCCACGTGAGCGAGCCGTTCATCGGGCGTGCCACTCAGATGCCGCTGGTACTCATCGGCGTGCCGCGCCTGAACGCCCGGGGCGATTTCCTGGGGTTCATCGGTGGGGTGGTCAGGCTCGATTCCGGTGGGCTCTTCAGCCGGCTGGCCAAGATACGCCTTGGCGATCACGGATATTCGGCCGTGTTCAGCGCTTCCGGCAACATCCTATACCATCCCGATGATCGCCTGGTGAATACGCCGATCGCCGATCGCGAGGGCTATCCGACCCTCGACCTGGCGCTGGATGGGTGGTCGGGCGATAGCGTCGGGACGCTGTTCGGCGAGCAGCCGCTCTACCAGTCGTACTCCCAGATCTGGCCGGCGAGCTGGATCGTGGGTCTCTATCTGCCCGTCGGGCAGGCCCAGACGCCGCTGGCCGATTTCATTCACCGGTTGTGGTGGATCTGGGTGGTACTGGCGCTGTTTCTTCTGCCGCTGCTGTGGGGGCTTCTGGCCCGAATACTCTCTCCCCTTAATCTGCTCGAAGCGCAGATCGGCGAAGTGGGGCAGGGACGCCGGTCGCACGTGCGACTGGAGACGAGCATGCAGGAACTTCAGCAGGTCGCCCAAACGTTCAATCGGGTGGAGGACGAGCGCCAGCAGCTACTCGACAACCTCCAGGAGCGCGAGGCGTTTCTCGATTCGGTGCTCAATTCAAGCCCGCAAGGCATGTTCGTCGCCAATTTCGGCGGCCGCATCACCTACATGAATCCGGCACTGCTGAAGATGCTGTCCATTTCCGCTGAGACGCAGATGGAGGCATGGCTCGAGAAGATTCATCCCGACGACCGAATGGGCGTGGCAGACCTGTGGGCGCACAGCCTGAAGACGGGCAAGGACTTCGTGCGCCAGATGCGCTTTCTCAAGAACGACGAGACGCTGTGGCTCGACGTTCACGCCCGCTCGGTCATGCTCTCCCAACAGGGGCATTCGATCGGGCTCGTCGGTGTGGTCAAGGACATCACCGAGCGTCGCCAGCAGGAGGCGCTACAGCGCTGGGAGGCAGAGCACGACCCGCTGACGGGCTTGCTCAACCGGCGCGGGTTTCTGCGCCGGCTGGAGGAGGCCTTCGCCGATTTCCAGAAAACCAGTACGCCGTCGGCCCTGCTACTGTTCGACCTCGATCACTTCAAGCCCATCAACGATGAAGGTGGGCATGCCCTGGGCGACGAGATGCTGCGCCGGGTGGCCCAGGTCATCGCTTGGGAGGTGCGTCGCAGTGACCACGTGGCGCGCCAGGGAGGGGACGAATTCGGCGTGCTGTTACCCAGTTGTACGCTGGTGCAGGCTCAGCGCATCGCCGAGGCACTGCGCGTAGCGGTCAGCGAGGTCTCCGTGACTCATGAGGGCAAGGTCTACAACGTCACCCTGAGCATGGGCGCCACCCGCTTCAACGAAAACGATGGCTCCGTCGAGGATGCGCTGACCCGCGCGGATGCCGCAAGCTACGAGGCAAAGGATCGCGGGCGCAACGAAGTGGTCGTGAAACTGCCCAGCGAGTTCGACCCGCTCTCGCTGTTCGATTGAGCAACGCGCGTGTGCGGGGATGCGTTCTCGCGGTAAAATCATCGCGTTCATCGCCGAGAGTATTGCCGTGGATCTTGTAGAACTTTTTTCGCGTACGCTGGATACGACCTTGCCGGTCTTCGCCATGGTGTTCATCGGCATCGTGCTCAAGCGCCTGCGCCTGATCGACCGGGACTTCGTCTCCACCGCCTCGGCGCTGGTGTTCCGGGCAACGCTGCCCACGCTGATCTTCTTGAGCCTGATCAAGGCGGATCTGGGCGTGGCGCTGGATGTACCGCTGCTGCTCTTTTTCGCTTTCGCCACCCTGGGGCAGTTCTTCTTGAGTTGGCTTTGGGCGCGTTTTCGCGTACCCCATGCCGATCGCGGTATCTACGTTCAGGGTGCGTTTCGCGGTAACGGCGGGGTCGTGGGGTTGGCGCTGGCCGCCGGCATGTACGGCAACTACGGGCTCTCGGCGGGCAGTTTGCTGCTTGGCGTGGTCATCGTGCTCTACAACGTGCTTTCGGTATGGGTGCTCTCGGTCTACCAGCCCGGCCAGACCACGAACTGGCGCGCGATGCTCAAGAATATCGCCACCAATCCCTTGATCATCTCGGTCCTGCTGGCCATTCCCTTCACGGCGCTGTCGATCGAGCTGCCGAGCTGGGTGATGACCTCGGGCGACTATTTCGCCTCGCTGACGCTGCCTTTGGCGCTGATCTGCATTGGCGCCACCCTGTCCGCGGCCAGCCTGCGCAGCGGCCATCAGGTCGCGCTCAGCTCGAGCTTGATGAAAATGGCGATCCTGCCGGCAATCTCCACCGTGGCGGCCTGGGGTTTGGGATTCAGCGGCCCGCAGCTGGGGCTTCTGTTTCTGTTCTTCGCAAGCCCCACGGCGGCGGCCAGCTTCGTGATGACCAAGGCGATGAACGGCAACGTGACCCTCGCCGCCAACATCATCGCCCTGACCACCTTGATGGCGAGCATCAGCATCACCCTCGGCATCTTCCTACTTCGCCTGGCCGGCTGGATTTGACCCGCCCGGTTGGCCTGGCGCCGGCACCGCGCTATACTACGCGCCCCATCCAAGCGACAAGTCCCTGTAGCTCAGTAGGATAGAGCAGCCGCCTCCTAAGCGGCAGGTCGCAGGTTCGACTCCTGCCAGGGACGCCATTTTTTGTTCTCCATCTCTTTATAGCGCGATACGTAAGTGATCGAGCAGCCAACGTCTGCCCGTTCACGGTAATCGAATAACGTATGACTTCAACTACGCCCCGCCTTCGTGCGGGGCGTTCGCGTGTGACGCCAGCCCGATGGAGAGGGCGCGCCTTGTGAAGCTGACAGCGGCGTGCAGGGCACCGTTGCCACCCCGGCACCCACCGACCGCGATCGACGCCGCGCCAATGCTGGGCTGGCTGGTGAAAATGGGTGCATGTAAATCATGTGAATTCATGCTGGGTTATGCACATTTAAGGGATGGGATGGGTAGCAATAATCTAAAGCTGGGCTGTCGGTTGGCCGATAGCTAAACAGGACATTCCTAACAAGATCCTGTAGAGCTAAAGCATACCAGCGCAGAATGGTCTAAAGTCGCAGCTAAACGGGTTGCACAGGTATATAGAAATGGGCAATACTGCTATAAATAATTAAAGTAGGGGGTTGCCAATATTCATTCGCTAATAAGATGTTTTAATAACCAAAATACTGATAGTTCATATTTAATATACCAATCTTTTGTAATACAGGCCTATCACTGTTCATAAACCTAAGTCGTCATCTAGTGATTCGATGTAGGTGCTAAAAGGTGCTAAAAGGTGCTAAAAGGTGCTAAAAGGTGCTAAAAGGTGCTAAAAGGTG
>NZ_JAMZBC010000105.1 GCF_024158715.1 Halomonas sp. 707D7 | reverse complement strand
GCTGGCGGGCCAGGCCCAGCAGGTCACGATCATGCGCCGACAGGCGCCCGCCGGCCATGTCCGGCACCACGGCCACGATGAAGGCCGGGGCGTCGATGACCAGCGCATCGGCGACCAGCTCGGCGATGTCCTTGATCTCGGCGCGCGGCTCCACCACGCCCTCGAGCATGGCGGTGCACTGCGGGCAGCCCACGGCGACGAGATCTGCGCCGGTTTCGCGCACGTCTTCCATGCGCATGTCGGGGATACGCTGCTTGCCGGGAATGTCGGTGATCGGCGCGCCACCGCCGCCGCCGCAGCAGCGCGAGCGGTAGCCGGAGCGGGCCATCTCCTTGACCTCGATGCCGAGCGCCTTCAGCACGTCGCGCGGGGCCTCGTACTCGCCGTTGTAGCGGCCGAGATAGCACGGGTCGTGGTAGGTGACGCTGCCGCCTTTCCACGCCTTGAAGCTGAGCTTGCCCGCGCCGACCAGTTCGCTGATGAAGGTGCTGTGGTGCTGCACGTGGTAGTGGGCCGACGTCTCTGCAGTGCCGAGCTCGCCGTACTCGTTCTTGAGCACGTGGAAGCTGTGCGGGTCGCAGGTGACGATGCGATCGAAACGGTAGCGGCTCAGGGTCTGGATGTTGCGGCGGGCCAGCGTCTGGAAGGTCGCCTCGTCGCCGAGGCGCCGCGCCACGTCGCCGCTGTCGCGCTCATCAACACCGAGCACGGCGAAGTCGACGCCTGCCGCGCGCAGCACGCTGATGAAGGCGCGCAGGGTGCGCTGGTTGCGCATGTCGAACACGCCGTCGCCGAGCCACAGGAGCACGTCGGCCTCACCCTTGTCCGCCATCAGCGGCAGGTTCAGGTCGGCTGCCCAGTGCAGGCGCGAGCCGGGGTCGAAGCCGCCGGGGTTGTCGGTGGCGATCAGGTTGTCGAGCACCTCGGCGCCCTTGTTGGGGGTGTTGCCGTGCTCCAGGGTCAGAAAGCGGCGCATGTCGACGATGGCGTCGACGTGCTCGATCATCATCGGGCACTCCTCGACGCAGGCGCGGCACGTGGTGCAGGACCAGAGCGTCTCGGCATCCACCAAGGAGGTGCCTTCGCGGGCGACGATCGGCCCGAAGGGAGAGCCCGCATGCTCGCCCACCGGCTTGCCGGGGTAGGGCGAGCCGTAGTACTTGGCATCGCTGCCGCCGGCCATGCCGACGACCATGTCCTGGATCAGCTTTTTCGGGTTGAGCGGCTGGCCGGCGGCAAACGCCGGGCACATCGCCTCGCAGCGCCCGCACTGCACGCAGGCATCGAAACCCAACAGCTGGTTCCAGGTGAAGTCCGCCGGCTTCTCGACGCCGAGCTTGGCGTCGGGCTCGTCGAGCTTCAGCGCTTTCAGGCCGGTCGAGCGGTGCTCGACGCCCGCCTTGGAGGAAAAGCGCTCCGGGCGGCGGTGCCAGGCCAGGTGCAGGGCACCGGCGAAGGCGTGCTTCATCGGCCCGCCCCAGGTCATGCCGAAGAACATCTCGCCCAGGCCCCAGACGATGATCGCCGCGAGCACGAGTGCCGCGATCCAGCCAAGGCCTTGCTGAAAAATGCCCTCCGGCAGCACGCCGGCGGTGGGCAGCGTGACCACGAACATGCCGATCGAGAACGCCATCAGGCTTTTCGGCAGTCGCATCCACGGGCCCTTGGAGAGCCGCGACGGCGGCGGGCTTCGCCGCCAGGCGACCAGCAGGCTGCCAATGAACATGCTGGTGGTGGCGACCAGCAGCACCCAGGCGAGAATCGCGCTGTCCAGGCCAAAACCGTGGACGACGATGGCAAGCAAAGCCGCCAGCACGAAGCCGCCGGCGGTGGCGACGTGAGTGTGGGAGATGTACTTGTCGCGCTCGACGACGTGGTGCAGATCGACCAGATAGCGCCGGGGCACCCGCAAGAGCCCCTTGAGCACGGGCACGGACGAGGGCCGCCCCTGGCGCCACAGGCGCACGCGGCGCACCGCGCCGAGGGCGGCGAGCGCGAGCGCGGTGAACAGCAGAAGGGGTAACAGGGTCTCGAGCATGGCGTCTCTCCTCTCAGAGACACCGTAAGGACTGCGCCGCAGGCCATGAGGCCCGCGGCGGTCGGCTTACAGCGTTATTGTGTCAGAAGTCCTTGCACAACCGCAGCGCATCATAGATGGCCGCATGCGTGTTGCGTGGCGCGGTGCAATCCCCCAGGCGGAACAGCGCGAAGCCGTCGCCGCTCTCTTGCAGGCAGGGCTGGGGCGCGATCGCATAGAGCGCTTCCAGATCCATCTGGCCCTTGTTGCGCGACTGCTCCTTGAGCGCGTAGTAGAGGGTTTCGTCCGGGCGCACGCCGTTCTCGACCACGACCTGGTCGACCACGCGCTCTTCGAGCGCACCGGTGTACTCGTTCTCGAGCACCGCGACCAGGGAGTCGCCTTCGCGATACACCTTATGCAGGGCGAGATCCGAGGTCATGATGACGTCCTTCTCGTAGAGGCTTCGGTAGTAGGTCGGGAAGGTGGTGCCGCCCACCGCCGCACCGGGCTTGATGTCGTCGGTGACGATCTCGACCTTGGCGCCCTTGTCCGCCAGGAAGTCCGCCGCCGAGACGCCGGAAAACTCGCAGATGGTGTCGAACACCAGCACGTTCTTGCCGGGCGCGACGCGGCCCTCGAGGATGTCCCAGGTGCTGACGACCAGACTCTTGTCGGTCTCGGCGTCATAGCCCCATTCGGGTACCTGGGAGAGAAACGGCTGGCCGCCGGTGGCGAGGATCACCACGTCCGGGCGCAGATCAGCAATGGTCGCTTCGTCCGCCCGGGTGCCCAGGCGCAGGTCGACGTTCAGCCGCGCGAGTTCGAGCTGGTACCAGCGGGTGATGCCGGCGATCTGGTCGCGCTGGGGCGCCTTGGAGGCGATGGTGATCTGCCCGCCGATCTGATCGCGGGCCTCGAACAGCGTCACGTCGTGGCCGCGTTCGGCACACACGCGGGCCGCTTCCATGCCCGCGGGGCCGCCGCCGACGATGACCACCTTGCGCCTGGGCCCTTCGCTTTTCTCGATGATGTGGGGAAGCCCCATGTACTCCCGCGAGGTCGCGGCGTTCTGGATGCACAGCACGTCGAGGCCCTGGTACTGGCGGTCGATGCAGTAGTTGGCACCCACGCACTGCTTGATCTGGTCGATCTGGTTGTTCTTGATCTTGGCGATGATGTGGGGGTCGGCGATGTGGGCGCGCGTCATGCCGACCAGATCGACGTAGCCGCCTTCCAGAATCCGCTGGGCCTGGTTGGGGTCCTTGATGTTCTGGGCGTGGATGACCGGCACGCTGACCACTTCCTTGATGCCCGCCGCCAGGTGCAGAAACGGCTCCGGCGGGTAGGACATGTTGGGAATGACGTTGGCCAGCGTGTTGTGGGTATCGCAGCCCGAGCCCACCACGCCGAAGTAGTCGACCTTGCCGGTGGCGTCATAGTAGGCGGCGATGCGCTTCATTTCCTCGTGATCGAGGCCGTCCGGGTGGAACTCGTCGCCGGTGATGCGCATGCCGACCACGAAGTCGTCGCCGACCTCGGCGCGCACCGCCTTGAGCACCTCCATGCCGAAGCGCATGCGGTTCTCGAAGCTGCCGCCCCATTCGTCGGTACGCTTGTTGACCCGCGGGCTCCAGAACTGGTCGATCAGGTGCTGGTGCACCGCAGACAGCTCGACGCCGTCGAGGCCGCCTTCCTTCGCCCGGCGCGCGGCCTGGGCGAAGTCGCCGATGATGCGCCAGATCTCTTCGACCTCGATGGTCTTGCAGGTGGAGCGGTGCACCGGCTCGCGGATGCCGGAGGGCGAGAGCAGCGTCGACCAGTCGTAGCCGTCCCAGCGCGAGCGCCGCCCCATGTGGGTGATCTGGATCATGATCTTGCCGCCGTGCTTGTGCACGGCATTGGCGAGATTCTGGAAGTGCGGGATGATGCGGTCGGTGGAGAGGTTCACCGAGCTCCACCAGCCCTGGGGGCTGTCGATCGAGACGATCGACGAGCCGCCGCAGATGCACAGCCCGCAGCCACCCTTGGCCTTCTCCTCGTAGTACTTGACGTAGCGCTCGGTGGTCATGCCGCCGTCGGTGGCGTACACCTCGGCGTGGGCGGTGCTCACCACGCGGTTACGAATCGTCTGCTTGCCGATCTGGATCGGCTTGAACAGTGCCTCGAATGCCATGGCGCGATCCTCAGTTCAGGGGCGTGACGACGAACAGGCCGTGATCACAGCCTTCTTCGGCGCCGCTTTGGGTCTGCTTTGCCACCGTGCGCAGCGAGCTGCCCCGCGCGCTCAGGATCTGGTCCATGGCGCCGGCGAACCAGCCGGTGAACATGTACTCGATCTTGCGGTTCACCTTGCCCATCTGGTAGACGAAGGCACTGTGCTCCAGGCGCACCCGGGCGGTGCCGGCGTCGAGGTCGATCTCTTCGGTGATGAACAGCCCCCAGCCGCGCTGGGACAGCCGCTTCATGTAGTGCTCGAACACCTCCTCGCCTTCGAGGCCGTGCAGCTCGGCCTCCTTCTCGCACCAGTGCCAGGCGCTCTTGTAGCCGGCGTGGTAGAGGATCTCGGCGTACTTCGCCGGCCCCAGGGCGTCTTCGACGGCCATGTGGTTGTTGACGAAGAAGTGGCGCGGTACGTACAGCATCGGCAGCGCATCGGTCGTCCAGACGCCGGTCTCGCTGTCGACTTCGATCGGAAGTTCGGGAGTCATCTTGGTCACGGTTGCATTCCTTCCACTTATCGTTGTTCTCGCGTGCTCGCCCTCGAACCCGGGGCGGGCGTCGTTCATTCGCCCCAGACGTCCTTCAGGGTACGCATCCAGTTCTCGCCCATGATCTTTCTGACCTGCTGCTCGCTCATGCCGCGCCGCAGCAGGGCCTCGGTCAGGTTGGGGAACTCGCCGATGGTGCGGATGCCTTCGGGGTTGATGATCTTGCCGAAGTTGGTCAGCCGGCGGGCGTAGCCCTTGTCGTGGGTCAGCCACTCGAAGAAGTTCTGATCGTGGCCCTGGGTGAAGTCGGTGCCGATGCCGATGGCGTCCTCGCCGACGATGTTCATGATGTACTCGATCGCCTCGACGTAATCGTCGATGGTGGAGTCGACGCCCTTCTTGAGGAACGGGGTGAACATGGTCACGCCGACGAAGCCGCCGTGGTCGGCGATGAACTTGAGCTCCTCGTCGGACTTGTTGCGCGGGTGCTCCTTGAGCCCGGAGGGCAGGCAGTGGGAGTAGCACACCGGCTTCTTGGACTCGAGGATGACCTCCTCGGAGGTCTTGGCGCCGACGTGGGAGAGATCGCACAGCATGCCGACGCGGTTCATCTCGGCGACGATCTCGCGACCGAAGCCGGAGAGGCCGCCGTCGCGCTCGTAGCAGCCGGTGCCGACCAGGTTCTGGGTGTTGTAGCACATCTGCACGATGCCCACGCCGAGCTGCTTGAAGATCTCGACGTAGCCGATCTGGTCTTCGAACGCGTGGGCGTTCTGGAAGCCGAAGATGATGCCGGTCTTGCCCTCTTCCTTGGCGCGGGTGATATCGCGCGTGGTGCGCACCGGGCGCACCAGGTCGCTGCACTCCGCCATCAGCTGGTTGGAGGCGACGATGTTGTCGACGGTGGCCTTGAACCCTTCCCACACCGAGACGGTGCAGTTGGCCGCGGTCAAGCCCCCGCGACGCATGTCCTCGAGAAGCTCGCGGTTCCACTTGGCGATGATCAGGCCGTCGATGACGATGGCGTCTTGATGCAGTTCAGAAGGGCTCATAGGGGGCTCCATAATTGTTCATAGGGTGGAGCATAGCGCCGCGATGGCCCCGCTCTGCGCTTGGAAACGACGGCGGAAATTCCAAAAACGTCATCGTGGCGACCCGTTGACGTCCGGCCGTGGCGACGCGCCGCAGCTGGCGTGACAAGGCAAAAGAGCGCGGCCACAACGCAAGAAGCCGCCCGCAGGCGGCTTCTGGAAGGAGGCGACGCTCAGTTGATCAGCGGGACGCTGGCGAAGGTCGGCTCGCCCTGGGCGTAGGCCAGGGCCTGCAGCGCGCTCGAGGCGGGCTCGCCGCTGCCGGGCTCCACGCCCCAGTGCTGGATCAGGGCCGAGGAGGAGATCTTCGGGGCCTGGCGAGACTGGCAGCCCATGCGCTCGTCGCGCGGAGGAATGCCGAAGCACTCGCGATAGCACTTGGAGAAGTGCGGGGTGGAGACGAAACCGCAGATCGAGGCGATCTCGATGATCGAGAGCGAGGTCTGCTTCAACAGCTGGCGCGCTCGCACCAGGCGCAGTTTCAGGTAGTAGCGCGACGGCGAGCAGTGCAGGTAGCGCTGGAAGAGCCGCTCGAGCTGGCGCCGGGATACGTCGACGTAGCTTGCCAGCTCGTTGAGCTCCAAAGGCTCCTCGAGGTTGGACTCCATCAGCGCGACGATATCCAGAAGCTTCGGCTGGGTGGTGCCGAGCACGTGCTTGAGCGGCACGCGCTGCTGGTCGTTTTCGTTGCGCATGTGCTCGTAGATGAACATCTCGGAGATCCCCGCCGACAGGGCCTTGCCGTGGTCGTGGGCGATCAGGTTGAGCATCATGTCGAGCGGCGCGGTGCCGCCGGAGGCGGTGAAGCGGTCGCGGTCGATGGAAAAGAGCTTGGTGGTGAGCACGATCTTGGGGAAGGCTTCCTGCACCGAGGCCAGGCACTCCCAGTGGATGCTGGTCTCGTAGTGATCCAGAAGCCCTGCCTTGGCCAGCGCCCAGCTGCCGGTACAGATGGCGCCCAGGTGACGCAGCTGGCGCGACTGGGACTGCAGCCAGTGGATGTGCTCGCGGCTCACGCTGTGCTGCGGGGCGACGCCGCCGCAGACGATCACCCAGTCGAGCGCGAGCGGCGCCTGCATGGCGGCGTCCGGGGTCACGTTGAGCCCGTCGCTGGCGCGCACCGGCGAGCCGTCCTGGGTCAGCGTGTACCAGCGATAGAGCTCGCGACCGGCCAGCTGATTGGCCATGCGCAGGGGTTCGATCGCCGAGGCAAGGGAAATCAGGGTGAAGTTGTCCAACAGAAGAAAACCGAGGGTCTGCGGAGCGCTGGGACGCGAGGTGGTCGCGCCGGTTGTTGCTTGATCGGGTGTCATGGCCTGTACCTCTATCACCTGAACGTCATGGGTGTTTTTCTTATAGTTTTCGTCTGTCGCTGGCGTGTTGTTGTAATCCCTGCCTGAGCTGCTCGCTGCCTTTCTGCATATTGGCACGAATGCCACTTATACTGACAAAGCAAACTCGAGCGTGATGCACGTCGTGTCGTTAATGAGACACTCGAGGTCGCCCTCGGGTTGCGCCAATGAGGTTTTCTCTTGTTGGCAAGAGAAAGACAACGTTTTTCGAATGCTCCATGTCGCTTTGGTAAGTCTTTGACGAGACTGGTATTAAGCTTAAAACGTTATATGCTAATAAACCATTTCTATGAGGGAAGGTGAGATGTCGAAATTTATCAAGGAGTTTCGCGAGTTTGCCGTCAAGGGCAATGTGATCGACATGGCGGTGGGGATCATCATCGGCGGGGCCTTCACGCTGATCGTGCAGAGCATGGTGAAGGACGTCATGAACCCGGTGATCGGACTTTTGGTGGGCGGTATCGATTTCTCGAACTTTTTCATCGTGTTGCGCGAGGGTGCGGTAGCGGGTCCCTATCCGACTCTGGGCGCTGCCCAGGCGGCGGGGGCGGTGACGCTCAATATCGGCCTGTTCCTGAACGCCGTGATCAGCTTCACCATCGTCGCCTTTGTGGTGTTCATGCTGGTGCGCAGCATCAACCGGCTCAAGCGCGAGGAAGTGGTCGCGCCCAAGAGCCCCGTTGAGAAACCCTGCCCGCACTGCCTGATGGTCGTACCGATCAAGGCCACCCGCTGCGGTCATTGCACCTCGGTGATCGAGCCCGTCGAGCCCGCCCCGGCAGCGAGCACGGCCTCACCCACTTCGCCGCTATGACCCGACCAGCCACGAAAAAGGGGTACCCGGTGGGGTACCCCTTTTCATTGGCGCTTTAGCGCCCCACTAGAGTGGGGTGTACCGCGATCAGCCCTGGGCGTCAGCGTTGGGCGTCTGTTCGCCGGTGGCACCGTTCTTGGCGGTCAGCTGGCTCAGCGAGGCCTTGCGATCGCTCTGGGCGTGGTCGCTGGCGTGGGAGTGAGCGGGAGTGACCTGCTCGCCGGATGCGCTGTTGCGCGCGATAACCTGCTCGACGGAGGCCTGAGTGCCGGTGCTCTGGTGCGCGACCGTGGAGCTCGGCTGGCTGATGGCGTTGAGTTCGGCGGAGCCGCGCTCGGCGAAAGCGGAGCCGGACACGAGGGCAAGAGCGATGGCGGCAGTAGCGGTCAGTCTTTTCATGGTGGCGTACCTTTGAATTCGAATGTTTTCATTTGGTTATAAGGTTCTTTTCGCGGTGTCCGCTCGAGAACATGCGACTATAGTATTATTGAAAAAATAGAATAAAAAGCGCTTAAAATCGACTAGACCGTTCGCTTATTTTGTATATTTTTCATGCTATCTATCTTGACGGTTCATCGAGGCAGGGCGTAGCGCGCCCTCAACCTCAAGAAAGAGGAGTCCAAGACAGGCGGGAGGAACGGGTGCGGGGCAGGCAGGCTGGCAGGCAGGGGCCGACCAGGCGCCCATGAAAAAAGGGTGCCCGAGAGGGCACCCTTTCATCGTTGCGACGCTGTCGTCAGCGGCGTTTTTTACCGGCCTTACCGGGGCCGTCGCTGTCGCGTTCGTCGCTGGGTTGGGGGAGCGACGGCAGCGACTGCGCCATCATCTCCACGCTCTGGCGGTAGTAGAGCTGGCTCTTGTTGTGTTCGCCAAGGCTTGCGTAGAGGCGAGCGAGCTCGGCGCATACCTCGCCGCTCGGGCGCTGGCGCTGGCTCGCCTCGAAGTACTCGAGCGCCTTCTCCCACTGGCCGGTACGCAGCGATAGCCGTGCGCAGGCGAGCAGCAGCTCCGGATCGTTGGGGCGCTCCTGCAGCCACTTCTCGGCGCGGGTGCGCTGGCGCGCGGCATCGACGCCTAAAAGCCCGAAGCGCTTGACCAGCCGCGCATCCCAATGGCTATCCAGCGACTGGCTCAAGAGGCGCTCGGCGAGCGCTTCTTCACCAGCCTGCAGTAGCGCCTCGACGTAGAGCACGATCAGCTCGGTATTGCCGCGCAGGTAGTCCGGCATGTCCGCCCACAGCCCGCGTACCCGTTCGATGTTGGCCGGATTGCCGGCCTCGAACAGGATCAGCTCGCGGTAGGCCTTGAACTCGAGCTGCTCGCGCTCCTGCTGGGTGATCAGTTTCTTGGCCACCAGGCGCGGCACCAGATGGCGCAGCCCCTCCCAGTCGCTGACGCTGAGGTACACCTGCTTGAGCATCTTCAATACTTGAGGATGGTTGGGCAGCTTCTGGTCGAGACGGGTGAGGATCGCCAGCGCCTCCTCCGGTTGCTGGCGGTCGATCATCAGCTGCGCCTGCATCAGGCCCACGGCGGTATCGGCGCCGTCGGTGGTGAGCTGCGCCTGGTTGAGGTGCTCCTGGGCGCGCTCGTGATGGCCCAGGTAGTGGGCGGCCAGCGCCGCCGAGAGGTGGTTGACCATCGGCGTGCTGGAGTCCTCGGCTGCCCCCGCCAGGGTACGCTCGGCGCGCTTGAAGCGGCCTTCGGTCAGCGCCACCAGCCCGCGCACGGTGCGCTTGCTGGCGCGACGGTTGCGCGCGCGGGCGTTCCAGGTGCGAAAGCGCCCGACCGGGCGAATGATGCCGGTCAACAGGCGCAGCGCGAAATGCACCACGATGAAGGCGCCGAGCAGCAGCACCAGGCCGAACCAGAACGAGGTCTGCACCGAGGTATCGCCGACGCGGATCAGCCAGTAGCCGGGCACCGACATCATCAGGTGGCCGAACAGAGCGCCGACGGCAAGGCCGGCGACGATCAGCAGAAGGAGTTTTCTCATTGCTCACCTCCGCTCTGGCGCCGCGCCTGGAAGCGGTTGTCGATGAAGTCGGCCATGGCCTGCTGCGAGCCGCTGATATCGGGAAGCTCTGGCTCGATGTCGCTCTGCTTGAGCTCCTGAAGGCGTGCGATGACGCTCTGGGTCTCTTCGCGCTCGGTATCGTAGTAGCCGTCGAGCAGGCTCAGCGCCTTGTCGAGGCTCGCCTCAAAAAGCGGCTGCTCCTCCTTGAGCAGGGCGAGCTGCGCCTGCTCGAGAATCAGGCGCAGGCTCTGGCGCAGGTAGGACTCCTGCTCCGGCGTCACCAGGGTCTCGAGGGCTTCGTCGTGGTGGCGAATCACCACCAGATCACGCAGCTCGGCGCCGAATTTCGCCAGCTGGCGCTCGAAGGAGCCGCTCGGCGGCTGCTCGATGCCGGAGGTCACGGCGCGCTCCTCGATCTCCTGGGAGAGGCGCAGGCCCGCCACGCGCTCCTGCTGGGCGTTGAGCGCGAGATAGAGGCCGGTGCGGTCGACGCGCGGCACGGCGTCCAGCGCCGCCAGTTCGCTTGCGATCTCGCGGCGTACCGGCGTCAGTGCCGGATTGTCGGCGTCGACCAGGCGGGCGTCGGCGGTGCGCAGCAGGGCAGAGGCGCCCTCGACATCACCTTCGAGCTGCAGGCGCTGGTTGGCCAGGCGCAGAAGATAGGCGGCTTCGGCGTGGAGCCAGTCGCGCTCGTCGGTGTCCTGGGCCTGGGAGAGCTGGTCGAGCACCTGGTTGACGGTCTCGTCGACGTTAGACCGTACGCTCTCGAGCTCGCCGCGCAGTTCGCTGACGGTGCTTTCGAGGGTGTCGTTGCGCTCGGTCTCGCCGCTCTCGAGGCGTGACTCGAGATCATTCAGGCTCTGCTGCGTGGCGCTGGCCTCGGTTTGCTGGGCGATCTCGTCCAGGCGCGCCTGCTGGCTCTCCAGACGCTGCCAGAGCTGCCAGGCGACGACGCCGAGCACCAGCGCCAGGATCAGCACCAGCACGATGGCAAGTGTCCCGGCCTTGCCGCCGCGACCGCCCGGAGGCGGCGATGCGGGAGGCGGGCTGCCGGGGGGCTTGGCGGCGCCGGGCTTGGTCTCTGC
>NZ_JAMZBC010000104.1 GCF_024158715.1 Halomonas sp. 707D7 | reverse complement strand
CTGACCCAGCACGATACGAACAGCGCAAGCCTGCCCTCATCGATTGATGAGGTACTCGCACATGACTTCAAGCCAATACAGCGGCTGAACGTGACGCGCACGCTATCAACCGGTGAACAGGTCGCGGCGGGCGTATTGGCGCAAAACCGCCAGGGGGTTTTCTTTCAATACGCATAAGGCTATGAGCAGCGACATGGGCGCATTAGTTTGAGCCCACCTCGGGTCATGCCCCGGGCCAATCGAGCCAGTGTCGAACCACAGCTCGACCGAGCACTCCCCGTTTCTTTGCAGATTACTCTGGGTACTCTCCGGGGCAAGCGTCAATTTCCATCTTTCAAGCCGCGATGCTGCCAGCCCATCAGTCGCCAGAATTCATCGCCCCCTCGTCAGAAGGGTCGACCGCTTGGCCGCGTGACGCATGCGCCGCCCAGAACCGCTTGAGTTCCTCGCCGGAGAGCGCCTCGCTGAACAGGTAGCCTTGATATTCGTGGCTGTGGAGCTGGCTGATCAGGGCGAGCTGCTGCTCGTTCTCGACACCCTCCGCCACCACCTGCAAATCGAGGCTCTGGGCCAGCGCCACCACCGCCTTGACGATGGCGGCGTCCTGGGCATCGGTGACGGCGTGGGCCATGAAGGCGCGGTCGATCTTGAGCCGGTCGATGGGAAAGCGGCGCAGCTGGGCGAGGTTGGAGTAGCCGGTGCCGAAGTCGTCGATCGAGATCGCGATCCCCAGGGCGCGAAGCTCGTTGAGCGCTTCCAGGGCGATGTCCGGGTTGAGCACCAGGGCGCTTTCGGTGAGTTCGAGCTCGAGGCACGTGGGCGCCAGGCCGGTGTCCTCCAGCACCTTGATGACCGTCTCGACGAAGTGGCGGCTGTTGAGCTGGATGGCCGAGATGTTCACCGAGATGAACAGTGCCTGCCCGGTCTCTTCATGCCATTGCTGGGCATAGCGGCAGGCCGTGCGCAGCACCCATTCGCCGAGCGGCAGGATCAGCCCGGTATCCTCGGCCAGGGGGATGATCTCGCTGGGCTCGACGATGCCCAGCTCGTCGTCCTTCCAGCGCAGCAGTGCCTCGACGCCGGTGATGCGCCCGCTCTCGACCTCGACCTTGGGCTGGTAGGCCAGGTCCAGCGTGTCGCTGTCGAGCGCCAGGCGCAACCGGCGCTCGAGCGTGATACGTCGCTCCTCGATGGAGGTCATGTCGAGCTCGAAGAACTGGTAGGTGTTGCGCCCCAGCCGCTTGGCGGCGTACATCGCGGCATCGGCGTGAATCATCAGGGCATGGCGGTCAAGCCCATCGTCCGGGTAGAGGCTGATGCCCACGCTGGTCGAGACCTTGACCACGCTCGAGCCGATCTGAAACGGCTTGTCCAGCGTGCTCACCAGCCGGCGGGCGAGCATGTCCGCCTCCTCGCGCCCGCTACTCTCCCCCAGCAGCACGATGAACTCGTCGCCGCCGACCCGGGCGACGGTGTCGCTTTCACGCACCGCAGCGCGCAGCCGATCCGCCGCCTGGCGAATCAGTTGATCGCCCACGTGGTGGCCGAGCGTGTCGTTGACCTGCTTGAAGCGATCGAGATCGACGAAGAACAGCGCGAAGGTCGCCGAGCCCGCTAGCTGCTCCTCCAGGCGCTCCTCCAGCAGCAGTCGATTGGGCAACTGCGTGAGGGCATCGCGGTAGATCATCTGCTTGAGCTCGGTATTGGCCGCCAGCAGCGATGCCGCCAACTGTGCGTTGCGCGAGGTCATGTGGGCATCGAACAGCGAGATCATCAGCGCCGCCAGCATGATGCAGGTGGAAACCAGCGCCACGCTCACCGCCAGCTGCGCAACCGACACGCCGCCCCCGTCGAGCAACACCGCGTCGGCAGGGTAGACCGCCGCCGCCATGCCCGTATAGTGCATGCCGGAAATGCCCAGTGCCATGATCACCGCGGCCACCAGCCGCTGCCAGAGCGGCGAGCGCCGCGCTCCCGTCGGATTGAGGCGAAAGACGAGCCACAGCGCGGCAGCCGACGCCGATACCGCAATGAGTACCGAGAGGGCGAAGAGCGCGGGCTCGTAGCGCAGCCGCCCTTCGATGTGCATGGCCGACATGCCGACGTAGTGCATCAAGCACACCCCGCCGCCCATCACCAGCGCCCCGCCACCCAGTCGCGCCAGCGTCAGTCGTCCGCGCTGCACGATCAGCAGGGCGATCGCGGACGTGGCGATCGCGGCGATCAGCGACACCAGCGTCAGCGAGAGCCCGTAGGCGACGCTGGCCGCCATCTCCATGGCGAGCATGCCGACGAAGTGCATCGCCCAGATCCCCGTGCCCATGGCGAAGGCACCGCCGGCCAGCCAGAGATGGCTGGCTACCCCGGTACTGGCGCGCACGCGACCCGCCAGGTCGAGCGCGGTAAAGGAGGCGATGGTCGCGATACCGAAGGAGAGCAGCACCAGGGCCAGGTTGTAGGAGACATGATGATCGTGCATGAAGCGTGCGTACCGAGTTCCGGCGGATGAACGAAGGGCTGAGGTTAAATTAATCGTGAGAATGAAGTATAGCAAACCGCAGGTGATGAGGTTTCTGGTCGTATCGCCCCGCCTGGCGTCAACGTACGCCCGCCCGATAGCTGTCCGGCTCGAGCCACAGCCGCTCGCGAAGATCGCCTTTTAGAAAAAAGAGCTTGGGCCCCTTGCGAAAATTGAACAGGCGAAAGAGGTGGTAGTGCTGTGCACGAACCTATGAACACACTAAAGGGTTCGACTCATCTACCTCACTCGATATTCTGAATCTGCTCGCGCATCTGTTCGATCAAGACCTTCAACTCCACCGCGCAGCGGGTGGTGTCGGTGACCACGGACTTCGACGAGAGGGTGTTGGCCTCGCGGTTGAGCTCCTGCATCAGGAAGTCGAGCCGGCGGCCCTGGGGGCCTTCTTGCTCGAGCTGGCGGCGCACCTCGCCGACGTGGGCGTCGAGGCGGTCGAGCTCTTCGTCCACGTCCGCCTTCTGGGCGACCAGCACCAGCTCGGCTTCCAGGCGCTGGGGGTCGAGCTCGGCTTTCACGCTCTCCAGACGTTCGAGCAGCAAAGTACGCTGGCGCTCGATGATGGCGGGGAGCAGCGCACGCACCTTGGCGACCTGTTCGCTCACCGCGGTGAGGCGCGCGTGGATCAGCGCGCCGAGCTTCTCGCCTTCCCGGGCGCGGGCGGCGATCAGCTCATCGAGTGCCTGGTCGAACAGCGCCAGCGCCTCACGCTGGATGGCGTCGTGATCCAGATGCCGGGTCTCCTGCACGCCGGGGTAGTCGAGCAGCGCAAGCGTAGTGGGCGCGGCGGCGCTCGGCACGTGTTCGGCGATGGTGGCGAGGGCCTCGGCGAGCTCGACAAGGCGTGCGCCGTTCACGGTCGGTGACTGGGCGCTGTCGGTGGGCTCGAAGCGCAGCTGGCATTCGATCTTGCCGCGTCCCAGCCGGGTTCTGAGCGCGTCGCGAAGCGCAGGTTCGAGCTCGCGAAGCGTCTCCGGCAGACGAAAGTGCGGGTCCAGGTAGCGCTGGTTGACCGAGCGCAGCTCGACCTGGAGGGTGCCAAACGAGGCGGCCCGTTCGGTGCGTGCAAAGGCGGTCATGCTGTGCGGCATGGGGCGGGCTCTCAAAGAGGGGGCGTGGGCCCAGTGTAGCGCAGTTCTTCACCCCGCCGCCGCCTAGATGCCGATCAGTTCCGGCGCCACCTCGACGAGCGTGCCCGGCGCCTGGGCGGGATCGTCGATCATTGCAAAAAGTTGCTCGATCATCACCTCCACGCTCTGGCGCGCCATCATCAGGTGCGGGTAGAGCGCGGCGGCCAGCGGGTCCCAGTCGAAACACCCTACCGTCACCTCGTCCAACTGATGGCCGCTTTGCTGCAGCCAGCGCACGATGCCCTCCAGCGCGATGGTGGAGTTCACGAACATGGCGGCGGGCAGCCGGGTGCGGTGACGCATGTAGGCTTCCAGCGCCACCTGGGCCTTGTCGGCGGCGTAGTCGCAGGGAAGGAGGTCGGCGTCGCGGGTGGCGAGCCCGCGCTCGGCGCGCGCCTTGATGAAGCCCTCGATTCGCTCGCGGGTGTTGTGGTCCTCCCCGCGCCCGCCGATGAACAGCACGCCGTCGCTCTGCGCGGCGCCGTTTGCGTCCAGCCGATCGAGGATCGCCAGCGTCAGGCGGCGCGCGCCGTCGCGGTTGTCGGAGATGATCGACGGCGCCTTGCTTCCCGGCAGGTCCAGATTGAGGCTGGCCACGCCCGCCTCCTCGCACATGAGGGAGATGGTGTCCGGGTCGGTAGCGCCGGTGCTCACCAGACACTCCACCCGGTAGGCGAGCATCATCCGCGCCGCCTCGCGCTCCTGGGCCGGGTCGCGGTTGGTGCAGGCAACGATGGCGAACAGCCCGCGCTTGCGCGCCTGGGCTTCGAAGTGCTGGGCGATGGAGCTGAAGTAGCGGTTGTCGTAGAGCGGCAGGATCATGCCGATGATGCCCGAGCGCTCGCGGCGCAGCGCCCGGGCCTGCATGTTGGCGGAATAGCCTTCCGACTGTGCCAGGGTGAGGATCTTGTCGGCCAGCTTCTGGCTGATGCGCCGGCGCTTCCAGGAGCCGTTGAGCACCGCGCTGACGGTGCTTGGCGAGGTCTCGGCAAGCCGGGCGAGATCGTAGATGGTGAGCCGTTTGGCTGAGTCACTGGCCACGTGGCAGCTCCTTGCAGTAGATAAAAGTCGCATTGACGTGATGACGCCGCGCAACAATGATACACTTTGCACAACCGATTGTGCATGTTTCGTTGTCGATGATTGCTTACGGCGCCCAAGTCTCTGTTAATTCACTCGAAACACACCTTTCGAAGATCGAAGAAAAAAAGACGGGCCGCACCGATGGTCGTCGGACGACGTTACTCGGGACACCCATTTCGCTGGCTTCGTTCGCCACCCGCACAGGAAAAGACGATGACACAAAGAGCTCTTCTGGCCGCCGCAACGCTTACCGGCGCACTGGCCAGCGCCACCGCCCTGGCCCAGCAGCCCCCGACCATCGCCGTGGTGGCTAAAGTGGGCGGCATTCCCTGGTTCAACGCCATGGAAAAGGGGATCGAGCAGATGGGTGAGGAGCTGGGCGTGGAGGCCTACATGGTCGGTCCCACCAGCGCCGACCCGGCCCTGCAGGTACGCGCCATCGAGGATCTGATCAGCCGTGGCGTGGACGTCATCGGCGTGGTGCCCAACGACCGTGAAGTGCTGGAGCCGGTGCTCGAGCGCGCCCGCAGCCAGGGCATCATCGTGCTGACCCACGAAAGCCCCGAGTCGGTCAACATCGACTACGACTTCGAGATGATCTCCGCCCAGCAGCTCGGCGAAGAGCACGCACGCCTCATGGCGGACACCACCGGCTGCGAGGGCTCCTACGCCGTTTACGTGGGCGGCCTGAGCGTGCCGGCCCACAACGCCTGGGCGGACGCTGCGGTGAACTGGCTGGAAGAGAACTGCCCGGGCCTGACCCCGGCGGCGGAGCGCTTCGGCGTGGCGGAGAGCGTCGATGACAGCCGCAGCACCACGCTCGACCTGCTGCGCGCCCACGAGGACCTGGCCGGCATCATGTCCTTCGGCAGCCAAGGCACCATCGGGGCGGCCCGGGCGGTGAAGGAGCGGGGACTTGCCGGCGACGTCGCCGTGATGGGCCTGTTCTCGCCGGGCCAGGGCCGCCGGCTGGTGCACGAGGGCGTGATCACCGGCGGTTTCCAGTGGAGCCCGCTGGAAGCCGGCCAGGCGTTCGTGGCGCTGGGCCACCTGCTCTACGAGGGCGGCGAGGTGAGCGATGGCGACACGCTTCCGGTGCTGGGCGAGATCACCCTCGACGGCCACACGATCTTCGCCGCCAAGCCCGTGGAACTCAACGCCGACAGCGTCGACGCGCTGGCCGAACTCGGCCTCTGAACCCGCGCTGTTCGAACCGTGTAAAACGCCTGCCGCGCTCCTCGAGCGCGGCAGTCATGTGAAGAGAACCCCCATGTCCAGAGAGAAGCCGCCGATGAGCGATATCGCGATTCGCGCGCGTCATGTCAGCAAGGTATTCGGTCAGAGCCGCGTGCTCGACGACGTCGAGTTCGAGCTGCGCCGGGGCGAGGTGCTGTGCCTGGCCGGCGAGAACGGCTGCGGCAAGAGCACCCTGATCAAGATCATCAACGGCGTCTACACCCCCGAACCCGGGGTGGAATTCACCTTCGGCGACGAGACGCTGTCCGCAATCAGCCCGCTCGAGGCCAGAAACCGCGGTATCCACGTCATCTGGCAGGATCTGGCGCTCTTTCCCCACCTCACCGTGGCGGAGAACATCGTCTTCGACGACTACGTGGCCCGCCCCTGGCGCCCGCTTTCCGCCAGGCGCGCACTCGACGAGGCACGCGAGATCATCGCCCGGTTCGGGCTCGATCTCGACCCCGCCGCCCGGGTCGAGGAGCTCTCCATCGCCCATCGCCAGCTGGTGGCGATCTGCCGGGTGCTGCGCGCCGGCGCCAGCATCATCTTCATGGACGAGCCGACCGCCTCGCTGACCTACAAGGAAGTGCAGTCGCTGCTCGACATCACCCGCTCGCTCGCCGACCAGGGCATCTCGATCGTGCTGGTCAGCCACCGCCTGGCGGAAGTGCTGGACGTCTGCCAGCGCGTCACGGTGCTGAGAAACGGCCGCCTGGTGGGCACCTACCCCACCGAGGGCATGACCCAGGCGCGGCTCTCCACGCTGATGACCGGTCTCGAGCTCGAACACACGCCCAGGAAGAGCGCCTGGAAAGGCGCGCCGGTGCTGGAGCTTCAGGAACTGAGCCGTGAAGGCGAGTTCGAGAACGTCTCCTTCACCCTGCACCGCGGCGAGATCCTGGGCTTGACCGGGCTGCTCGGCGCCGGGCGCAGCGAGCTCGCCCACACGATCTTCGGCATGACCCGGCCCACCGGCGGGCGGATGTTCAAGGATGGCAAGCCCTTGAAACTGCGCTCGAACCGCGACGCCGTGCGCCATCAGATCGCCTACCTCTCGGAGGACCGGCTGAATCTGGGACTGGTGCAGAACCAGTCGATCGAGATGAACAGCGCCGTGACGGTGCTGCCCGCGCTCGAGAAGCCGCGCGGCTTCCTGTCGCCCGGGCGCATCAAGGCGCTCACCGCGCACTGGATCAAGGAGCTCAAGACCAAGGTGAGCGACCCGACGCTTGCGGTGTCGTCGCTCTCCGGCGGCAACCAGCAGCGCGTGGCGCTGGCCAAGTGGCTGGCCACCGAGCCGGACGTCCTGATCCTCGACTGCCCGACCATCGGCGTGGACGTCGGTGCCAAGGCGGGCATCTTCGAGATCATCCGCAACCTTGCCGACCAGGGCATGGCGATCATCCTGATCTCCGACGAAGCCGGCGAGATCTGGATGAACACCGACCGCGCGCTGGTGCTGCGCGAGGGGCGCGTCGCCTGCGAAATCATTCCCGCCGAGACCACCGAAGAAGCGCTGGAGGCCGTGATCAATGCGTAAGCTCTTACCCCGCCGGGGGCTCGGCACCGAAGGCGTGCTGCTGGGCATCCTGCTCGCGCTGTGCGTGGTGCTGTCACTGGCGACCGACAGTTTCCTGAGCGTGCAGAACCTGTTCGACCTGCTCAACAACCAGTCGGTCAACATCATCTTCGCCGTGGGGCTGGTGGTGGTGCTGATCGCCGGCGGCATCGACATCTCCTTCGCGGTGGCCGCCTCGGTGGTGCAGTACGTGGTGATGACGCTGCTGATCGACCATCTGGGCGGCGGCGGCTGGGTCGTGGGCATGGCGCTTTCGATGCTCGTCGGCGCGCTGCTCGGGCTGATCAACGCCTTTCTGATCCACCGCTTCCGGATCGTCTCGATCATCGTCACCATCGGCACCTTCAACCTGTTCTTCGGGCTCTTGATGTACGTGACCGGGGGCGTGTCGATCTACGACGTGCCGGACTGGCTCTACTACGCGATCCCGCTGCTCGACCTGCCTGCCGAGCGCGGCTCCGCCACGCTCTACCTGCCCGCCGCCGTGATGGCGGTGATGGTCGCTCTGACCTGGCTGATCCTGGCCCGCACCGGCTTCGGGCGCTCGATCTACGGCTTCGGCTCGAGCCCCGAAGCGGCCAGACGCTCCGGCGTGAGCGTGTGGAAGATCCACGCCTTCGCCTACGGCTGGCTGGGGCTGTGCGCCGGGGTGGCCGGCTTGATGCAGGCACACATCGTCCAGGAAGTGGTGCCCAACGCCCTGATCGGCCAGGAGCTGACCATCCTGGCCGCCGTGGTGCTGGGCGGCGCGACCCTGGGCGGCGGGCGCGGCACGGTGCTCGGCGCGGTGCTCGGGGTGCTGCTGCTCGCCGTGGTGCAGAACGGCTTGAACCTGCTGGGCGTCACTCCCTACGCGTTTCGCATGATCGTCGGGCTGATCATCCTCGTCGCGATCACCACCAGTAACCTGGGCAACCTGCTGCCCCGTTCCACCAGGGCGAAGAACCTATGAACAAGCCGTTGAAAACGCCGCACGCCGGCCTGCGCCTGGGCGGCGATACCCGCGAAGTGCTGGTGATGGCCGCGCTGCTGGTCGCGAGCATCGCGCTCTTCTCCTTCGCGGCACCGGGCTTTCTCGGCGCCGCCAACTTCAACTCCATGGCGATGCAGCTGCCGGAGCTCGGGCTTCTGTCGCTGGCCATGCTGGTGCCGATCATCTCCGGGGGGCTGAATCTCTCGGTCACCTTCACCGCCAACATCGCCGGTCTCGCCACCGCCTGGCTGGTGCAGGGCGTGCTCGGCGATCTGGGGCTCGCCAGCGCCCCGCTTGCCATCGTTGCAGGTCTCGGCGTGGGGGCGGCAGCGGGCTGCCTGATCGGGGTGATCGTCGCCTACGTGGGCGCCCACCCGATTCTGGTCTCCCTCGGGGCGATGATCTTTTTGCAGGGGCTGGGCGAGTTCCTGACCCGCGGCGGCGGTCTCTCCGGCATGCCCGAAGCGTTCCAGGTGATCGGCGCCGGCCACTTTCTCGGCGTGCCGATGCCGATGTGGATCTTTCTCGGCGCGGCGGCGGTGCTGATCTACATCATGCACTTCACCCGCACCGGCTTCTCGATCTACATGCTCGGCTCCAACGCGCGCGCCACCGAGTACTCCGGCATCAACGTCAAGCGCGTATTGATCACCGTCTACACGCTCTCCGGGCTTCTGGCCGGGCTTGCCGGCATGGTGATGCTGGCGCGCTTCAATTCGGTACGCGTGGGCCATGGCGAAAGCTACCTGCTGATCACCGTGCTGGCCTGTTTTCTGGCCGGCGCCAACCCGTTCGGCGGCTTCGGCCGGGTGCTGCCCCTGGTGCTGGGGCTGATGAGCCTGCAGGTGATCGCCTCGGGCATGAACCTGATGGGCGCCAGCCAGCACCTGGCCACCGCCGTCTGGGGCGGGTTCCTGATCATCGTGATGGCACTGCGCATGCCGTTTCTCAAACAGTCGTGAGTAAATAAATGAGTCATCAAGAGCACGTTCTGGGCATCGACATCGGCACCGGCAGCGCCCGGGCGGGCATCTTCACGCCGGACGGCGTGATGCTGGCCGAGGCCAAGACGCCGATCGCCATGCATCGCCCCGCCGAGCACCACGTCGAGCAGAGCTCGACCAACATCTGGCGCGCGGTGTGCAGCGCCACCCGCCGGGCGAGAGAGGCCGCCGGGGTGAGTGCGGCGAGCGTGACGCGCATGTCGGTCAGCGCCACCTGCTCGCTGGTGCTGCTGGACAAGGCGTACCGGCCGCTGGCGCTCTCCCCGGGCGAGGAGCCTTGGGACATCATCGTCTGGATGGATCATCGCGCCACGGTTGAAGCCGCCGAGTGCACCGCCACGGGCGGCGCGCCGCTGGCCAACCTGGGCGGGACGATGTCGCCGGAAATGCAGATGCCCAAGCTCAAGTGGCTCAAGCGCCACCGCCCGGCGCTCTACGAGCAGATCGGCTACGCCGGGGACCTCGGCGACTGGCTGGGCTTTCACTGCACCGGCTCTTTCGAGCGCTCGGTGTGCATGCTGGCCTGCAAGTGGACCTTCGACCCGCGCCCTGGCCACGGCTGGGACCGTGACTTCCTCGCCCGCATCGACATGGCGGACGTGATCGAGCGCGCCGCACTCCCGGAAACCGCGCAGCCGGTGGGCGTGGATCTGGGTGCGCTCACCGAGGCGGCCGCCGCGGATCTCGGCCTGACCACCGGGTGTCGCTTCTCGGTGGGCATGATCGACGCCTACGCCGGCGCCCTGGGAACGCTGGGTCGCAGCCTGACCGATGCCCCCAAGCGCCGCCTGGCGGTGATCGGCGGTACCTCCACCTGCCATATCGCCGCCCAGCCCGAGCGCTGCGCGGTGCCCGGCGTGTGGGGCCCTTACCCCGGGGCGCTGGGCGACGCCTTCGTGGCCAACGAAGGCGGCCAGAGCATCACCGGCGCGCTGCTCGATCACCTGGTGGCGATGTTCGCCGCCGGCGGCGAGTTCGGCGACGACGTCCACGGCGCGCTCTCCGAGATCCTACTCGAGCGCCTGGCAAAGGGCGACCCGGCCCCGCACACCCACGTCTGCCCGGACTTCATCGGCAACCGCTCGCCGCTGGCGGACCCGGAGATTCGCGGCGCGATCACCGGGCTCACGCTGGACTCCCCGCGGGAGAGCTTCATCAAGGTGTACTGGGCCGCCGCCACGGCGCTGGTCTACGGCACCCGGGCGATCATCGACCGCATGAACGCCCACGGCTACGCCATCGACACTCTGCACCTGAGCGGCGGCCATGGCCGGTCGGCGCTTCTGCGCAAGCTCTACGCCGACGGCACGAGCTGCCGGGTGGTGATCTCCGATGCGCCGGAGCCGGTGCTGCTGGGCGCGGCGGTGGCGGCGCTGGGCGCCGGCGTGAACGGTGACGTGCTGGGCGTGGCCAAGACCCTCGCCCCGGGCGAGCAGGTGCAGGCGCCGGACCCGGCCATGGCCGAGCTGCACGCCACCCGCTACCAAGCGTTCAAGGCGCTCTATGCCGGACGCCTGGACGGATGAGCACCGACGCGCCCTCCTCGAGGGTGTACAATGAGCCGCTTTGACGATATTCGCCAAGAGAGGTGCCATGCGTCCCGACGTCGTTCGCCCCAGTAACCGC
>NZ_JAMZBC010000103.1 GCF_024158715.1 Halomonas sp. 707D7 | reverse complement strand
GAGCGTGGCCGCAGGGCGGGCGATCGGCGCGATCGCCCCTTTCCAGGGCCAGGCCATGACGGCGCTGCCGGCCACGGTGGTCAGTGCTGCCGCCGTCAGCCAACGCCGCCCCTTGAACGTCACCGACGCCCCCGCGCCACCGGCCTTCTGGCCCGGTACCGCCTGGGCGAGCGCCCGACGAACCCGGGTCGCGGTAAAGGGCGGCTCGCGAAAGCGCACGCCGGTGGCGTCGAACAGCGCGTTGGCGATCACCGCGACCCCGGGGGCGAGTGCCGCCTCATCGAACCCCGGCGACACTCGAGCAGAATCCTCGGAGGGCGGCGCGGGCGTCTCGCTTTTCAGCGCGGTACCGGTCGTCGCGGGCAGCGCCGCCGGGGGCACCTCGCCGCCATCGCCCCATTCGTCGAAGGCCGGCGCGCGACCGAGCAGCCGGGTCTGCAGCGATGACTGCAGGCGCGCGGTATCGACCTCCGCGCCGCTGTCCTGCCCCACCACCAGCCGCGTCAGGCGCACCTCGCCGGTGATGCGATTGACGTCCACCTCCGCGATCCAGGCGCTGCGCACGCCGCTCTCCATCCGGTCATGACGATCCGGCAACTGGGCGTAGGCAAGCCCCCGCCCGCGGGCAAGCTCGCTTGCGGGATCGCTCCCCAACGCGGCACCCCACCCGGCGCGGCGAGCCACGTTCTCGAGCAGCGCGCGGCCGCGCTCGTCCTCCAGGTGGGACAGGCGAAGCGCCAGGGCATCGTCGCCCCGGGCCCGGGCGAGCTCGTCGAGAAAGGCCTCCCGGGCGAAGGTTTCCTGGACCTCCGCCAACTCGTCCCGGGCCCCGTCCCGCACGCCGGTATGCGCCGCGAGCCGGGTCTCGTCGAAGGTGTAGGGAGAGTGCAGCGGCGCCGCGCAGTCGATTCCCTCGCCACAGGCGGCGCGGCCGCTCAGCAGCAGACCCACCGCCGCCACCTCGCCCCGCGGGTAGGCCTGGCGGTAGCGGTAGTCGGCAATGGGGGCGTGCGCGTCGAAGCCTGCGGCGAGGGTCATGCGCTGGGCCTGGCCAAGGGCCTGGACATCGCCCATGTACCCCGCGTCCAGCCACACCGCGACCGGCCGGCCGAGAGCGTTGGCCATCAGCGCGGCGTCCACCGCGGCGTCGTCGCCGCTGTGGCGGCCAAGCCCCGTGGCGAAGTGATGCTCCGGCCCCTCGATCAGGATCTCCCCAGGCGCCCGTCCCGTCGCCCGGCTCAAATCGAGGCGCAGCGCCTCGGGCGTGGCGGTGTGGGTCCAGACGCGCAGCATCGCGTCGTTCTGCTCCGCCACCACCCACCCCGGAGCATCGCCCCAGCGCAGGCGACTCGGCCAGGCGTACTCCCGGCTTACGTGCTCCCGGCTTACGTGTTCGTTATCTACGTGCTCGCTGCTTACGCTCTGCGGCGGTGTGTGCCCAAAAGTGCGGATGGCATCGGATTCGGATTCGGAAGCCAAGGCTGGCTCCCAGCGCAGCGCCAGGCGTTCGGCAGCCTGACGGGCAAGGGTGAAGCTCTTGGCCACCACGGCCACGAAGTCGCCCTCGATCACCACCTGAAGGCTGTCATCGAGCGCGGTCAGCGCCTTGTCGTCGACGGCGATGAGCCGATCGCTCACGAGGCGCAGGCCATCCCAGCGGTAGTGCGGCGGGCGCACCACGACGCCGAACACGAGCCCCGTGGGGTGGACGGGCAGCGCCTTTGCGCCAAGCATGGGCTCACCCATCGAGACCTCCTCGTCGAGCCGCGTCCAGGTCGACGGCCCGGCGGGCGGCGTCGAGAATTTCCAGATGCGTGCCGCAACGGCAGAGATTGTGATCGAGGGCAGCGATGATCTGCGCCTCGCTCGGAGCCGGGGTGTGATTGAGCAGCGAGCGTACGCTCAGGATCATGCCGTTCAGGCAGTAGCCACACTGGGCCGCCTGGGCATCGATGAACGCTTGCTGTACCGGATCGAGTCGGCCGCCTTGCACCAGTCCGTCCAGGGTGGTCACCTCGCGCCCGGCCACGGCAGCGACCGACAGCACGCAGGCCCTCGCCGCTACGCCATCCACCAGCACGCTGCAGGCGCCGCACTCCCCCAGCCCGCAGCCGTACTTCGGTCCGTTCAGGACCAGGTCGTTGCGCAGCACGGCCAGCAGCGACGTCTCTCGCGGTACGTGCAGGCTATGTTCCTGGCCGTTCACTTTCAGCGTCAGCGTCATAAAAAAGAGTCATCGTTATTGTTGAAGCAATTTTATCGAAGCCATCGTTCTCGTCGACGATACGAAGACAGGCCGGTCATCGACGGTGAGGCGTTGCGTTTGAGTTGAGATTGTCGCAACCACCGGCCGACCCGTTTGCCGACCTTGCGCACCATCCCGGTGCAGTCGGTAAACCGCCGTTCATTATTAGTGCATACACTATAAAAACGGCCTATAAAACATATATCACTGTTGCCTATCGCTAGGCAAGCATTTTGAAAAACCCTCCAATAATTTATTAAAAACCATCTATTTCATATATTTAAAATTTAATAGCAAGATACGTCACCAACATGGCGTTAGGATTTCAATTTCTCTTGACCGCCAAATAAATGGCGTATACGTTGTTTCAAGCGAAGCCGATCAATAAAACAAGGGCCAGCCCTGAGGCCTCAGGCGCTTCCCCTCGGCGCTCAATGCCAATAAAAAGCGAGGAAAATACCCCATGAACGACAAGCCCACCATTGCCGTGATCGGCGCAGGCCTTGGCGGCGCCGCCGCCGGTGCCCTGCTCCAGCAGGCCGGCTACCCCACCAAGGTGTTCGAGCAGGCCCCGGCGTTTTCCCGCCTTGGCGCCGGCATCCATCTGGGGCCGAACGTGATGAAGGTGATGCGCCGCATCGGCATCGAGGACAAGCTCAACGCCATGGGATCGCATCCGGATCACTGGTTCAGCCGCAACGGGCTGACCGGGGAGTACCAGTCGCGCATCCCGCTCGGCGAGTTCGCGCAAGAGCACTACGGCGCCTCCTACATCACCGTTCATCGCGGCGACCTGCACGAGCTGATGGTCGGCACTCTCGATCAGGAGAACCTGTTCTTCGACAAGCGCCTGGTGGACGTGGACGACCAGGGCGACAAGGTGCGCATGACCTTCGCCGACGGCACCACCGAGGAGGCCGATCTGGTCATCGGCGCCGATGGCGTCAACTCCCGCATTCGCGAGAAGCTCCTGGGCACCGAGGCGCCGATCTACAGCGGCTGGGTCGCCCACCGGGCGATCATCTCCGCCGAGAAGCTCAAGGCCTACGATCTGGACTTCGAGGCGTGCGTGAAGTGGTGGTCCGAGGATCGTCACATGATGGTCTACTTCGTCACCGGCGACGAGAAGGAGTACTACTACGTCACCGGCGTGCCGGAACCGGAGTGGAGCCACGGCACCTCCTTCGTCGACAGCTCCCGCGAGGAGATGCGCGAGGCCTTCAAGGGCTATCACCCCACCGTCCAGGCGCTGATCGACTGCACCGAGACGGTGACCAAGTGGCCGCTTCTCGAGCGCAACCCCCTGCCGCTTTGGCACGACAACCGCCTGGTGCTGCTCGGCGATGCCTGCCACCCGATGAAGCCGCACATGGCCCAGGGGGCGGCGATGGCCATCGAGGACGCCGCGATGCTGGTGCGCTGCCTGGAGGAAGTGGGCGCAAGCGACTACCGCGACGCCTTCGAGCTCTACCGCACCAACCGCTTCGAGCGGGCCTCCCGGGTACAGAAGGTGTCCCACGACAACACCTGGCTGCGCCAGGACGAGGACCCGGCCTGGGTGTTCGGCTACGACGTGTTCGAAACGCCCCTGAAGGCACCCGAAACCGCTCGCGAGGAGAGCCCCGCATGACCTCTTCTCAAGCATCTACCTACCGTTACGGCGCCCACGTCCACGCCAACGGCATCCGCCAGCACTACCTGCGCTTTGGCGGCGACACCGCCGCCACCGGCCAGGCCCTGGTGCTGATTCCGGGCATCACGAGCCCTGCCGTCACCTGGTCCTTCGTGGCCGAGCGCCTTGGCCGCCACTTCGATACCTACGTGCTGGACGTGCGCGGGCGCGGACTCTCCGCCACCGGCCCGGAACTCGACTACGACACCGACACCTGCGCCGACGACGTCATCGCCTTCATCGACGCGCTGGGCCTTTCGAACGTGGTGCTGGCCGGTCACTCCATGGGCGCACGCTTTGCCCTTCGCGCCATGACTCGCGGCGCCCGGGGTGTTGCGAAGCTCGTGCTGATCGACCCGCCGGTCTCGGGCCCTGGACGCCGCGAGTATCCCAGCAAGCTACCCTGGTACGTGGACTCCATTCGCGACTGCACCCACGGCGCGAACATCGACACGATGCGCACCTACTGCCCCACCTGGAGCGAGGAGCAGCTTCGGCTGCGCGCCGAGTGGCTGCACACCTGCTACACGCCGGCCATCGTCCAGGCCTTCGAGGAGTTCCACAGTGTAGACATCCACCAGGACCTTCCGGATATCCAGGTGCCGACGCTTTTGATGTGCGCGGGCAAGGGCGGCGTCATCGAAGAGGCGGACCGCCAGGAAATCCAGACGCTATTGCCGTCGATTCGCATCACCACCGCCGCAAGCGCCGGTCACATGATTCCCTGGGACGACCTCGACGGCTTCTTCGCCGCCTTCGAGGATTTCCTCGGCACCCCCCTTTGAGAGGTCGATTGCCATGACATCCCCTACCAAGATCTACCGTATCGGCCAGATCGTGCCGAGCTCCAACATCACCATGGAGACGGAAATCCCGGCCATGCTCACCGCGCGCCAGCTGATCCGCCCGGAGCGCTTCACCTTCCACGGCAGCCGCATGCGCATGAAGACCGTGAGCAAGGACGAGCTGGCGGCGATGGACGGTGAATCCGACCGCTGCGCGCTGGAGCTTTCGGATGCCGCCGTCGACGTCATGGGCTACGCCTGCCTGGTGGCCATCATGGCCATGGGCCCGGGCTATCACCGGGCGTCCCAGAAGCGGTTGCGCGGACGCACCGAGGAGAACGGCTGCGACACGCCTGTGGTGACCAGCGCCGGCGCCCTGGTGGACGCCTTGCACGTCATGAAGGCCAAGCGCGTGGTCGTGGTCGCCCCTTACATGAAGCCTTTGACCGAGATGGTGGTGGACTACATTCGCCAGGAAGGCGTCGAGGTGGTCGATTACCGGGCGCTCGAGATCCCCAACAACCTGGACGTGGCCCGCCACGACCCGGCCAAGCTCCCCGAGATCGTGGCGAGCCTCGACGTCAGTGACGTCGACGCCATCGTGCTGTCCGCCTGCGTGCAGATGCCGTCGCTTGCCGCGGTCTCCAAGGTCGAAGCCCTGACCGGCAAGCCCGTGGTCACCGCCGCCATCGCCACCACCTACGCCATGCTCAAGGCGCTCGACCTGGAGCCGGTCGTACCGGGCGCGGGCGCTTTGCTTTCCGGCGCCTACTAGGAGCAAGCCCATGGCTAGCCAACACGCCACACCCAGCCACTCGGCCCAGGAGAACTATCGCGGCGTCTGGGACGGGCGCATCGGGTTCGGGCGCAAGGCGGCGCTTCTGGTGGTGGACTTCATGCAGGGCTACGTGCGCGAGGAGTCACCGCTGTTCGCCCCCGGCGTCGTCGAGGCGGTGGCGAACATGCCGGCGCTGCTCGAGGCCGCCCGCCAGAGCGACACCCCGGTCATTCACACCAACATCCTCTACCACGCCCCGGATCAGCTCGACGGCGGCCTCTGGGTGCAGAAGTCGCCGGTGATGCGGGCCATGGTGGCGGGCAATCCCTTCGCCGAGTTCTGCGACGAGGTGACGCCGCTACCCACGGAGCCGGTCATCACCAAGCAGTACGCCAGCGCCTTCTTCGGCACTTCGCTTTCCGCGATGCTGGTGGCGATGGGGGTGGACACGATCATCGTCACCGGCTGCTCGACCAGCGGCTGCATTCGCGCCACCGCCGTCGACGGCCTGCAGTACGGATTTCGAGTGATGGTGGTGCGCGACTGCGTGGGCGACCGCCACCCCGACCCGCACGAGGCCAACCTGTTCGACATCGACAGCAAGTATGGCGACGTCATCGACCGTCAGCAGGCGATCGGTCACCTGAGAAAAGCCGGCACCGGAAACGCATAAGTGCAGCACCCAAAAAGCCCCCTGAGTCCAGCTCAAGGGGCCTTGTCATGGTCGCGCGTCCTTCAGGCTCAGTAGCGAATCACGCTACCGGGTCGGCGTTCATCTTGTCGAGCAGGTGCATCAGCGCGACCCGCTCGGCGGGGTTGAGGTTCGCCATGGTGGCGTCGCTGATGCGCTTGGCCTCGGGCACCATCTCCTCGACCAGGGCCTCGCCGGGTTCGGTGATCACCACCATGACCTTGCGCTGGTCACGCGGGTCGGTGCTCAGGCGCACCCACTCGCGCGCCTTGAGGCGCTTGATCACCCCGCGCAGGGTGGCCGGGTCGATGGCCGTGGCGTTGACGATGTCGGTCAGCGAGCTCGGCCCGCGCTCCATCACGGTGCACAGGGTCACGAACTGGATGGCGGTGAGCTGCTTTTCCGCGACGTGGCGTTGAAAGATGGCGATATGGCGCTGGTAGGCCTTGCGCAGCAGATGGCCCACCTGCTCGGAGAAATCGTAGCCCTGCTGGGAAGGCGTGGGATGCTCATTCTGGGCGTCGAGCATGGAACGGTCCGATGTCATTCAGATTCCTTGATTGGATGGGGGGCCTCCGTGCAGAAGCGTCGCCTAGCCCGCCTACTTATGGTGTGTACATTATAATTTTACCGTAGACTCAGGCAACCTCTGTTCCAAGCGCGTCGCCCCGTGCCCCAACAATAACCCAGGAGGCCTCCCCTTGCTCTCCCATCGACCGTTTCCCCATCGAGTGCACGACCGGCAGGCGCTGCTCCACGGCTCGAATCTTCTCGTCGTCTACCGGGACCCGGTGGCGTCGCCCAAGCCGGCCCCCGGCCAACCGGGCACCCACTCGGATTTCGTGCCCACGGAACCGGAGTTCTTCGTCGCCGTGCTCGATAGCGGCCAGGTGCTCGCCTTCAACGGCCATGTGGACCTGGGAACCGGCATTCGCACGGCCCTGGCCCAGATCGTCGCCGAGGAGCTCGAGGTAGCGCTGGACGCGGTCACCATGGTGCTGGGGGATCCTTTCGACGTGCCGAACCAGGGCCCGACCATCGCCAGCGCCACCATCCAGATCACCGCCGAGCCGCTGCGCCGGGCCGCTGCCCAGGCCCGGGAATACCTGATCGATTTGGCGTCAGAGCACTTCGAGGCGCCACGGGAGCGGCTGGTCTGCGCAAGCGGAAGCATCAAGCCTCGGGATACCGCCTGCCTGGCCATCGGCTACGGGGCACTGCTCCAGGGCAGGCGCCACGCGCTGAAACTCGCCGAGACCGTCGCCTTGAAGCCCGCCGATGCCTACACCCTGGTGGGCAAGTCCTCGGCCCGGGTGGACATTCCCGGCAAGGCAACCGGGGCGCTGACCTTCGTGCACGACCTGCGCGTGCCCGGCATGCTGCACGCCCGGGTAGTGCGCCCGCCCTACGCCGGTCACGACCGGGGCGCCTTCGTCGGCACCTCGCTGGTGAGCGTCGACAAGGCCTCGGTGATGGGCATGCCCGGCGTCGTCGACGTGGTGGTACAGGGGGACTTCGTCGGCGTGGTGGCCGAGCGCGAGGAGCAGGCCGTCGCCGCCGCCCGGGCCCTGCGGCTGACCTGGCGCCCTCCGCAAGGCCTTACGGATCTGAGCGACATCGAGGCCGCCCTCGTCGCTCTGCCCGCCCAGCACCGGTCGCTGCTCGACGAGGGCGATACCGATACCGCGCTGGCCTTGGCTCACCACCGGATACACCGCACCTACCTCTGGCCGTTTCAGCTGCATGGCTCCATCGGCCCCTCCTGCTCGGTGGCGGACTACCGCGACGGCCGTCTCGAGGTGTGGTCCGGCACCCAGAACCCGCACAGCCTGCGGGCGGACCTTTCCCGCCTGATGGAACTCGACGAAGGCGCGATCACAGTGACGCGCCTGGAAGCCGCCGGCTGCTACGGACGCAACTGCGCCGATGACGTGGGCGGGGATGCGGCTCTGCTCTCCCGCGCGGTGGGCCGGCCGGTGCGGGTCCAGCTCACCCGGGAGCAGGAGCATTTGTGGGAGCCCAAGGGCGCGGCCCAGCGCATGGAGATCGAGGCCGGCATCGACGCCGACGGCGCGCTTGCGGGATATCGTTTCGTGACCCGCTACCCCTCGAACAACGCGCCGCTGCTGGCATCGCTTCTGACCGGCGTGCAGCCTCCCAGCGACGTGCCCTTCCAGATGGGGGATCGTACTTCGGTGCCCCCTTATCGCTACCCGCATCGCCGTATCGGCTGCGATGACGTGCCCACGCTGGTGCGCGCCTCCTGGCTTCGCGGCGTCTCCGCCATGCCCAACGCCTTCGCCCACGAGTGCGCCATCGACGAGCTCGCTCACGCAGTGGAGGCGGACCCGGTCGCCTTTCGGTGCCGCCACCTGAGCGACCCACGGGCCGTGGCCCTGGCTAGAGCGCTCGCCGAGCGCGCCGACTGGCAGCCTCGCCGGGCGTTCAGCGCCCCCCGGGAGGAGGCGGGCTGGCACTACGGGCGAGGATTCGCCTACGCCCAGTACGTGCACAGCAAGTTTCCCGGCTTCGGTGCGGCGCTGGCGGCCTGGGTGGTGGAGCTCAAGGTACACGGTGAGAGCGGGCGCATCGTCATCGAGCGGCTGTGGGTTGCCCAGGACGCGGGGCTGATGGTCAACCCCGCCGGCGTGCGCCACCAGGTGCACGGCAATATCCTCCAGACCTTGAGCCGCACCTTGAAGGAGCGGGTGGAGTTCGAGGCCGGCCTTCCGGCTTCCCGAGAGTGGGGAAGCTATCCGATCCTGCGCTTCTCGGAGCTGCCGGCGATCGATCTCCTGCTGCTGGATAGGGCCGACCAGCCGCCGCTGGGGGTGGGCGAATCCACCTCGCTACCGGGTGCGCCCGCCATCGCCAACGCCCTGTTCGATGCGCTGGGGCTGCGCTTCACCCGGCCGCCGTTCACGCCGGACATCGTTCGCGCGCGTCTGCGTGAAAACGTTGGCGATGCGCCGATGGCTTCGAATATACGGTGACATTCTCATTCAAGTTGACAATGAAACGGTCGTTATAAACAGGGTACACACAACAAAATACGGTCGATTTGGCAGCCCTATCCGACCCTGTCGACCCGGCTATGGCTCATTCGAAACCCTCGAGGATGTAAATGCGCAAGTTCTCCCGCCTGTCGTTGACACAAAAACTGCTGTGCGCCGTCGCGCTGCCGCTGCTCGTCGTCGCCGTGATTCTCGGCATCATCGTCAATCAGCAGCTCAATACCGCCATTCCTGCACTGATCGACAACGCCGGCAAGCGCCAGGTGGCGGCGCGGGCCGACGAGATCAGCCGCTGGATCACCGGCTATCGCAACTGGAACGCGGTGCTGGCCGAGGACGAGCGCCTGGCCGCGGACGTACCGATGGCTTCGCACCTTGGCTGGCTCGAGAAACGCTACCCGCCGGGCGGCACCATCGAGTCGCTGTTCTTCTCGGACGCCACCGGCGACACCCTCACCCATGCCGGCGTGGTGCTGGACATCTCCGAGCGCGGCTATTTCAAGACCGTGGTCAGCGACGCCGTCCAGGATAGCCTGCTGGTCGACCCGGTCATCTCGATGGTGAGCGGCCTGCCGACCGCGCTGATCGTCGATGCGGTCTTTGATGACGCCGGCAACCGCGCCGGCCTTCTGGGCATTACCGTGTCCATGGCGGCGGTGTCGGACATCACCTCGGACATCAACGTCGGCGAGGGCAGCTACGGCTGGATGATCGATAGCCAAGGTCAGGTGATCGCCCACCCGGTGGAAGAGTATCGCATGACGCTCAACTACACCGACGGCGACGAGACCCAGGGCTACGACGGCCTGAGCGCGCTGAGCGCTCGCATTCTCGACGGTACCCCGGGCTCCGGCGAGGTCCTCATGCCCGACGGTGAGCGCAGCGTACTGATGTGGAGCCCGGTACAGGGCACCTCCTGGGTGGTCGGGGTGACGGTGCCCGCCACGGCTTTCACCGCCGTGACCAACAGCCTTCTGCAGTCGCTGCTGATCGCCGGCGGGCTCTTGCTGCTGGCGCTTCTGGGCGTGGTCGCTTTTGCAGCGCGCCGCGCGCTGGCCCCGATCAAGCACACCGCTCGCGCCATGGCGGACATCGCCCAGGGCAAGGGCGACCTGACCCGCCGCCTGGAAGCGAAGAGCCAGGACGAGATCGGCGATCTCGCCAACGGCTTCAACGCCTTCGTCGAGCGCATGCAGAACACCCTGGTCGAGGTGCGCCAGAGCGCTCAGACGGTACTGATCGGCGCCGGCGACATCGCCGACGGTACCCATGAGCTCTCCTCGCGCACCGAGCAGTCGGCGGCCAACCTGCAGGAGACCTCGGCGTCGATGGAAGAGATCCACTCCACGGTATCCCACACCTCCCACGCGTCGGACCAGGCCAGCGGGCTCGCCTTCGAGGCCTCCAGCGCCTCCCAGCGCGGCAACGAGTCGATGACCCAGATGCAGGCCAAGATGCAGGCGATCACCGACTCCTCGAACAAGATCAGCGAGATCATCGGCATGATCGACTCGATTGCCTTCCAGACCAACATCCTGGCGCTCAATGCCTCCGTCGAGGCGGCGCGAGCCGGCGAACAGGGCCGCGGCTTCGCCGTGGTGGCAAGCGAGGTCCGCACGCTCGCCAGCCGCTCGGCCAGCGCCGCCCAGGAGATTCGCGCGCTGATCGACGTCTCCGTGGATCACACTCAGCAGGGCAACCAGATCGTCTCCACCGCCGCGCAGCAGATGGCGGAAATCCATCGCAGCATCACCCAGGTCACCGACGTCATCGGCGAGATCGCCGCCGGCGCCCGGGAGCAGACGGCGGGCATCGAGCAGGTCAACACGGCGATCGCGGAAATGGACACCATGACCCAGCAGAACGCCTCGATGGTAAGCCAAAGCGCGACGCTTGCCGCCGCCATGCGCGAGAACGCCGAGCGCCTGGACCAGCTGATGAGCGAATTCGTGCTGGGCAACGAAGGCGCCGCCCGGACGAATCGCACGCCGCCCCGCACCACCCCCGCC
>NZ_JAMZBC010000102.1 GCF_024158715.1 Halomonas sp. 707D7 | reverse complement strand
AAGCGGTGCTGCTCGTCGATGATCGCAAGCCCCAGGCACTGGAAATGGACGTCGTCCTGGAACAGCGCGTGGGTGCCGACCACCATGCGCGCCCGGCCGTCACTGATCGCCGCCTTGGCATCGAGGCGGCTCTTGCCCTTGAGCTTGCCGGCGAGCCAGGCGACCTCGATGCCCAGCGGCTCGAACCACGCCTTGAAGGAGCGGTAGTGCTGCTCGGCGAGAATCTCGGTGGGCGCCATGATCGCCGCCTGACAGCCGCCGGCCAGTGCTGCCAGCGCCGCCATGGCAGCGACCACGGTCTTGCCGGAGCCGACGTCGCCCTGCACCAGGCGCAGCATCGGAGCGGGCTCGGCGAGATCCAGCTCGATCTCCTCGAGCACCCGGCGCTGGGCGCCGGTCAGCGCGAAGGGCAGCTGGGCGAGAAAACGGGTCTGCAGGCCGCGCCCGGAAGGCAGGCGCGGGGCGCCGTCGGCCTGGATGCGCAGGCGCACCTCGCGCAGGCTCAACTGATGGGCCAGAAGCTCCTCGAGCGCCAGGCGCCGGGTGGCCGGATGGCGGCCCTGGGCGAGCAGATCGAGATCCACCTCCGGCGGCGGCTGGTGTAGAAGCGCCAGGCTCTCGTGCAGCCCGGGCAGGTGGAAGCGCTCGGCCAGCGCCGGCGGGATCATGTCCGGCAGCGCCTCGGGAGCGGCCTCGAGGCGCGCCAGCGCCTGCTGGGCCAGCGCCCTCAGCCGGGTCTGGTGCAGGCCCTCGGTGGTCGGGTAGATCGGCGTGTAGTGCTCCTCGACCGGCGTTTCAGCCCCGCCCACCGGACGGTACTCCGGGTGATAGATCTCGAGGCCCGTGGCACCGGCGCGCGCCTCGCCGAAGGCGCGCAGCACGACCCCCGGGCGCAGCTGCTGGCTCTGGGCCGGCGAGAAGTGGAAAAAGCGCAGGCTCAGGATGCCGCTTTGATCGCGCAGGCGCACCAAGAGGCTGCGTCTTTTGCCCTTGACGATATCGCAGGCGGTCACCTCGCCCTCGACCACCGCTTCGCTGCCGGCGCGCAGAAGGCCGATCGGCGTCAGCCGGATGCGGTCCTGGTAGCGCAGCGGCAGGTGAAAGAGCAGATCGCTCACCCGCTCGATCTGCAGGCGGGCCAGCTTGCCCGCCAGCGCCTCGCCCACGCCCTTGAGCTCGGTGACCGGGGCGTCGAGCTCGTTCATGGGGCGGCTCGCCTGCACATCTCGATCGCCTCGACCAGCGCGTCGATCGCCTTGGGTCGCGGGAAGCTCGCCCGCCAGGCGATGGCCACGGTGCGCGAGGGCGCGGGGTCGGCGAAGGGGCGACTGGCCAGCAGCGACTGCTCGTGGGTCTCGGCGCCGAGCGCCGACTGTGGCAGCACCGTGATGCCGAGCTTGGAGGCGACCATGTGGCGGATGGTCTCGAGCGAGCCGCCCTCGGCGATCAGGGTGTTGCTCGGGCTGTTGAGCTTCTGGGTGATCGCCGGGCAGGCCTCGAGGATCTGGTCGCGAAAGCAGTGGCCCTCGCCGAGCAGCAAGAGCCGCTCCTCGAGCAGATCCTCCTTGTCGATCGCCGTCTTGGCTTCCCAGGCGTGGCCCCTGGGAATCAGCACCTCGAAATCCTCGTCGTAGATCGCCTTGGTCACCACGTCGGTCTCGGTGAACGGCAGCGCGACGATGATCACATCGAGCTCGCCGCTGCGAAGCTTGCTTCTGAGTGTACCGGTCAACCCCTCCTCGATGTAGAGCGGCATCTGCGGGGCGATCCTGGCCAGCGCCGGGATCAGGTGCGGAAAGAGGTAGGGGCCAATGGTGTAGATGGCGCCGATGCGCAGCGGATTGGCGAGCTGATCGCGGCCGGCGCTGGCGAGTTCGTAGATCAAGCTCGACTGCTCGAGCACGCGCTGGGCCTGGATGACGATCTTCTCGCCGAGGGGCGTAACCTGTACCGTGGACTTGGAGCGCTCGAACAGAGGCGTGTCGAGTTCGTCCTCGAGTTTTTTCACCGCCACCGATAGCGTAGGCTGGGAAACGTGGCAGCGTTCGGCGGCGCGACCGAAGTGTCGCTCTTGTGCAAGGGTTACGATGTAGCGAAGTTCTGTTAAAGTCATACCGTGCCGGCAGGCATCCTCTCGTAGGCTCGTGACTCATCATCAAAACGATGGACGGGATGGCAAGGACAAGCAAATCCCCATGACGATGGCATATCTCAACGGGACTTTGTATCTAATAGGGAATATTTATCAAGAGGAGTGCGCAGGTGAAACTCACTGTACTGATCATCGGCTGTGGCGATATCGGCATCACCCTGGGGCGCGAGCTCGTCGACGAGGGCCACCGGGTGATCGGCGTGCGTCGCCAGGCCGATCGGCTACAGGGCACCGGCATCGAACCCCTGGCGCTCGATCTCGACGACCTGGAAGGCGCCGGCGCCGATGCGCTGCCCCAGGCGGATTACGTCGTCTATACCGTCAGCGCCGACCGCTTCGAGGAGAGCGCCTACAAGAGCGCCTACCCGGACGGCCTGAAACGCGTGCTCGGCGTGCTCGAGCAGCAGGAAACCCCGCCGCGACGCACCTTCTTCGTCTCCTCGACCAGCGTCTACGGTCAGCAGGAAGGTGAAGAAGTCAACGAACTGAGCCCGACGGAGTCGACCAGCTTCTCCGGCACCCTGATGAGCGAAGCCGAGCAGGCGCTGCTCGAGCATCCGCTGCCCGGCACCGTGGTGCGTTTCTCCGGCATCTACGGCCCCGGCCGCGACCGGCTGATCCATCAGGTCAAGGAGGGCCGCATGGCCGCCGTGACGCCGGTGATCTACTCCAACCGTATCCATCGCGACGACTGCACCGGCATTCTTGCCCACCTGATCCGCTGCCAGGAGAGCGGCAAATCCCTGGCCGATCTCTACCTGGGCAGCGACTGTGAGCCCGCCACCATGCACAACGTCATGAGCTGGCTCGCCCAGGAGCTCAAGGCGGAAACCACCGGCACCATGCAGTCGCCGCTGCGTCGCCGTGCCAACAAGCGCTGCGACAACAGCCGCATCTGCGAGACCGGCTACGAGTTCCGCTACCCGAGCTTTCGCGAAGGCTATAGCCAGATGCTCAAGGAAGGCGGCTTTCTCGAGCTTCAGAACGCCTGAACCACGCGCCTGATCCTTGAAGCGCCATAAACGCAAAGAGCGAGCCTTAGGGCTCGCTCTTTGCGTTGAGCGCGGCGTCACACGCTTCAGTCGCCGATCACCATGACGGCTTCGGCTTCCACCTGGCTGCCCTTGGGCAGCGCGCGTACGCCCACGGCGGCGCGGGCCGGGAAAGGCGCCTTGAAGAACTCCTCCATCACGCGATTGACGATGGCGAAGTTGTCCAAGTCCACCAGGTAGAGGTTGAGCTTGACGATATCGGCAAGCGAGCCGGCCGCCTCCTCGCACACCGCCTGCAGGTTGGTGAACACCTGGCGGGTCTGCGCTTCGATGTCGCCCTCGACCAGCGCCATGGTCGCCGGGTCGAGCGGGATCTGGCCGGAGAGGTACACCGTGTTGCCCGCCTTGATGGCCTGGGAGTAGGGGCCGATGGCGGCCGGCGCCTTGTCGGTATTGATGACGGCTTTGTTGCTCATGGTGCTGCTCCTGTACTAAAGCGTATCTTTCGCTTTTTTCTTTGAACGATCTTGTCGAGACGATTTTGAAAAAAGGCCGCCCCATCGGCGTCGAAACGGCGCTCGATGTGCGCGGACAAAAAGGGTCAGTTGGCTATACGGGTGATCTTGCTGACGCTTGGCAGGTTGCGGATGCGCTTCATGATGCGCGCCAGGTGCACGCGCCCCTTCACCGACAGCGTGAGGTTCACGGTGGAGAGTCGCGCGTCGCGCTCCTCGATGCCGATGCGCTCGATGTTGGCGTCGGCGTCGGTGACCAGGCCCGCAAGCTCCGCCACCAGGCCACGACGGCTCTCGATCTCGATACGCAGGGCCACCGGGAAATCCTCGTCGATCTCCTCGGACCACTCCAGGGCGAACAGCTTGTCCGGATCGTTTCTGAGCTCCGCCAGGTTCTTGCACTCGCTGCGATGCACCACCAGGCCCTTGCCGACGGAGAGGTGCCCCATCACCGGGTCGCCGGGCAAGGGGTGGCAGCAGCGCGCGAAGCTCAGCACCATGCCCTCGCTGCCGCTGATGACCACGGCCTTGTCGCTGCTCTGCAGGCGGCCCTGGTCGAGGTGCGCCCCTTGGGCGACGTCCGCCAGGCGGCGCGCGGCCACGTGGGCCATGCGGTTGCCCAGGCCCAGCGACTCCAGCAGCGCATCGAGGGAAGCCACGTCGAGCTCCTGGAAGGCCTGCTCGAACACGCTCTCGTCGAGCTCCTCGAGGCTGGTCTCGAAGGAGGCCAGCGCCTTGTTCAGAAGCCGTCGGCCGAGCATGATCGCCTCGGACTGCTGCTGGTGCTTGAGCGCATGGCGAATCGCCGAGCGCGCCTTGGCGGTGGAGACGAAGTTGAGCCAGGCGAGGTTCGGGCGCGCGCCGGGGGCGGTGATGATCTCCAGCGTCTGGCCGCTTTCGAGGCGCGTGGAGAGCGGCGCCAGGTGGCGGTCGATCCGGCAGGCGATGCAGTTGTTGCCGATGTCGGTGTGCACGCTGTAGGCGAAGTCGATCACCGTGGCGCCCTGAGGCAGCTCCATGATGTCGCCCTTGGGCGTGAAGACGTAGATGTCGTCCGGGAACAGGTCGTTCTTGACGTGCTCGATGAACTCCAGCGAGTCGCCGGCGTGGCGCTGCATCTCGAGAAGCCCCTTGACCCAGGCCCGCGCCCGGGCGTGGCTGCCCTCGGCGATGGGATGGGCGGTCTGGCCCGCCTTGTAGAGCCAGTGAGCGGCGATGCCGTTGTTGGCCATCGCCTCCATCTCGCGGGTGCGAATCTGCACCTCGATGGGCATGCCGCGCTGGCCGAAGAGCGTGGTGTGCAGGCTCTGGTAGCCGTTCGCCTTGGGGATCGCGATGTAGTCCTTGAAGCGCCCGGGCACCGGCTTGTAGAGGTTGTGCACCACGCCGAGAATCCGGTAGCAGCTCGCCACGTCCTCGGTGATGATGCGAAACCCGAACACGTCCATGATCTCGGCAAACGGCTTGCGCTGGTCGCGCATCTTCTTGTAGATCGACAGAAGATGCTTCTGGCGGCCGATCACCGTGCCCGTGAGCTCTTCGTCGTCGAGGCTCTGCTGAAGCGAGGACTGGATCTGGCGCATCGCGCTTCGCCGGTTGCCCCGGGCACTGGCCACCGCGCGCTTGATGCGCTCGGCGCGCATCGGGTGGATCGCCTGGAACGACAGGTCCTCGAGCTCGATGCGGATGGTGTTGATGCCCAGGCGCGCGGCCACGCGGGCGTAGATCTCGAGCGTCTCTCGGGCGATGCGGCGCTTCTTGTCCGGCCGCAGGGCCCCGAGGGTGCGCATGTTGTGCAGCCGGTCGGCGAGCTTGACGATGATCACGCGGATGTCGCGGGACATCGCCAGCACCATCTTCTGGAAGTTCTCCGCCTGGGCGACCGCCTTGTCCTCGAAGGTGATCTGGGTCAGCTTCGAGACGCCGTCGACCAGCTCCGCCACCGAGCTTCCGAACTGCTCGGACAGTGCCTGCTTGGAGACGCCGGTATCCTCGATCACGTCGTGCAGCATGGCCGCCATCAAGCTCTGATGGTCCATGTGCATGTTGGCCAGGATGTTGGCCACCGCCAGCGGATGGGTGACGTAGGGCTCGCCGGAGCGGCGGCGCTGCCCGTCGTGGGCCTGCTCGGCGTAGTAGAAGGCGCGTTTGACCTGCTGGATCTCGTCCGCGGGTAGATAGCCGCCGAGCCGATCGGCCAGGTCATCGATGGTGAACATGTACCGCGCCCCTCGTCAGCAGTCCTGGACTCAGTCGTCGAGGTGGGCGCTGGGCGCGATGGGGCGCGCGCGCACCGGGGCTTCGACGGGCTCGTCCAGAACGGAGTGATCGACCAGGCCGGCGGCGATCTCGCGCAGCGCCATCACCGTGGGCTTGTCGTTCTCCCAGGGCAGTTGGGCGTCGCGGGAGCCGCGAGCGAGCTGGCGGGCACGCTGGGTGGAGATCATCACCAGCTTGAAGCGGTTTTCAACGTTTTCGAGGCAATCTTCGACGGTAACGCGCGCCATGGGGGCTTTCCTTTGAGAACGGCGCCGGGCCGGTAGTGTGCAAGACCGCTACCGACCAAGCGAAAATGGGTAATAGGACCCGATAGATTACTCGACGCCGGGCGCCTGTGACAAGAGCGCCTCGAGCAGCGGCGCATGGCGCTTCTGCATCGCCTCGAGGGTGAGACGACGGCCGATCACCAGCGCCTGCAGCTCGGAGAGCGCGGTGGTGAAATCGTCGTTCACCACCAGGTAGTCGTACTCGTCGAAATGCGACATCTCGCTGACCGCCTCGCGCATGCGCCGCGCGATGACCGCGTGCTCGTCGGTGCCGCGGCTCGACAGGCGCCGCTCGAGCTCGGCGCGCGACGGCGGCAGGATGAAGATCGACACCGCCTCCGGCATCTGGGCACGCACCTGCCGGGCGCCCTGCCAGTCGATCTCGAGAATCACGTCCTGGCCGGCGTCGAGCAGACTCTGCGCCGCTTGACGCGACGTGCCGTAGTAGTTATCAAAGACCTTCGCGTGCTCGAAGAAGTCGCCTCGCTCGATCATCTCCTCGAAGGCAGGCGCCTGGCAGAAATGGTAGTTGACGCCGTCCACCTCGCCTTCGCGCCGCGCGCGCGTGGTGTGCGACACCGACACCTGGATACCATCCACGCTCTCGATCAGCTCGCGGACCAAGCTGGTTTTACCCGCACCCGACGGCGCCGAAATGATAAACAGCGTACCCTGGGACATGAAACGCTTCCCTAGTTGACAAGTGTTGACGTGGGCGGACGCACCGAGCAAGCCGCCGCGCTGATGGCGCGCAGTATCGCATACCTGCCGTGGGGTCTGTAGTAAAAGCCGCGCTCGCGCCCCACCACCGCCTTTCGACGAGGAGAAAGCATGCGTGCAACGATCTTCCTGCTGGTAGTGATCGCCTTGGGCGTTGCGCTGCAAAAGGGCATCATCGAGATCCCGCGCCAGTGGGCTCCCTGGGCGCCACTGCACATCGACGATCCCATCACGCCGATCACCAAGTTCAAGCTCAAGCGCCTGGAGAACGACCGCGCCGGCTGCCTGGCCGCCCTCGATACCGTGCCCGAGGCCGAGCTCGACGTCAGCGCCGTGGCGGACCACTCCCCCACGGCCAGCTGCCCGTTGACCAACATCGTGCGCATGAATTCGAGCAGCGTGCGCTTCAACCGAAGCTTCGTCGCCACCTGCCCCATGGCGCTTGCCTGGGTGATGTTCGAGCGTCACGAGCTGCAGCCCGCCGCCATGGAGATCATGGGCAGCCGGGTCAGCCAGGTGGATCACGTGGGAAGCTTTGCGTGTCGCAACGTCTATAACCGCGAGAACGCGCGGCGCAGCGAACACGCCACCGCCGAGGCGCTGGACGTCACGGGGTTTCGGTTCGAAAACGGCAGGCGTATTTCGCTGATCAGCGACTGGGACGACGAGGGGAGTACGGGAGAGTTCTTCAGGGCAGCGCGGGATGGCGCCTGCAAGACGTTCGGCAACGTGCTGGGGCCAGACTACAACGCCGCGCATGCCGATCACTTTCACATGGGCATGCGCGGCTACCGACTGTGTCGCTAGGCGGCCGCAGGGCCGCTTCTAGCAATCACTCGAGGTTGATATCGTCTTCGTCGGTCAGTGCGCCGGCGGCGGCACCAGCGCCCGCGCCCAGAATCGCACCGCCACCGATGCTGCCACCCGTCGCCGCTGCCGTACCGGCACCGACCGCCGCGCCGACGCCGGCACCGCTGGTGGCGCGCTCACCGGTGGTCGAGCCGCAGCCCGCCAATACCAGCATGGCGGCAGTGATTGCGCCCAGGGTCACGACGCGAGACGTTTTCAGAAGCTGAGTATGCATGGGTCACCTCCTTATGGTTTGCACTCTTATACCCTAGGAAGAATTACCCGCCTTTGCCACTTTAATCGCGCCAACGCTGGTTTAACTTACGTTGCGAAAACGCCTGCCGACGTTCGTGCACTCGTGTCAGACCGTACTCGCCTCGGGGTAGCTGCGCTTTTCGAGCACGCGGCCCCACCAGAAGATAAGCAGCCCGCAAAGGGCCAGCCCCGTGCCGACAAGGCCAGTGCTCGACCAGGGCAGGCCTACGCTGATCGCCAGCCCCGCAAGCCAGGCCCCCAGAGCGTTGGCGCCGTTGAACGCAGCGTGGTTGAGCGAGGCCGCCATGGTCTGGGCGTCGCCCGCCACATCCATCAAGCGCGTCTGCAGCGACGGCGCCAGCGCCATGCAGGTACCCACCAGGCCCACGCAGAGAAGTCCCGTCCAGACGTTGTTGGCGGCGACGAAATAGAGCCCCTGGATCACCGCGCACCAGATCAGGATGCGGGGAATCGCCCGCATCAGGTTCCGGTCCGCCATGCGCCCGCCCACCAGGTTGCCGATGATCGAGCCAATGCCGAAGATCACCAGCACCAGCGGGCCGAACGCCTCGCTCATGCCTGCCTGGCGCGTCAGGGTCGGCATCACGTAGCTGAAGATGGAGAACATGCCGCCACAGCCGATGCAGGCGATGGCGATGGTCACCAGCACGCGCTGATCGACCAGCGCCTTGAGCTCCTTCTTCGGGCTGGCCTGGGTGTTGATGGGCTGCACCGGCACGTAGAGGCGAATCAGCAAGGCGGTGAGCAGGGCGATGCCGCCTACCGCAGTGAAGGCGATCTGCCAGCCGAACACGTTGCCCGCCCAGGTACCCAGCGGCGCGCCCACGAGGATCGCCGTGGTCAGTCCCAGCATCACCCGCGAGATCGCCCGCGCCCGCTGATCGATGGGCACCGCCCCGGCGGCCACCAGCGCCGCCACGCCGAAGTAGGCCCCGTGAGGCAGCCCGGCCAGAAAGCGCAGGCCCACGAAGGACCAGAAGCCCGGCGCCATGGCACTGGCGATGTTGCCCACGGCGAACACCAGCATCAGCACGATCAGCAGCGCCCGCTTGGGCACTCGCGCGGCCAGCGCCGAGATGATCGGCGCGCCCACCACCACGCCAAGGGCGTAGCTGCTGATCGCGTAGCCTACCTGGGGCTCCGAGACGGCCAGGTCGCTTGCCACGCGGTTCATCAAGCCCATGATGACGAACTCGCTGGTGCCGATGCCGAAACCACCCAGCGCTAACGAAAATTCGGCCAAGCGCGGACTACGCGCTTGGCCTTGAGAAGACTCTTGCACACTTGACTCCATGGGCGCCGGGGCACCCGAACGAATATCGACTCGATTGCGTCGGATGATCGCAAAAGTAGACGAAAGTATAAAGCCGCGCCATCAGAAAGCGGGCGGGCGACACGCCCCGTCGCGGCTCGTTTCCTGCTAGGTTGGAAGATGATTCGACAGCATAGCGCCCATCGAGTACTGCTTCATGACACCGGATACCATTGCCCAGGCCATGCGCGAGCTGGCCCAGGCCGACCCCGACATCGCCCGCGCCCTGCCCGGTGTGGGCGCGCCGCCTCCGCGCCAGCGCGACCGAGGCTTTTCCACCTTCTTCTCGACCATCGTCAGCCAGCAGCTTTCCGTCGAGGCGGCGCGGGCGATCATGGGCCGCGTCAATACCGTGCTGCCCGAGCTCCACGCCAGGGCGGTGAGCGAGATAGAGGGCCAGGCGCTGCGCGACGCCGGGCTCTCCTGGCGCAAGATCGGCTACGCCAAGGGCCTCGCCGACGCGGAGCTCGCCGGCACCTTCAGCGCCGACGATCTCGAGCACCTGAGCGACGAGGAGGTCGTCGCCGCGATCACGGCTCTCAAGGGCTTCGGGCGCTGGAGCGCGGAGATCTACCTGATGTTCTCGCTCGGACGCCCGGACGTCTTCCCGGCGGACGACCTGGCCCTGCGCGTGGCGCTCGGCCGCCTGAAGCGCCTCGACGACAAGCCCACGCCCGCCAGGGCGCGTCAGCTCGTCGAGCACTGGGCACCCTGGAGAAGCGTGGGCGCGCTCTTCCTATGGCACTACTACCGAGGCGAGCCGCTCTAGGCGTTCAGGCCACCGAACTTGCCCGCCTGGTAATCGTCGATGGCCTCGACGATCTCCTCGCGCGTGGTCATCACGAAGGGACCGTGGGAGAACACCGGCTCGTCGATCACCTCGCCGTGGCCGAAGAGCAGCCGCGCGCCGCTTGCCGCCGCGATCTCCACGGTGTCGCCCTCGCGGTCGAGTTCGACCAGACGGTGCGCCGTCACCGGCTCGCCCCCCACGCTCACCTCGCCCTCCGCCACGTAGAGAAACACCTGGCGGCCCGGCGCCACGGGTAGCGTTGCGCGGCTGTCGGCGGGCAGCGCCAGCGTCGACATGAAGATGCCGGTCAAGGTTTCGATGGGGCCGGCGTACTCGCCCCACTGCCCCGCGATCAGGTTCAGCGTGGCGCCGCCGTTGAGCGCAATGGCGGGAATATCGTCCTGCTGGAGCCCCACGTAGCGCGGCGCACTCATCTTGAGCCGGGAAGGCAGATTGACCCACAGCTGGAGAATCTCCAGCGGCCCGCCGTCGCGCAGAAATTCTGGCGGCGACACCTCCGCGTGAACGATGCCGCTACCGGCGGTCATCCACTGCACGCCGCCTGCATGGATCACGCTCTGGTGATCGGCGCTGTCGGCATGGGCGAGCGAGCCCTCCAGAATGAACGTCACCGTCTCGAAGCCGCGGTGCGGATGCGGCCCGAACGGCAGGCCCTGGTTATTCGCCGGGTACACCTGCGGACCGTGGTGGTTCAGAAACAGGAACGGGTCGAGCTGATCGAGCCCGGAGCCCGGCAACGGTCGCCGGGTGACGAGATCGCCGATATCGTCGCGGCGGGCCGGGTGCTGTTTGAGGACGCGGCGTGGAGTAGCAACGTTCGAAACGGACATGTAGGACTCCTCGATGCACAATGCCCACAGCTTAAAACCCGGCGCCGCGATTGAGGAGCGAATAATTTCCACAGGGTGATTGAAGGAAATCGACCCGACCATCTTGCTTGCACCGCCGACCATTGCCTTGCCGACCGGTACTGCCAAGCACGATCATGGGCCAGGCAGTACCGGAAGACGGCGCTTATCCGGCCCGGGCGCCGTTCATCACAGCCTAGATGATCTGTCGCGGCTACATGCGCTGACCCAGCACGATACGAACAGCGCAAGCCTGCCCTCATCGATTGATGAGGTACTCGCACATGACTTCAAGCCAATACAGCGGCTGAACGTGACGCGC
>NZ_JAMZBC010000101.1 GCF_024158715.1 Halomonas sp. 707D7 | reverse complement strand
ATTCGAACCTGCGACCTTTGCAACCCCATTGCAACGCGCTACCAAGCTGCGCCACACTCCGATGTCCGTTGGCTTATCGCCTCAGAACGGAGCGTATACTAGCGCTAAACGGCGCAAATGAAAAGACCTTTTTAAGCTTTCTTATCAAATGCTTGCCAATCGTGCTATTGCACGCTCACCAGCAGCGTCTTCATCTCGTCGAAAACGCCGGGCGCGGTGATCAGCAGCTGCTGCGGGTAAAGGTCTTCGGAAAACCCCGGCGGCACGTCTACCAGCCTCCCCACGGTAGCCCCCGCTTCCCGGGCGATGACCCAGCCTGCGGCGAAGTCCCAGGGCGAGACGGTTTCGACGTAGGCATCGAGGCGCCCGCAGGCGATATCGCAGATATCCAGCGCTGCCGCGCCGTTGCGTCGGATGTCCTGGCAGTGAGTGAGAATTGCTTCCAAACGGGGCATCAGTGCCTTGCGTGCACTGCGATCATAGGGAAAACCGGTGCCCACGAGTGTCGTGGCCAGCGCATCGGCGCCGCTCGGCGCGATGGCGCGACCGTTGCAGAAGGCACCGTCCCCCTCCATCGCGGTGAAGGTCTCGTCGAGAAACGGCGCATGCACTACTCCGACCTTGCCCACGCCGCGCTCGAGCCAGGCAATCGAGACCGCCACGTGGCGAAGCCCCTGGGCGAAGTTGACCGTGCCATCGATCGGATCGACCACCCATAGCGCCTCTTCCCGCCCCGTGGCCTGCTCGGGGCTCAGCTCCTCGCTCAGGCGCGCCTCACCGGGGAAACAGCGCGCAAGCTCCTCGCTGATGAAGGTGTCCACCGCCACGTCGACATCCGTGACCAGCTCGATGCCCTGTTTCATGCGCCGGTCGAAACGCTGCTCCGCTCGAGCCTGAGTGATCATCCGCCCCGCCTCTTCGGCGATGCGCACCGCCTCATCCAGGCGCGCCTTCAAGGTAACCGCCATATGCTCTCCCGTATTCAAGGTTCAAACGCTTCATGGTAGGCGCTGAAGATGGCGGTGTCATGACATCAGCGGATCAAGGCGTTGGTAATGATATCAACCACGATGCGCGTGGCGGCCTCGATCAGCACCACGTCCGCACCCACTCGTTCCCACTCGTAGCCGGGGTACTGGGGAAGCTCGCGATACACGCGATCATCGAAACGCTTGGCGATCCCCGGCGGCAGCGGCTTGCCCTGAGCCAGGCGATTGCGCATGCCCGGCGGCAACGAATCATCGGCACGAACGTCGTACTGGCGAAGGATGCGCAGAATATCTTGTTCGTTGAAACGGGGGAGATCGGATCGATAGTGAGACTCGTGGTGGGAACCACGGGGATAATTATCTTGTGAGTGATGATCCTGCTGGTGGCCACGTGCGCCGTGCGCGGGGGCATGGGCGGGTTGGGCTAATGCTAAAGCATTCCATGTAAGTGAAACAGTCAAGACAGCGCTTAGAACAGGGGTTTTCATACATCCACTCCTTACGAACAGAGCGTTAAGCTTAGTATTAAATTGGGGAAAAAATATGACTAAAAATAGACACATGTATCAGGAGTTCTTTCAAACTCTAGTCGATATTCAATGACAACATTAAGTCATTAAATGAATACTTTATAGTGTATGCTAGCTCAAGCCTGGTAGTCGTCACTTTTTTTAAAAACAATAAGACCGTAATACTTAAAATTGCTCATATAGTTTAAAAATCTCAGAAATATTTCATATTCATTCTCACGGGAAGCAAGGCGCTCTAAATCATCTATCTATAATACAATTTAAAAATACAATTTAAACAATCTTTTTAGCATGCATTCTACCTAAACAAGCTAACCTTGACCCTTTCAATATACCTATTTAACAACATGCATATTTAGTCAAATAACGATAAAATACATATTTCTTTAAAAAAACACACACTAAGTAACAGTGGCTATTAAATTAAAAGAATAATATTGAAATTCATTTTAAAGCTCTCTCTATCACCTTAAAAAAAGAGAGAGCTACACGCTACTTAGAAAGTATTGAATATATATTAATTTCCGCTAACTACTTGACCACTTGGGGTGACCTCTACATTTATTCCATCTCTAGAGGTAGGTACTACCTGATTAGTAGTTGCGTCGCTAGTCCCAGTAAATCTTGCTGCAATTCCACTCCTAACTGTATCAGCCGGTGTGTCACTAACGTTACAAGCTTCAAAGCTGAAATTATTTGCATCAGTATTTCCGCCAGCATCAGCTCCGACATCTGCATTTGCCATCACTGCCAAAGATCTAAATGATCCTAGCTCGGACATGCAAGCGCTTCTAGCTGATCTATCTAAATAGTTACCATATTGAGGTATTGCTACAGCGGCCAAAATACCAATAATAGCTACTACGATCAGAAGCTCGATCAGCGTGAAGCCAGCCTGGTAGTAACGGCGCACTTGCGAGGTGGTCGGGGTTTGCATGATGGGTTCCCTTGCCTAGAGTCGTGGGGTGAGCTAAAGGGGCTTAGCCCGTTATGGATTCACATTAGACCAGCTCTCATCCCTTGGCAACTGGGGTTTATCAGCCGTTTTTCAGCGCTATTCAGGCTTTTTGATGACGCTGGAACATGCACTATAGTAGTTTTGATGGCAACTGCCCCTCGTTGCCGCCCCTACTGCCAGGCGAAGCTTATGAGCCCCACCCCCTTCGACGAGCCCCATTACGACCGCGAGCTGACCGGCGTTGCCAGGCGGCTGATCGACCACGGCGCATTGACCCAGGCGCAGGCGGAGGTCGCCGACGAAAGCGCCGCCGCGCTCGAGCTCTCGTTTCTCGAGCATGCGGTGGAGAGTGGCCTGGTGGCCTCGAAAGACGCCGTGCTCGCCGCCGCCTGGGAGTACGGCCTGCCGGTGGTCGACCTGGAGGCGGTCAGGCTCAAGGCGCTGCCGCCGGCCAGCGACTACCCGGTCAAGCTGCTCACCCGGCTCAACGTGCTGCCGCTGGCGCGCCACGGCCACCGCCTGACCGTGGCGGTGCCTTATCCTGCCACTCTCACCCAGCTCGACGAGCTGCAGTTCGCCACCAACTTGAGCGTCGATGGCGTGCTGGCCCCGATCGATCAGATCCGCAGCAACCTGGCTCATTACGTGGCGCAGAACGAGCGCAGCCTGCTCGACGAGCTGGACGGCGTGGATGACGCCGTGGCCGAGCTCAACATCGTGACCGAGGAAGACGAAGAGATCGACCTGGAGAGCAGCGCCGGCAGCAAGGACGACGCTCCCGTGGTCAAGTTCGTCAACAAGGTGCTGCTCGATGCCATCAGCCGGGGCGCCTCGGACATTCACTTCGAGCCTTATGAGGCCCAGTACCGGGTGCGCTTTCGAATCGACGGCATGCTGATCGAGATCGCCAAGCCCCCTTTCGCGATGCGCGACCGGATCGCGGCGCGCCTGAAGATCATGGCGCGGCTGGACATCTCCGAGCGCCGTCTCCCCCAGGATGGCGCGATCAAGCTGCAGCTCTCGCGCACTCGCTCGATCGACTTTCGCGTCAACTCGTTGCCCACGGTGTACGGCGAGAAGCTGGTACTGCGGATACTCGATCCCTCCTCGGTACGCCTGGGGATCGAGCAGCTCGGCTTCAGCCCCGAGCAGCAGCGAGAGTACGAAACCGCGCTGACGCGCCCCCAGGGCATGATTCTGGTGACCGGCCCCACCGGCAGCGGCAAGACGGTGACCCTCTACACCGGCATCAACATGCTCAACGAGATCGAGCGCAACATCTGTACTGCCGAGGATCCGGTGGAGATCAAGGTATCCGGCATCAACCAGGTCAACGTGCTGCCCAAGATCGGGCTCAACTTCGCCAGCGCCCTGCGGGCGTTTCTGCGTCAGGACCCGGACGTGGTGATGGTCGGCGAGATTCGTGACCTGGAAACCGCCGAGATCGCCGTCAAGGCCGCCCAGACCGGCCATATGGTGCTCTCCACCGTGCATACCAACTCGGCGGCCCAAACCCTGACGCGCCTGGCCAACATGGGCGTCGCCTCCTACAACATCGCAAGCTCGGTGACCCTGATCATCGCCCAGCGACTGGCGCGGCGGCTGTGTGCACACTGCAAGACCCCGGCGGACATTCCCATGGCGGCGCTCAAGAAAGCCGGCTTCACCGCCGAGCAGCTCGAGGACGCCACTCTTTACCGGGCCGTGGGCTGCAAACAGTGCACCCAGGGCTACAAGGGGCGCGTGGGCATCTACGAGGTACTGCCGATCAGCGACGCCATGCGCAACCTGATCATGCGCGACGGCAATGCCATCGAGATCGACCAGCTCGCCCGCCGTGAAGGCCATTCGAGCCTTTACCAGAGCTGTCTCAACCGGGTGCTGGACGGCAGCACCAGCCTCGAGGAAGTCAACCGGATCAGCAAGGAGTAACCGCGGTGATGGCCAAAGCGAAAGCGCGCACCAAACTTGCCCCCCTGCACCGCTGGAAATGGCAGGGCAAGGGCCCCCAGGAGCGAGTGATGAAGGGAGAGCTGATCGGCCGCACCCGCGAGGAGGTGGTCGAGCAGCTCGCCAAGCAGCGCATCAGCGCGATGCGTATCCAGAAGCGCAGCAGCCTCAATGGGCGCGGCAAGGTCAAGAGCGTCGACATCACGCTGTTCGCCCGCCAGATGGCCACCATGATGCGCGCCGGCATCCCGATTCTCCAGGCGCTGCAGGCGATCTCGGAAAGCGTCAAGAAACCCGCCATGGTGGAGCTCACTCAGCAGATCATGCGCGACGTCTCCTCCGGCGACAGTCTCTCTCAGGCGATGGCCAAGCATCCGCGCCAGTTCGACCGACTCTTCGTCAACCTGGTCGGCGCCGGCGAGCAGGCCGGCGCCCTGGACGAGATGCTCGAACGGGTCGCTACCTACAAGGAGAAGGTCGCGTCTCTCAAGGCGCGGGTGAAGAAGGCGCTGTGGTACCCGGGGGCGGTCATGACCATCGGGGTCGGGGTGACGATGGTGCTGCTGGTGGTGGTAGTGCCGGAGTTCGAAAGCATGTTCCAGGGCTTCGGCGCCGAGCTTCCCATGCTGACCCAGCTGACCGTGCGCTTTTCCGAGCTCGCCCAGGCTTTCTGGCTGCCGGCGCTCGCGCTGATCATCGGCGCCATCGTGCTGCTCAAGGCCGCCGCTCGGCGTTCTGAGAGCGTTGCCTTCAGCATCGACCAGTTCATGCTGCGTCTGCCGGTGCTGGGCGATATCCTGCACAAGTCCGCCGTCTCGCGCTTCACCCGTACGCTCGCCACCACGTTCAGTTCCGGCGTGCCCCTGATCGAAGGGCTCGAGACCGCCTCCGGAGCTGCGGACAACCGGGTCTACATGAAGGCGATCGACGAGGTGCGCCAGGACGTGACGACTGGCCAGCAACTGCATTTTGCCATGCGCCTGACCAACCGCTTCCCGCCGCTGGCGGTCCAAATGGTCAACATCGGCGAAGAGGCAGGCTCCCTCGACGCGATGCTCAACCGGGTCGCGGACTATTACGAGGAAGAGGTCGAAAACAAGGTCGATACCCTCACCTCGTTGATGGAACCGGTTATAATCGTGGTTCTGGGCCTGCTGGTCGGGGGCGTGGTGGTCTCCATGTACCTGCCCATCTTCGAGATCGGCACCGCCCTCTAAATTTCCCCGCGCCTCTGGAGCACCATGGGTTTACCGCCAGCCATCCTTTACGCTTTGGTCTTCGTCGTCGGGCTTTGCCTTGGCAGCTTCCTCAACGTGGTGATCACGCGCCTTCCGGTGATGCTGATGCGCCGCTGGCGAGGCGAAGCGCTCGAGGCCCTCGAGATGCCCGCCGAGTCTGTTGCTCGTTTCAATCTCGCCACGCCTGCCTCGCTCTGCCCGCGCTGCGAAACCCCGATTGCCTGGCACGACAACCTGCCGCTTTTCGGCTGGCTCAAGCGGCGCGGGCGCTGTGCGCAGTGCGATCAGCCCATCAGCATGCAGTACCCGTTGGTGGAGATCGCCGGCGGCCTGCTCGCGATCACGGTACTGGCGCTTTATGGCGCGGTGCCCCAGGCGCTATTCATCTACGCGGCGTGCCTGGTGCTGCTGGCCCTTTCCGTGATCGACTTTCGCACCTACCTGCTGCCGGATGCCCTGACGCTGCCGCTCTTGTGGCTTGGCCTTGTCTATCAGCTTCTGTTCCAGCCGTTCATGCTCGGCGATGCGGTGATCGGTGCCATGGCGGGCTATCTGAGCCTGTGGAGCTTCTACTGGCTGTTCAAGCTGGTCACCGGCAAGGAAGGCATGGGCTATGGCGACTTCAAGCTCCTGGCCGCGCTGGGCGCATGGCTTGGCTGGCCCTTTTTGCCGCTGCTGCTGGTGCTTTCGGCGGGACTGGGTGCCGTGGTCGGGCTTGCTGCCCAGGCGTTTTCGCCCACTCTGCGCGGCAAGCCGCTGCCCTTCGGCCCTTTCCTGGCGCTGGCCGGCTGGACATGTCTCCTGGCCGGCGACGAACTCTTCCCCCTGTACATGCGCCTTGGCGCCTGATCGAGGCACCTGGCTACTGGAATCACGCTCATGATCGTTGGCTTGACAGGCGGTATCGGCTCGGGAAAATCCACCGTGGCACGCGCCTTCGCGGCCATCGGGATTCCCTACGTGGATGCCGACGACGTCGCTCGTGAAGTGGTCATGCCCGGCGAGCCGGCACTCGACGAGATATTCACTCACTTCGGTGACGGCGTGCGCCTCGAGGATGGCACGCTGAATCGCGCAGCGCTGCGCGCACGGATTTTCGACGCGCCCGAAGAGCGGCGCTGGCTCGAGTCCGTCACCCACCCGCGCATTCGCCAGCGCCTCGAGGAGAAACTGGCGCGGCTCGAAAGGGCTGCGCCCTACGTACTACTGGTGTCGCCACTGCTGTTCGAGTCGGGTCAGAACGCGCTGGTCGCGCGTACGCTGGTGGTAGATGTTAGTATGCAGACACAGCGCGAGCGCACGCTGTGCCGCGACCGGGTCAGCGAAGCACAGGTCGATGCCATCCTGGCCGCCCAGCTCTCTCGGGAAGAGCGGCTGGCACGTGCCGACGACGTGATCGACAACGAGGCCGACCCGGCATCGCTCGTGGCCAAGGTCGCCCTGCTCGACCAGCGCTACCGTCATCTGAGTTCCACCGCCTAGGAGTGTTATGTCACCGGCCAACGATTCACCGCTCGAAGTACCCTGCCCGCAATGCGCCAAACCGGTTTCCTGGACACCGGACAGCGCCTACCGCCCTTTCTGCAGCAAACGCTGCCAGCTACTGGACCTGGGCGCCTGGGCGGATGAATCACACCGCATTGGCGGCGAATCGGCCATGGACGAGGCCGACATCGAGACGCTGCTCGCCCAGGCCGACAAGGACGCACCACTGAGCTGAGCCCTTCATGACGCGCCCTGAACCTACTGCTTACCGCCTTTATCACGAGCTCGACGCGCGCTTCGATGCGCTGCTCGAGGCCATCGATCGGGCTTCGACGCTCTACGAAGCCACCCGACCGCCGACCTGGCGGCTGGATGCCCCCGCCGACATCGGCTGGTTTCGCGAGGCGCTGCTCGACATGTGGCACGAAGAGGGACAGGATGGGCGCGAGACGCGCAACTACATCGGCGTGATCGCCGCCGATGAAGCGCTGCTCGAGGCGGTGGCAGGTGTCAACGTGGCCAAGAGTGCCATCAGCGAGCTGCTGGGGCACATCAAGGCGCTTTCACCCAGCGCCCTGAGCGAAGCCAAGGCGCGCTTGCCGGCGCGTCATCCGCGCGTGGGGGACGTGCTGCGCAAGACCGCGATGGCGAGACTTCATCTCAAGCAGTGCTGGCGCCATCTGCCCACCGCACCGGCACCGGTGGCCCGCGTACGCCTGGCGTGGTACACGAGCGGGCGCTCGATCAAGAAGCTGAGCGTTCAGCAGGCCGAGGCCAGGCTGCTGGCACTCGATACTGACGCCGCCCATGTGCGCATTCAATTGAAAAAGCTCGCGGGCCTTCCAAGCGATGAAACCCTGGCGCAGGTACAGGCCCAGGCACCGCTGATGCGTGCCAACCTGTTCTTCGTCGAGCCGCTGCTCGACGGCCATACCCGCCAGGCCATGAATATTGCCATGCCGCTGGTAGTGCCTGCGCAGGAGACGCGTCTGCCGCATATCAAGGCGCCTTCCATGCAGGCGCCCGCAACGCGCACACGCGCCAAGCGACGTGACGAGAAACTCGAGTCAGAACCTTTCCTGCCTAGCCTGCGGGTCTATCGCTACCGCTGAGCGTCACGACCGGCGTGGTTTCGAGATCCCAGCGCCCATGATGCACCAGCAATTCCACCAGCCCCTTCACGGCCTTGGCACTGTAGCCATACTCCTTGCAAAGTGCTTTTAGCCGTTCACCGAAGAGCCGCTCGCGTTCCTGCGCCTGGCTTTTTCTTTCCTGCTCTTCCAGGTCCGCGAGCGAGCGCACCGGGGGACCAGTAGGTATATCGAAATGATTGCCGGGCTCCTCGAGCTGCTTCAGCGCCTGAGCGAAAGCGTCGTCCAATTCACGAAACTTGCGCAGCTTGTCGCGCTCGTCCAGCTGTTTGTGTGCCTTTTGATATTTCATCGACCTTACATTTACACCTTACTTAAGAAGAGAGCCAAGAATAGGTAGCGATACACTCCCCGCCGACGGACAACGCTGGTCCATTCGAACACGTGCCTGGGCAAGGAGTGACTTCACGCATGGAGCATAGTGCTACAGGTACACGCCAGCGGTGTACGAACATCGAATCGCCAAGCGAGAAACGCCCTTGACCAGACTTTTCTCATGGCGAGGCGCCAGCGAGAGTGAGTCATCCACAGAAATGAAGACGACTGCTTGCACCCAAAGAAAGCGCTGATCTGGCAATAATGAGTATAGCCGCTAGAGCGAAGAACAGTACGACTGCGGTAATCGTCGTCTTGCTGCATTCGAGTGAATGAAGCCCGGAATTGACCGATATCTAATCGAACGCAAGCCTGACCGGGCCCTACTCATTAAACATCGATGAAGCAACGTGCACTGAATGAAAACGTTTACATAAAATCGAGGGTGCGAATCGCTTCAGGAAAATGACATCTTGAATGTAAAAATGCCGGTGCCCTGTTCAGGCTACCGGCACTAGCTTTAACTATCCTGCTGAAGCCAGGACTCGACGGTTTCTTCACCGTATTCGTCCTTCCAGCTACGCAGGCCTTTATGATTGCCACCACGGGTTTCGATGACTTCACCGTTGTGCGGATTCTTGTAGACCTTCAAACGGCGCTTGCGACGGCTGGAAGAAGCGGCGGCCTTCGGAGCTGCGCTACGCTGTTCACCAGAGGGCTCGAGAAGTGCCACGACATCTGCAGGACGCTTGCCGAATTCGTTCATCAGCGCTTCAAGCTTGGACTTGAATTCCAGCTCACTCTTCAATCGCTGATCTCCTTCAAGACGCTGAAGATCTTCCTGAAGCTGCTTTAACTGCTGCTCTTTTTGAATATATTCATTAAGAAGTGACATGGGGATTCCTTCAGAATAGAGATGAGACGAACCAGAGACACTGCATTGTTTTAACGGTCTTCAAGTCGCCTGGAGGCGCTGCCATTATTACTTTATTTACTCTAATTGACAATAGTCTAGTTGATCTCGAGCTATTTACTAATCGTTTTTTTATATCTGGAGTTTAATATCCAAACTTGGCTACTGGCTGAAACCTTTCACTACCGATAGATTTCATCGATACAAAAAAAGACGCCACCCGAAGGTGGCGTCTTTTAACATGGAGTCGTGACGTTTAGTCTTGACCCATCTGCTGCTTGATCAGGTCACCGATCGTGGTGGCACCACCAGTTTCGGCATCCTGCTCGCGCAGTTTCTTCATGTTCTGACGCGTGTCGTCCTGCTCTTTCGCCTTGATCGACAGATTGATCTGACGGCTCTTGCGATCGACGTTGACGATACGTGCTTCGACGCTGTCGCCTTCGCTCAGCACGTTACGCGCATCTTCGACGCGATCGGCGCTGATTTCAGACGCTTTCAGCACGGCGATGACGTCGGTTGCCAGCTCAACGTGAGCTTCCTTGGCGTCGACTTCGACGACACGGCCAGTCACGATGCTGCCCTTGTCGTTGACGGAGAGGTATTCAGCGACCGGATCGGAATCCATCTGCTTGATACCCAGCGAGATGCGCTCGCGCTCCGGGTCGATCGACAGGATGACGGCTTCGGCTTCGTCGCCCTTCTTGAAATGACGAACCGCTTCTTCGCCGGTTTCCGTCCAGGAGATGTCGGACAGGTGAACCAGGCCGTCGATGCCACCTTCCAGACCGATGAAGATACCGAAGTCGGTGATCGACTTGATGGTACCGGAAACGCGGTCGCCCTTGTTGTACTCGGCGTTGAAGGTTTCCCACGGGTTGGCGGTGCACTGCTTGATACCCAGGGAGATACGACGACGCTCTTCGTCGATGTCCAGAACCATGACTTCGACATCGTCACCGACCTGCACGACCTTGGACGGGTGGATGTTCTTGTTGGTCCAGTCCATTTCGGAAACGTGAACCAGACCTTCGACACCCTCTTCCAGCTCCGCGAAGCAGCCGTAGTCGGTCAGGTTGGTCACCACGGCCTGCACCTTGGTGCCTTCCGGGTAGCGCGCCTTGATGTTGACCCACGGATCTTCGCCCAGCTGCTTGAGGCCCAGCGATACGCGGTTGCGCTCGCGGTCGAACTTCAGCACCTTGACGTTGATCTCGTCGCCTACGGCCACGATCTCGGACGGATGCTTGATGCGCTTCCAGGCCATGTCGGTGATGTGCAGCAGGCCGTCGACGCCGCCGAGGTCGACGAAGGCGCCGTAGTCGGTCAGGTTCTTGACGATACCCTTGATCTGCTGGCCTTCCTGGAGGGTGGCGAGCAGCGCTTCACGCTCGGCGCTGTTCTCGGCTTCGAGCACGGCACGGCGAGAGACGACGACGTTGTTGCGTTTCGGATCGAGCTTGATGACCTTGAAGTCGAGCTCTTTGTTCTCCAGGTGCGCAGTGTCGCGAACCGGACGAACGTCGACCAGAGAACCCGGCAGGAAGGCACGGATGGAGTCGACGTCGACGGTGAAGCCGCCCTTGACCTTACCGTTGATCACGCCCTTGACGATCTCGTCTTTCTCGAAGGCCGCTTCCAGAATCTTCCAAGCTTCAGCACGCTTGGCTTTTTCGCGAGACAGACGGGTTTCGCCGAAGCCATCTTCGACCGCTTCGAGCGCCACGTGGACGTCGTCGCCGATCGCGATGTTGAGTTCGCCGTTTTCATCGCGGAACTGGGCCGCGGGGATTTGGCCTTCGGATTTCAGACCGGCATTGACGGTAACCCAGTCACCATCGATGTCGACAACCTGGGCCGCGACGATGGCGCCCGGCTCCATGTTGATGTCGTTAAGAGACTGTTCAAACAGTTCAGCAAAGCTTTCGCTCATGGTTTTCCTACGTGATCAACGTTGTTGAGGCATGACGCCTTCTCCGTACCACCAGCGAGTACGGGCCTATGTAACTCAGCTCTCGGGGGTGTTAGCGCTGGTTGGACCTGACCGGGCTCTCCGATATGAAGGATCATATGAACTGCCGCCCTGCCATGTCGTGACACCTTCCCAAAAACGCCGCAAGGGAGAGTCAGTGCCCGTCTGCAAGCCCTTTCTGGGCCAGCAGCTGGATCAACCGATCAACCACTTCCGGTATACTCAGGCGCGTGGTATCAAGCGTGACGGCATCATCTGCCGGCTTGAGCGGGGCCACGCTGCGCTGCGTGTCGCGTGCATCGCGTGCCTGAATCTCCTTCAAAAGACTCGAAAGACTAGCATTTACGCCGGCGGCCTGCAACTGCTGGAACCGCCGACGGGCGCGCTCCTCGGCGCTGGCGGTCAGGAATATCTTCAAGGG